>NZ_CP113343.1:2536368-2853414 GCF_026683955.1 Arthrobacter sp. MMS18-M83 | reverse complement strand
GAAGATGGACTCGAGGCGTTCGATCATCCGGAGGCTGAGGTTCTGCTTGCCCTGTTCCATACGGGCAATGGCGCTTTGGCTGGTGCCCAGTTCCGAGGCGAGCTGTCCCTGTGTCCAGCCCTTTTCGCCGCGGGCGTCGCGAAGAAGGTGACCTACATGTTCGGCAGTCGGTTGCGTCATAACCAATAAATATCATGGATGGTCTACGAGGGCCCATTTTATGGTGCAACACGCCGCATTATCGTCAAGATAGTCGTTTGGTGCGATATGCATTGACACGACCGCGACTGGGAGGGAGGCTCACTCGAATGAGCGCAAACGGCTTTTCCAACTGTGTGTCCCCTGAGCTAGGTACGGAAATCCGCCCGGCCAAAACCAGTGACATCGCCCGCATTCTCGACATCCAGGCCAAAGCTGGCCTCGCCCTTCCAGCCGCCAACAGCTTGGAAAAAGCAATCGACGACGACACCCGCCTCGTGGTGGTCGCTTTTGTGCGCGGAGTGTCCGACGTCGGAGAGCTTGCCGGTTGGGGGAAGACCCACTTCTGGGACCATGACGACGGCCTCGCTCCCAAGGGCCATTATCTGGGCGGGATCACCGTGCAGCCGGAACATCGACGCAGAGGCATCGGCACAGCACTGACCCAAGCCCGACTTGATTGG
This sequence comes from Arthrobacter sp. MMS18-M83, assembly GCF_026683955.1. NCBI lineage: Bacteria > Bacillati > Actinomycetota > Actinomycetes > Micrococcales > Micrococcaceae > Arthrobacter > Arthrobacter sp. MMS18-M83. The sequence goes on along the minus strand of NZ_CP113343.1, from coordinate 2,852,752 downwards.
ATATGGCGCCGCACGTCGGAAGCTTGGTATGTCGTCAACGCGTCCAACCTGGCGTCGATCGAGTTGCATCGTAGATGGGGGTTCGTGGAAGTCGCCAAGGCGCCGAGCTTTCACACAACCCAGTTCGACGGCGGTACGGGCGCACTCATGCGGGCCCACCGCCCGACAATACCCAACTGACTGGCAGTTGTTGTCGCTATGAGGCCTTGTCATGTCTCGGGACCTCGTGGACAGTTCATGTCTCATGACCTTGTGGACGGTTGATGTCTCATGACTTCGTGGACACTTCGTCCGTGGGTGGTTTGAGGCGCGGGTAGCGTGTCCGTTTCCGGCGTGCTCCGGCGGGGTCTGCTGCGATGCCTGAGGGTTTGCCGTTGCCGACGTAGCGGGTGCCTTTGACAGGCAGGGGGTGGGTGGTGATCTCGGTGCCGCGGGTGTCGAAGAACATGATCTCGGCGTGGTCGTAAACGATGTGCACGGTGCTCCCGGCCTGGTCCTGGCCGATGTTGAACGCGGTTCCCAGCACGGTAACGCGGCCGTCGTTCCTGACGAGCCGTTGCGTGCTCTGTGCCGGTGCCGGAACGGTCATGGCGGGTTCCGGGAGGGCCGGTGCGGGTGTTTTCGGGGTCGCGTCCCAGGCTTCCTGCGGGGTCAGGGCCCCGGGCAGGGCCTGGTGTTCGCGTTCGGTGTTGTAGTAGTGGTCGAAGGCATCGATCTGGGCTTGCAGGACGGGAATCGACGGGGCCGCCGGCTGGCGGTGCAGGTACTGGTGCAGGGTGCGGTGGAAGCGTTCGTTCTTGCCCTGGGTGGTGGGTTTGCCCGGTCTGCCGGTGATCGGTTCCACCCCGTGGGATTTGAGGAACTCCACGAGTGCGCCGGTGCGTCCGCGGCGGGTCGGGTTCAGGGCTGCGCCGTTGTCGGAGAGGAATTTCTCCGGCACGCCGTGGCGTTCGATGGCCAGGGCGACGACGGCGATCGCGGCCTCGCTCGTTTCCCCGGTGGCCGCCAGGGAGGCCAGGGCCAGGCGGGAGTGGTCATCGAGGAGCTGGAAGACCGCCACGGTCTTCCCGTCGGCCAGCCGCCACTCGGTCGCGTCGATCTGCCAGCACGCGTTCGGTTGCGGGTAGACGAACCGCTGGTAGGCGCTGCGGGGCTTCTTCCGCGGCTCGGGCACCACGACACCGGCCCGGTCGAAGATCCTGGCCACCGTCGCCCGGGACGGCGGGGCGAAGCCTTGCCGGGACAGCTTTGCGATTACCGACAACGGGCCGTGATCCAGCCCCTTGGCCTCAAGATCCGCCCGGGTGGCCAGGAGGAGTTCGACCATCGCCGGTGCCGTGGCTTTCGGGCTGGTCAACGGCACCGGGCGCTTGATCTCCAGGGCCTTCACCGGCCCGACGCGTCCGGCCGCCGTGCGGACCTTGTAGAACCAGGCACGCGAGACACCGTGTTCGGTGCAGAACGCGCTCACGGCACCGCGTGGCGCATCGGCCGGCCACGTAGCAACGGCATGACGGACACTGATCTTCGGGGCGGGTTTGCTCATGAACCAGAGCAAACCCGCCCCGTCTGTCTACGAGGTCCTGAGACACACTGTCCACGAAGTCATGAGACATAAGTGTCCATTAAGTCATGAGACTCCACAGTCGCTATGAGGCCTCAAAACGGCAACAACTGCGAGTCAGTTGGGCTGCTTCAGCCAGACGAAGTGCCACGTCCCTGCCCATTGGGCTGCGAGCACAGCCGCGGCTGCGATGAACATCCCACCCACCAGGACCCAGGCATCCAACCGGCTGTAGGTGGATTCGCGCGCCCAGGTTCGCCGGCCACCGCCGAAGCCACGTGCCTCCATGGTTACGGCCAGGCGGGATGCCCGGCGGATCGCTTGGACAAGCAGGCCGAAGCTCTGGCCGAGCATGGCCTTGAACCGTTGCAGCGGGCTACCATGCGAGCCGACACCTCGCGCGCGCCGTGCCATGCCGATGGTCTGCCACTCCTCCGCCATGAGTCCCACGAGCCGCAGCGCCGCCAAGGTACCCAAGACAAAGCGGTGCGGCAGTCTCGCCTTCTGCGCCAGGGCATCGGCAAGATCGGTGGGATCGGTGCAACTCATCAGGAGAACGGCCGGCAGCGCGATCGCTAAGCCTCGCAGCATGAACCCGAGTCCCAGCTGCAGCGAGCCTTCGCTGATAGACCAGATCCCGACGTCGAGCAGTATCCTGCCGCTGACAGCTGACAGGATCGCGGTGCTCCAGCCACCCAGCGCTGCCGCGATGATCAAGGGCCAGCCCCGCTGCCACAGCAAGCGCACGGTCAGCCCCGCGAGGGGGAACAACGCCAATTCGCCGAGGAGCGCTGTCGAGGCGGACACCATGTCAATGGACAACGCCAGCACCAAGGTGATCAGGAAGACCGCCACGAACTTGGCCAGCGGATTCGCGCGTGTCAGGAGGGCATTGTTGCCGCGCAGGCTCAACGCTTCCCTCATGCCGCACCCGCTTCCAGCCGGGCGCCACCTTGGAAGGCAGGCGCGAGCCGCATCTCGGTGCCGCCGAGGACGGAGCTGAATTCCTGGTCGTGCGTCACGGAAACCACGGAGGTGCCGGCGTCGAGCAGCTCAGACAGGAAGGACGCAAGCTCAGCCCAGGTATTGGCGTCCTGGCCAAAAGTGGGTTCGTCCAGCACCAGGACCCGCGGGTGCGCGGCAAGCACGGTGGCCACGGACAGCCGGCGCTTTTCCCCGCCGGAGAGCGTGTACGGATTGGCGTCCACCAAGTGCCTCAGCCGCAGCCGTTCCAGCAATTCGTCCACGCGCTCCTCGCCGTGTCCAAGGTGCTTGGGTCCGAACATCAACTCGTCGAACACCCGGCCGGTGACGAACTGGTGTTCCGGTTCCTGGAACACGGTTCCGATTCGCGAGATCAGTTGCTGGGCCTTCCATTTGAAAGGATCGGCGCCAGCGCCGTCGCTGAGCCCGACGGCGGCAGTCACCGTGCCGGACACGGGAGCCAGCAGGCCCGCGAGGGTCAAAGCGAAGGTAGATTTCCCGGCGCCGTTGGGGCCCGTGATGGTCAGCGCTTGGCCGGCGAGCACCTGGGCGTCGAGTCCGGTCTGCACAGGATGAGGCGGGATGGTTGTGAACCCGCGGCGGCGTGCCCGTTCGCGTGACACCGCAAGCTCCCGGGTGGCGAGCAGCAACTCTCCACCGCCCGTCGCACCGGAGCCGGCTGCTGTTCTGGAACGTGGCCGGGTGGCCGGCACGTAACCGGGCACCCAGACGCCCGCTGCAGTGAGCATGTCCCTTGCTTGCGCCAGAACCGTGTCCGGGTCGCCGTCCAGGAGCACCGCCGGCGTCGAGCCCCCCTCAGAGGAGCTGCCCGGCTGGAGAACCACGATCCGGTCCACCAGGTCTTTCCACACCGAGACCCGATGCTCCACCACCACCAGGGTGGCGCCGGTCTTGTCCAGGCAACGGCCTACGGCGTCACGGACCTCCAGCACACCGGCAGGATCCAGGTTGGCGGTCGGCTCGTCCAGGAGGATCAAGCCTGGCCGCATCGCCAGGATGCCAGCCAGCGCGAGGCGCTGTTTCTGCCCACCGGAGAGGGCCGACGTCGGGTGGTCCAGCGCAAAGCTGCCGCTGGCACTATTCCGAAGCCCGACGTCGTCGAGCGCTTCATGGACCCGCTTCCAGATCTCTTCCCCGGCACGCAAAGATTCTCGGCACCGAAGGCGACGTCGTCACCCAAGCGGGAAAGCACCACCTGGGTTTCGGGGTCCTGCTGCATGAGTCCGGCACGTCCCCGCTGGGCCCTCGGCGAGACGCCGTCCACCAGCAACGAGCCGGTTTCGTCGGCGTCGTCGCCTTCTTCGCCCAGCACGCCCGCGAGGGCATGCAGGAGCGTCGACTTGCCCGCGCCCGAGGGGCCAAGCAGCAGAACCCGCTCCCCCGGACGGATGTCCAGGTCCAGGGCGTGGATAGCCTGCGTGGTGCGGCCCGCGTGCCGCCAGCCCCAACCTTGCGCGGAAATTGCGGCGGGTCGCACCACAGCAGGGGTGCCGGAATCAGGACTGGGCATCAGGAAAAGACGGGCTCCGAGGCGGCCTTGCGGGACGCGAACGCACTCAGCACCCCGGTCTTGGCCAGGCCGCGGGTGGCGATCCAGGCCAGCGCGCCGGCAATGACGGCACCGGAAACCGTGCAGAACGCGATGTACGCGAGCTTGTCGACGGCTTCGTAGGCGATGTTCCAGCCCCACGGCAGGAAGGAGTCGTTCAGCCCGCAGAACAGGCCCGCACCGGCTCCGGCCAACAGGGATACCGGCAGGTTGAACTTCTTGTACATGAATGCCAAGAAGATGAGTTCTGCACCGAGCCCCTGGAGCAGGCCCGAGATCAACACAGTGGTGCCGTACTGGGAACCCATGATGAGCTCACTGGTGGCGGCGACCGTCTCACAGAAAATTGCCGCACCCGGCTTGCGGATGATGAGCATGCCCAGCACGGCCGGAATCATCCAGCCGCCGGCGATGATGCCGGTCACGGGCGGGTAGGCGGCGTTCATCGGGGTCGAAACCAGCGCGGCCATCTGGTCCCAAGCCCAGAAGATCACGCCGCCGGCGATGGAGATCAGTGCTGCCACGACGATGTCCACGACGCGCCAGTTGTATCCAGGCTTGGTGAGGCCCGGCCTTGCAGAAATACCAGTCATTTTGTCCTCCTGAGGAACAGGAGGGGAAAGTGTTTCCGGTTTGCCTGCGAACGGCTTCCGCCGCCGGTTCCGGACACTATGAGAACTCGACTCCCTTGCGCCGGTACTAGCCGGATCAGGTTCGAGGGTCTGCGGCTGTCCGCACTCTCAGCGCCCCTCCTCCGTGCCGCATTGCTGCGAGCCCGACGGCGGCGCTCCCCTGTCGCTATCAATCAACCCTTTTGGGCGTGGTTCAGTTTACACCTTGGCGGGGTTGCCGAGCGGAAAGCGACGGATTCTGCTGGATCACTCGCAGGGCCGGCGCGGGCAAGCCCGAAATGGCGCGGGCGGCCACCGAAGCTGGGAGAATGATCCAGCAGAATCCGACGCAGCAAGCAGGGCAAAGGAGCGGTCTTGACAGGCACTAGCGAAGCGAACAGCACCACCGTGGCCGAACCGAGGCTCGCCGCAAGCGTGATCCTTGTCCGCGACGCGCCCATTCCCGCGAGCCCTGGAGGTTCGGCCCGTTTTGAAGGTGCCGGCGGTGCGGCGATTTCCGAAGGTGCCGTGAGCGATCTGGAAGTGTTCGTCCAGCACCGGGTGTCCACGATGGATTTCGCCGCGGGCATGGTCGTCTTCCCCGGGGGCCGGGTGGATCATGCGGACAGCACCGGCTGGAACTTCACGGACGACGTCGTTGAGCAGCATGCCGCAGCATGGCACCGGAGCAGCATCGCCGTCGAGCCTGCATCGGCTCGGCACAACGCCGGCCGGGTGCTGGCGGCCGCGCAACGTGAGGTGTTCGAAGAGGCCGGGCTGAAGCTCGACGCCGCCACCCTCCGCCCATGGGCCAACTGGGTCACTCCGGAAGACCAGCCCAAGCGCTTCGACACGTACTTCTACGTTGCCTGCCCGTCAGTTGGGGCTGAGCCGCGGCACCAGACGACGGAGGCGTCGTCATCACTGTGGATGCCAGTCCGTGGAATCCTGGATGCCGAGGCCGCGGGAACCCTCAAGCTCATGCCGCCCACTTTGGTCCTGCTGGATGAACTGCTCGCTCTCGGCACGGTGGAGGCTGTGTTGGCTGAAGAGCGTGACATCGTGCCCGTGCGGCCGGAGCCCGGAGCCCTGCAGGAGTTCTTCCGGCTCAGGCGCCAACCCCCATCCGTTGCGCCGTGACTGTCCTGAAGTGGGGTTAGGCTGGGGATGGTCCTGTTTCCTCCCGCAAGGAGTCCCGGAATGAACTTGCTCTTCAAATTGCTCGGCACCGGTGTGAGCATCGGCGCAGGAATCGTCGGCAGCAAGCTCGTCAACGCATTGTGGGAAAAGGCCACGGGCAACAAGCCGCCCAAAGGCCACGACGACATGGAAACCAGCCTGCGCTCAGCGCTGACCTTCGCCCTGATTTCGGCCGCTGTCAGCACCATCATCCAGGTTGTAGCCGGCCGCAGTACCCAGCGCGCCATCTCACGCTTCTCGAAGACGCCGGACATCGTCTAGGACGACGCGCCGCCATTCCCCTTGGGCCCGCTATCCCCTGCGATGCCGCCCGGGTGCCCACCGTTCCGGCTCTGGGACGCATCCGGGCCTGCTTCTTGGGCTTTCTCGGCTGCCCGCTCACCAGCAGCACGCAACACCACGGCCTCGAGTTCGTCTGCGCTGAGCAGTTCGGGGTGGAGGTGCTTCGTCCTGTAGCCTGCACGCCCCACCATGTGTGCGGACACCGGCACTGTCAGCAGTTGGAAAATCCAGGCGACCAGCAGCACCGGCCATACCCACCATTCGCGCAGCTGCAGCCCGATGGCCGCCAAGACCAGGAACAGCCCTAATACTTGCGGCTTGGTGGCTGCGTGCATGCGGCTCATGAGGTCCGGGAAGCGCAACAAGCCGATTGCCGCGCCCAATGACATCAGCGCACCAACAATCAGCAGCACCGCGGTCACTGCATCGATCACGGCATCCACACCGGTGGCGTTAGGAGTCATTGGCCTGTCCCCTCCGGTCGGCCACGAAGCGGGCCACTGTCACCGAACCGACAAACCCGATCAACGTCAGCGCCACGAGCACCACGAGGTTATTGAGATGCCGGTTAACGGCCATGTCGATCGCCAGTGCCGCGCCCAGGATGGCCAGGAGAACGTCTGAGGCGAGCACGCGGTCCAACAGGGACGGCCCGACGGCGATCCTGTAGATCGCGCCGGCCGCCGCGAGGCTGAGAATCACCGCCGTAACGATCAGCACGATGTCTTTCATGAACTGGCTCCCCTCGTTGCAGGCCAGCCTTCGGCCTGGAGTGCGTCTACTTCCGCCTGTGTGCCCATGATCCGTATCAAAGAGGCCTCGGTGTCCTGGACTTCCCGGCGCAGCTTGGCGGTGTCTGAATCGTTCCGGACATTGAGCCCGTGGATGTAAAGCGTGGACGTAGAGCGGTCCACCTCAACCACCAGCGAACCCGGGATCAGCGAAATCACGTGTCCCGTGGCCGTGACCATGAGGTCAGAATGGCTTCGTAACGGAACAGCGACGACGGCGTTGGTCACCGAGGGCCCGCGGAAGATCGCCAAGTACATGACCTGGAAGCTCGCGGCCACCACTTTGCCAAGGAACACCACGACGAAAGGAATGGCACGCAGCACGTTGAAGCGTCCGCTGAGCTCCACGGGAGGCAAGTAGAAGATCCTGGCCACTATCACTGCAATCAAGGCACCGAAGACGAGGTTGCCCGGGCTGAAGTCCCGCCAGAGAGCTCCCCAGACGACTACCAGCCAGACCAGCAGGGGCAATTCGGTGCGGAATGAAATCCGCCTGCGGCTCACTTGCCACCCCCTTGCACTGGCGCGGCGATTCCTGGAATCCGGGCATGCTCGCCAAGCACGGAGCGGATATATGCCGTGCGGTCCAGCATCTGTTCCGCGGAGTTGCCGGCCAATTGGAACAGCGGACCTGCAAAGACGGTCAACGCCACGCCAAAGACCACTAGCGCGGCGGTTGGCCCCACCATGGTCCGCGGAAGCAGTCCGACGCCGGCCCTGTCCTTCAGCACGGGGTCCGGGTACTCCGCATCCTCGGGTTTCCGCCAGAATGCGCGGTTCCATACGCGGGCAACGGCCAGCAAAGTCAAGAGGCTGGTGACCACCCCGCCCACCACCAAGGTAATAGCCAAAGGCGTTCCCAGGGCAATGCCGGCCTGGATGAGCCCTAGTTTCCCCAGGAACCCCGAGAACGGCGGGATTCCGGCGAGGTTCATGGCGGGAATGAAGAACAAGAGCGCAAGGAGCGGGGACAGTTTGGCCAGTCCACCGAGCCTGTCCATGGACGAGCTCCCTCCGCGGCGCTCGATCAGACCCGTCACCAAGAACAGGCTCGTTTGGACGGTGATGTGGTGGGCCACGTAGAAGACGGCAGCAGCAAGCCCCGCAATCGAGGACATCGCCAGGCCGAACACCATGTAACCGATATGGCTGACCAAGGTGAAGGAGAGCAAACGTTTTATGTCGCTCTGGGCTATGGCGCCGAGGATACCCACCAGCATGGTCAGTAGCGCCACAACCATCAACGGGGTATTCAACGTGTCCCCCGGAAACAGAAGCGTCTCCGTACGAACCATCGCGTAGACGCCTACTTTGGTGAGCAAGCCGGCGAACACAGCGGTGACTGGTGCGGGGGCTGTCGGATACGAGTCAGGGAGCCAGAAGGACAGCGGGAACACCGCGGCTTTGATGCCGAACGCCACCAGCAGCATGACGTGGAGCAAATTCCTGGTACCCGGGTCCAACTCGGCAAGCTTGATGGCGAGGTCCGCCATGGTGATTGTTCCCGTGGCTCCGTAAATCATCGCAATGGCGATCAGGAACAACACCGAAGACACCACGGAAACCACCACATAGGTGACCCCTGCGCGGATACGCGGACCGGTCCCACCAAGTGTCATAAGCACATAGCTCGCTGTGAGCAGGATTTCGAAACCGACGTAAAGGTTGAAAAGGTCACCCGTGAGGAAGGCGTTGGAAACACCGGCCACCAGGATCAAGTAGGTCGGGTGGAAGATCGACACCGGTGCTTCACGGTCGCCGTCGGCCATGCCTTGACCCGTCGCGTAGATCAGCACGGCGAGGCTGATGACGGAGGAAACCACCAGCATGAGCGAAGAGAACTGGTCCACCACCATCACCACGCCCCAGGGCGGTTGCCAGGCGCCCAACGTGACAGATGCCGTGCCCGTGGTCCAGACCGAGGCAAGGAGCAAGCATTCCAGGAGCAGGGTAAGGGACAACAGGCCGATGCTGACCACGCGCTGCGCCAGCGGGTTCCTGTTCAGGGCGAATGTCAGTGCGGCACCGAGGATGGGGAGGACGACGGCGAGCGGCGCCAGGCTGGCGATGTTCACTCGGGGCCTCCTTCCTTGGCTGCTTCGGTGACTGCAGTAACCGGGAACTCCGACGTTTCCTCGGGGACCACGGAATCGTCCTCGGCGTCAAAGCTGGGCGTTTTGGCCACGCGGCGGTCTTCAGCGTCATCCTGGATATCGTCCTGGCGTGCCAAAGCCCAGGTCCGGTAGATCATGCCGAGCATGAAGGCCGTCACCGCGAAGGAAATCACGATGGACGTCAGGATCAACGCTTGTGGCAAAGGATCGTTGTAGTCGCGCGGATCCGTCGATTTGTTGAAGAGTGGAGCAAGTCCGGCATAGCCGCCGGTGGACAGGATCAGCAGGTTGGTAGCGTTGGCCAGAAGCATGAGCCCCAGCAGCACGCGGGTCAGGCTGCGTTCCAGAATCAGATAAATTCCGCAGGCATACAGCAAGCCCATGACGATCAACAAGGTCAGGTTGACGCTCATGGTGTCCCCTTCCCGGTTGCCGTGGATGCCTCCGACGCAGCAGCCCCGGTGGCCGTGGGCGTGGAAGCTTCGGACCGGGCTACCCCGGAACCACCTGCGTCCCCGCTTGCGGTCTCTTCGAAGTGTTCGTCGATCTCGGCTCCCAAGCTGCGCAACACGTCCAATGCAAGGCCTACCACCACGAGGTAAACGCCGATGTCGAAGATCGTGGAGGTGACGAATTTGATGTCACCGAACAGCGGCAGCCAGAACCCGATGATGGCGCTTTGGAACACTTGGCCGCCCAGAAGCAGCGGAACGAAGCCCGCCGCGGCCGCCGTCGCAAGACCGGTTCCGAGCAGCATGCCTGCGCTGATCGGTGCGGCTTCCCGTAACTCGAAGCGTCCGCCGGCCAAATAGCGGATGGTCAGGGCGAGCCCGGCCGTGAGTCCGCCTGCGAAGCCGCCGCCCGGAAGGTTGTGTCCCGCCAGCAGCAGATACACCGAGAAAACGATCAGCGAGTGGAAAATCAGCCGAGTAACCACCTCGAAAATGATGGAACGGCGTTCGGGTGCCAAGGTTCGGCCAGCCACAAGCCAGGGGTCCGTCAGGGATCCGGCGAACTTGCGCACGAGTGCAAGTGAAGCGTCCTCGCGCGAACTGCCCCCGACGGCGGCGCGCCTTCCCACGGTGCCTTCGGGCACCGTGGCCGCCTTGTTGAGGCGCTCACCCCGGCTGCGCACAAAGATCAAGCTCGCGACGCCGGTAGCCGCAACCGCGAGCACCGAAATCTCACCGAAGGTATCCCACGCCCGGATGTCCACGAGCGTCACGTTGACGACGTTGAGGCCGCCGCCGCCTTCGTAGGCAAGCCGGGGGAAGGAGAGCGACACAGGCTCCGCGATCCGGGCTCCCATGGCGTAGATCGCCACGAAGATCATGGTGACGCCGAACGCCACACCGATAATGACGCGCACCACCCGGTACTTGCCGCCGGTACGGTCCCGGAGCTCCGGCGGGAGGCTGCGCATCGCCAGGACGAAGGCCACCAGGATGATGGTCTCCACGAGCATCTGGGTCAGGGCGAGGTCCGGGGCTCCCTGCAACGCGAACATCAGGGCGATGCCGTAGCCGGTGACGGAGACCATCAGCACGGCGAGGAAGCGCTTGTTGGCACGAACGGCGGCCAGCGCGCCAACAACGATTCCCGCCGCGGCGATCAGCTGGAGCGGCGAGTTCGGGTCGATCAGGTAGAGACCACCCGGAAGTGGTTTGTTGGCCATGATGAGGGCCGTCAGCGGGACAGCGAAAGCCACCGTGAGGATGACTGCCAAGTAGAAGTACAGGGAACCGCGCTGCGTGCGCCCCGTAACCCACACTGCGACGTCGTCCAGTGCACCGATGGTGCGCTGGTAGGCGCGATCGCCGTCCACCCAGTCCGGGATACGGCTCTGCGCCCGGGACACGAGGTTCCGGCCGTAGAACATCACAACGCCGGCCGCGAACGTTACGGCGGTCAGGCCCAACGCGGTCGTCAACCCGTGCCACAGCGCGAGGTGACCGGCAACGGCACTGTCTGCTCCGGCGTCGTGCCCTGCAAAAAGGGCCGCATACGGCTGGATCCACGCGTCAACCGGATCCGGCCACAGGCCGTACACCATGGTGAGGACGCTCAGGATGGCGGGCGCCGCCAGGAACGATGGCTGGACGGCTTTGAACGGCGTCCGGTCCACGCCCGGCTTGGTGGCGAACGCACCCCACATGAAGCGGGCGCTGTAAGCGAAAGTGAGAATGGACCCCAGGACCAAACCCGCCAGGATGATCAGTCCCCAGGGTTGCGACGCAGCGCCCGCGCCGGAGGGTCCGGCGCCGTAGTGAACGAACGCCTCGAACACGGATTCCTTGGCCACGAAGCCCGCCAGCGGCGGTATTCCGGCCATGGACGCGGCGGCGATCCCAGCCACGATGGCAAGGGCCCGCGAGGACTTGTACACCCCGGAGAGCTTGCGGATATCGCGTGTGCCGGATTGGTGGTCGATGATGCCCACCACTAGGAACAACGAAGCCTTGAAGAGTCCGTGTGCCAGCAGGAGCGCGAGTCCGGCGAGCGCGGCGTCTGGCCGGCCGAGGCCCACCACCATGGTCAGGAACCCGAGTTGGCTGACTGTGCCGTAGGCGAGGATGAGCTTGATATCGGTCTGCCGGAGCGCCCGATACCCGCCCACAAGCATCGTCGCCAGGCCCAGTCCGAGCACCAGCGGCAACCAGTAGGGGCTTTCGCTGAACCCCGGCGCCATGCGCGCCACGATATAGATACCGGCCTTCACCATGGCGGCTGCGTGCAGGTAGGCGCTCACCGGCGTGGGGGCGGCCATGGCACCCGGGAGCCAAAAGTGGAACGGGACGAGCGCCGATTTGGTAATCGCACCTACCAGGATGAGTACGACGGCGGCAGCGACAGCTCCCTGCGCCGGTCCCGTGACGAGGGTGGCTGCTTGAGCCATGACCGCCGAAATCCGGTACGTTCCGGCCACCTGGCCCAGAATGATCAGGCCGACGAGCATGGCAAGGCCACCGGCGGTGGTCACGATGAGGGCCTGCAGCGCTGAGCGCCGGGCGGCGAGGCGGGTGCGCGCGTAACCGATCAGCAGATAGGACAGGACTGTGGTGAGCTCCCAGAAGATGAACATCATCAGGAGGTCGTCGGCCGTCACCAGGCCGAACATCGCACCGGCGAAGGCAAGCAGTTGGGCCCCGAACCCGCCCAGATCGGCGTCCTTGTTCTTGAAGTAACGGGCGCAATAGACCAAGACGAGCGCGCCGACACCCAGGACCAGCAAGGACATCACCCAGGCCAGGGGGTCCAGGCGGAAGGCAAACTCAAGCTTGAGGTTTGGAATCCAGGGGAGGGTCTCTTCGACGAAGCCGCCGGTTGGGTCCCCGCCTTTTCCGGGACAGATCTGGTCATACTGCAAAAGCAGCCAGACGAAGGCCCCGGCTGGAACCGCTGCGAGGACGTAGAAGGCATTCCGCTGGAGTTTCCGGAAGATCCAAGGCGCCACAGTTGCCGCTGCAAAGGTCACGGCAAGAACTGTGATCACTGGTATCTCCGCAAAGTCAGGAATGAATTGTCAAAAGTTGGAGCAGGCGGTCAATCGTTGGGTTCGGTGCAGGTAGTTTATCAACCGGATGTGACAAGCAATGTCCGCTTCCACGGTGTATAGGGGTGCGGTTCGACGCCGGCCAGCAACACGTCCCAAAACTGTCGCTTCAGGCGGTTACCATTCAGTCCATGAACATGGCAACCGCGCCTGAGGCCCCGCACCCGGCATCCGAGCTTGCGTCCGGGCCCGCCCTGTCCAACAAGGGCCAGATTCTTGCGTGGGCCTCCTGGGACTGGGGTTCCGCAGCATTCAACGCCGTCATGACCACCTTCGTGTTCACGGTTTATCTGACGTCCAAAGCCTTCGGCGGTGAAGACTCTGCCTCGGCAACGTTGGGGGCCGCCTTGGCGATTGCCGGCGTCGCGATCGCCCTCCTGGCGCCCGTCACCGGCCAGCGCTCCGACTCCGGTGGCCGCCGCAAACTATGGCTTGGGGTCAACACAGCGATTGTCGCAGTCCTCACGGGCATGTGCTTCTTCGTCTTCCCCAAGCCCGAGTTCCTGCTCCTTGGCGTATCGCTTATTGCGCTTGGCCATGTGTTCTTCGAGTTCGCGGGCGTCAACTACAACGCCATGCTGGCGCAGATCTCCACCCCTGCCAATATCGGCAAAGTGAGTGGCTTCGGTTGGGGAATGGGGTACCTGGGCGGAATCGTAGCGCTGCTCGTGGTGCTGCAGCTTTTCGTCCAGCCGTCGTTTGAGTGGTTCGGAGCTTCCACTCAGGACAGCCTGAATATCAGGCTCGTGGCTGTTTTCTCCGCGCTCTGGTTTTTCATCTTCGCGCTGCCGGTCCTCTTTGCGGTGCCGGAGCTTTCCGTCAAGAAAACGGAATCCAGGCTCGGATTCCTGGCCTCGTACGGTCTGTTGGGCCGCCGGATCGTGGCGATCTATCGAACCAGCCCGCACACAATCTATTTCCTCCTCGCGAGTGCCATCTTCCGCGACGGCCTCGCGGCGGTCTTCACCTTTGGTGGAGTCATTGCTGCCGGGACCTTTGGATTCGAGCTCAAGCAAGTCATCTTCTTCGCGATTTTCGGAAACGTGGTGGCCGCCGTAGGTGCCATGATCGGCGGGTTCCTGGACGACAGGATCGGACCCAAGGCTGTCATCATCATTTCCCTGATGGGGCTCCTGGTAGCCGGCACTGGAATCCTGGTGCTCGGCAATGGCGACTACGTGTTCTTCGGATCCCACTGGGCAGGCAGCACCACTTTCTGGGTGTTCGGCCTGTTCCTTAGCCTCTTCGTCGGACCGGCCCAGTCGTCCTCCCGCGCCTACCTCGCGAGGCTGGCGCCAGACGGGGAATCCGGCGAATTGTTCGGACTCTACGCCACTACCGGCCGGGCAGTGAGCTTCCTGGCACCGGCGCTCTTTTCCTTGTGCATCACCATGGCAACACCCCTCGTGGCCCCGGGCGGAGCCCAACGCTGGGGCATTCTGGGCATCATGGTGGTGCTCCTCGCCGGCCTGCTGGTGATCCTGCCCGTCAAATCACCTGGCAAGACGGAAATTGCCACAGTCCCGCTGCGCTAAGACAGCTGCTCTGCAGTGAAGACCCGGCCCCGGGCCGGTGCCCTGAGCGGGACGGCAAAAATATGACGAGGAAAACCCTTGATCTTTGATTGTTAGTAGAGTTTACTAACTCACATGGAAGCCCTTCGTGACCGCCCCCGGACTGACCGCCACCGCACCGATCGAACAGGCGCCGCGACCCTGCCCTCCGATGGGCGTGCCCACAACCTCTCCTTGGTGCGCCAGACGCTGCACTCGGCAGGTGCGATGAGCCGCGCGGAACTCTCCAGGACGCTGGGCCTGACCCGCGTCACCGTATCAGACCTCGTCTCGGACCTACTCGAGCGCGGCCACGTAGTGGAACTGGGGCAATCGGATGAAGTACGCCCCGGCAAACCGGCCATCCTTGTGGACATCAACCGCCAAGGCCTCCAGGTGATCGGCATGGATCTGGCCGAAAATTCCGTGCTGCGCGCCGCAGTCCTGGACCTTGACGGCAACATCCTCGAACGCGTCGAGCGCACCATTGCTTCGGAAACCGGGCGGGACGTGGTCAACCAGGTACTCGAACTCGCTTCTGAGGCAGTCGCGCGCGCCACCGCCACGTTGTTGGGCATCGGCGTCGGGACCCCCGGCATCGTCAATGCGGACGGCGTGGTCACCACGGCCCCCAACTTCGAATGGAAGGACCTTGCCCTCCGCGACCTCCTCCAGGAACACACTGGCCTGCCGACCCTCGTTTCCAACGACGCAGATGCCGCAGTCCACGCGGACCACACCTTCGGCGGCGGCAGTGACGACATGGTCCTTGTGAAAATCGGCCGCGGCGTCGGCTCCGGACTCATCGTGGGCGGCAGGCGTGCCCGGGGTGCCCACTCCGCGGCAGGGGAAATCGGCCACGTCACGGTCGGCACCGACGGCGGAACCATATGCAAGTGCGGAAAGACCGGCTGCCTCGAAACCTGGATGTCCGTTCCGAGCCTCGAACGTGCCCTCACCGAAGCGGCGGCGAGCTCCGAGCCGGAAGCCGCGGCCGACGTCGTGCTCCGGGAAGCAGGCGAGCGGCTCGCCATCGCCCTCGCGCCCGTGGTGGGCGCGCTCGACTTGGCTGAAGTGGTCCTCAGTGGACCCCGGGAGCTCTTGGAGGGCCCCCTTCTCGACGCCGTCCAGCAGACCCTGCTGGGGCGGCTACTGCACCAGGACCCCGCACCGGTGTCCGTCCGTCTCGCGGCAGACGCACAGGACATTGTCCTGCGCGGAGCCGCCGTGATGGTCCTGTGGAACCAGCTCGGTGTGGCCTGAGCGCCGCGCCTGCCGTTTCCAGCCCTGACTACCCAATAAGCATCCCTCCAAAGGAGCCGGACATGGACACGATTCAGTCCCCCGCTACCCAGTCCTTTGCCACCGGGCCCGCCCGCGCGCACCTCCGCCGATTGGCGGCAGGCACCCTCATGCCCGGATTCACCGGTATCGCCGTCCCCGTCTGGATCCTGGATGCGTACGACGCCGGGCTCGCGGCTGTGTGCCTCTACGGCACCAATGTGGCGTCCCCCGTGCAGTTGCGCGAGCTCTGCGCCGGGCTCCGCTCCCATTCCCCGAGCACGCTCATCGCCGTCGATGAAGAGGGCGGCGACGTCACGCGTCTGCACTACCTCACCGGATCAACGCAGCCCGGCAACGCCGTGCTTGGGCGGTTGGACGACGTCGAACTGACCGCCGCCAGCGCCAGCGCCATCGGCTACGAACTCGCAGGCCTGGGCATCAACCTCAACCTGGCCCCGGATGCCGACGTCAATTCCGCTCCGGACAATCCTGTGATCGGCGTGCGCAGCTTCGGGGCCGAACCGGACCTGGTGGCCCGGCACACTGCCGCCTGGATCCGTGGACTCGAAGACGCCGGTGTGGCATCCTGCGCCAAGCACTTCCCGGGCCACGGCGACACCACCACCGATTCGCACCTTGCGCTCCCGCGGGTCACGGCCAACGCCGCTACGCTGGATGCCCGCGAACTAGTCCCGTTCCGCGCGCTCGTCGCGGCGGGTGGCGCCACCGTCATGACCAGCCACATCCTGGTTGAGGCCCTGGACCCGAATCACCCCGCCACTTTCTCCTCGCGCATCCTGCAAGACCTGCTTCGCCGGGACATGGGATTCGAGGGCGTCATCATCACGGATGCCCTGGACATGGCCGGGGCATCCGCCGAGACAGGCGTCCCTGAAGCGGCCGTCCGTGCACTGGTGGCCGGGGCGGACCTGCTGTGCCTGGGCTCCGAAACAGGCCCGGCCCTCTTCGAACGGACGCTCAACGCGATCGCCGACGCCGTTGAGGAGGGACGCCTGCCCCTTGAGCGGCTGGCTGATGCCGCTGCCCGCACGGCGGCGTTGTCCTCGCGCTTCCCCGCCGCGGGCGCCGCGGAAATCCAGGAGGCCGCCATCAGGGGCCAGCTAGGGCTCCAAACCGGCCAGCCGCAGCCTTCCGGCATGGTTGCCGATGCCAAGGAACTCGACGGCGAGCGCATCGCCGAGGCCTTCGAGGTGTCCGAGGCAGCCGAAAAGTGGCTCGCGCGGCAGGAGCCCGTGGCCATCGTGCAGGTTGAAACCGGAGCCAATTTCGCCGTCGGTCACGTGCCCTGGGGTCCCGCCGCCGCGACTCAAGCGGTGGTCGGCGAAGGCGAGGTGCCCGACGGCGCCCGGGTCGCCGTCGTCGGGCGCGGCCTGGATGCCGAGCACCCGCTCTGGACCGTTTTCGCCCGGTTGAGGGCGGAAGGACACGCGGTGATCGCCGTCGAGTGCGGCTGGCCGCGCGGCGGGGCGGACATCGTCACCTATGGTGCGTCCCTCACGGTTTCCCAGGCCCTGACATCACTGCTGCTGGACGGCACTGTCAAAGCCTGACTGCCGCAGCCCGCACACCACCCTTCGACAGAAAGTTGCCATGGAAGTCATTGTCGCGCCCACCCCGGAATCCGCCGCCTCGGCTGCCGCCCACGCCGTCCTCTCGGGGCTTCCCGCGGGCAAGCGGGCAGTGCTGGGACTGGCCACGGGTTCGTCCCCGTTGGGATTGTACGCAGAGCTCGCGGCCGCTGCGCGCGCTGGCCGCGTCGATTTCTCGGCCGCCGTGGGCTTCGCTTTGGACGAATACGTTGGACTCCCGGCTGGACATGTCCAGTCCTACCGGCAGGTGTTGATCCGTGAGGTCTGCGATGTCATCGGGCTCCCGCTGGCAGGGCTGAACGTTCCTGACGGCACCGGTGCCACGCAGGCGGAGCTCGAGGCCGGAGCGGCCGCATACGATGCCGCGATCCGCGCTGCCGGCGGAGTCGACGTGCAGATCCTGGGAATCGGCGCCAACGGTCACGTGGGCTTCAATGAGCCCGGATCCTCGTTGTCGTCCCGCACCCGGCTGAAGCGGCTGACGTCCCGCACGCGGCGGGACAACGCCCGGTTCTTCGACAACGACGCCGATGTCCCGACGCACTGCATCACCCAAGGGTTGGGGACCGTCCTGGATGCGCGTCGGCTGGTGCTCATCGCCACCGGTGCCGCCAAAGCGGCCGCGATCACTGCCGCCGTCGAGGGCCCACTGACGGCCTCGTGCCCCGGATCGATCCTGCAGTGGCATGCCGATGCCGTGGTGGTTCTCGATGAGGCAGCCGCCGCCGGGCTCGCCAACCGGGAATACTACGACGACGCCGCGCGCGGACTCGCGTTGACCCCCTAGTAAGGGGCGGATCGCTTCGTTCGGCGGCTGGGAGTGGCGTCATTCCACCGCCTGCCCAAGAGGGCTAGGGTGGACTTATGAACGTGGATGAGACAGAACTTCCAGGCCTTGGGGTCCGCAAGGATTTCATCACGGCCTCGGGACGCCGGATCGGTGTTGTCGAGATGCGCGAAGGCGAAACCGAGCTTTTCGTCTCTACTTGGGACGATCCCGATACCTGCCAGGCGTCCATCCCGTTGACCGCCGACGAAGCAGCCGCCCTGGGCAACCTCCTGGGCGGGCAGCACATCGCCATGCGCCTCGCCGAGGCCCACAAGGAAATCCCCGGCATTGCCACGCGGCAGTTCTCGATCACCGCGGACTCCCCTTTTAGCAACCAGCCCATGGGCAAAGCCCAGATCCGCACCCGCAGCGGTGTCTCGATCGTGGCGATCATGCGCGAAGGAGAAGTGGTTCCGTCACCGGCACCCGACCTCGTCCTTCACACGGGTGATCTGCTAGTGGCTGTCGGTACGCAGGAAGGTCTTGACTCTGCGGCTGCCATTCTGCGCAACGGCTGAAGTTCATGGACCCCCTGGCCCTGACCCTCATTGAGCTGGGCGCGGTCGTCTCCTGCCTCGGGCTCTTGGCTCGATTGGCCGGCAGGATCGGCATGTCCCCCATTCCGCTTTATCTGGTCGGGGGACTGGCCTTCGGGGCGGGTGGTCTGATCAAGCTCGATGGCATGCACGAGTTCGCGCATCTTTCCGGCGAAATCGGTGTCATCCTGCTCCTGTTGATGCTCGGATTGGAATATACGGCGGCCGAACTCGTCACAGGCTTGCGACGGTCCTGGCAAGCAGGCGTGCTGGACCTGATACTGAATTTCCTTCCTGGTGCGGGTATCGCCGTCTTGCTCGGCTGGGGACTTGTGGGCGCGATCGTCATGGGTGGTGTCACCTATATTTCGTCGTCGGGCATCGCCGCGAAAGTGATCACGGATCTCGGCCGAATCGGTAACCGTGAGACTCCGGTGGTGCTGGCCATCCTGGTGTTCGAAGACCTCACCATGGCCATCTATCTGCCGATCCTCACCGCGATCCTCGCGGGCGTGGGTTTCCTGGGCGGACTCCAGACCGTGGGTATTGCATTGGCCGTGGTCACCCTGGTGCTGGTGGTGGCCCTCAAACACGGCCACCGGGTGTCCCAGGCCGTGCACAGCGAAAACTCTGAAGTCTTCCTGCTCAATCTCCTCGGTGCCGCGCTTTTGGTAGCGGGTATCGCGTCCGCCCTCCAGGTCTCCGCGGCCGTGGGCGCGTTCATGCTCGGCATTGCGATTTCCGGGGCAACCGCCCACAGCGCGACGCGAATTCTCGAGCCTCTGCGGGATCTCTTTGCCGCTATCTTCTTCGTAGCCTTCGGTCTGAACACGGACCCGTCCACCATCCCGCCGGTACTCGGCTGGGCACTGCTCTTGGCCTTAGCGACCACTGTTACCAAGTTGCTGACCGGATTCTGGGCCGCCAAGCGGGCAGGCATTGCCGTACCTGGCCGGTTCCGCGCGGGAGCCGCCCTGATAGCCCGCGGCGAGTTCTCGATTGTCATTGCGGGTTTGGCCGTAACCTCGGGAGCAGTCCCGCCGGATCTCGCAGCCCTCGCCACGGCGTATGTGCTGCTCATGGCCATCGCCGGACCGCTCGCAGCCCGTTTCGTGGAGCCCGTGGTCAAGGTCTTCCGCAAGTCTCCGCGCAAGCCGAAAGCATCCGAACCCGTTGCCTCCTTCGAGACGTGAGGTCTCGCCCTTTTCACGCAAGGATTTGCGCGTGGCTAGCCGTGGAGTCCGTGTTCCTTAGGGTGCCACACAGGAACTTGCCCACACTGCACGCCTACTGACCGGCATCTCGCCGGGAACAGTTTGTTGCGGCCCGACGGCGGCAATCCTGTGGCGCTGTCCCCTCCCTTTTGACCTCGAACGCCAGCCGTTGGTGCACTTGCTTCGGTGGGACGGCGGAGATCGGCCTGCACGTAAGGGGGTCGCTGGACGCCGCGTGCCCTTGAAAGCCGCCGACCGGCGCCGAAAGAGGCGAGATCTCCCGCCCCGGCGCGCGCAAGTGAAGCCCTAGACAGACGTCCTGTGGAAGTTCAGGTGGCTGCGGCTCGCGGTGGGGCCGCGTTGGCCTTGGTAGCGGCTGCCGGATTCACCGGAGCCATAGGGATATTCAGCGGCCGAGGAGAGGCGGAAGAAGCACAACTGACCGATTTTCATGCCCGGCCACAGCTTGATGGGAAGCGTGGCAACGTTGGACAACTCCAAAGTCACGTGGCCGGAGAATCCGGGGTCGATGAAGCCGGCGGTGGAGTGCGTCAGCAAACCGAGGCGTCCCAGCGAAGACTTGCCTTCCAGCCGCGCGGCGACGTCGTCCGGCAGGCTCACGGTCTCATACGTTGAACCGAGCACGAACTCGCCCGGGTGCAGGATGAAAGGCTCCTCGCCTTCGACCTCAACCAAGCGGGTCAGCTCAGGCTGCTCCTCGGAAGGGTCGATGTGCGCGTATTTGTGGTTGTCGAACAGCCGGAAGAAGCGGTCAATCCTCACATCCACTGAGGACGGCTGAACCATCTCGGGGTCGTAGGGCTCCAGGACAATACGTCGGGAGTCGATTTCGGCACGTATGTCGCGGTCGGAGATCAGCACAGGATCAAAAATACCGCATGCGACATAGCAGGCGGTGCGAGAGTGGCGGATGGGACTATAGTGCACCGCATAGACTGCCGTTACCGCTGTTGTGTTTGGGAAAGGTGGCACAACGCGAATCTGGGGAAACATTGAGACGAATTGCGGTGCCGCTACGCTTCCGTCGCCTGCCCCTCGATGACCGCCTTGAGCTGCTCCAGCTGGACCACTTCGTCTTCGATGGTCTTCTGGATCATCGTGTTCATGAGTTTCTGCAAGCCCTTGGGATGTAACTCCAGCGCGAACCGCAGGCGCGTGTTTGGGCCCTCAGTACTGAGATAGTACCCACCGGTGGGGCGCGCAGGACCGGCGACGACGGCGAAACGCACTTCTGCGCCGGGCCGGGCCTCGGTGATCTGGAAGTCAGCCGCAATCGGCCGCCCGTCAGCGCCTAACAAGGTCTGCTGATAGACCGCGCCTTTTTCGCCAGCGTGTCCGGAGCGGAGGGAAATGCTGCGGATTCCGCTGCGCCAAAGGGGATTGTTCAAGCCGTCCACAAGGAACCGGTAGACGGTCATGGCGTCGCGACCAATGAGTACTTCATGCTCTGCAAATGCCACGGAATCCTCTTTCGGCGTACGGCTCATAGACGTAGCCGGGTTCCCCATGACACAGCAGCTAACTGCTACAGAATAGTCAGGCGCGACTCAGGGCAACACACCCGCGTCGAGCCTTAACCGAATCTTTACGAGCTCAGCGCCAAACTTGATGCGACCGTGATAGCGGCGGAAGAAAACGCGCCAGCAGCCGGTGAGTCTGTGTCTCAATCGCCGCGTTATCTGCGCTAAGCTGGGATCTGCTCCGGCTGAATTGCCGGGCATTGCGGGCGTAGCTCAATGGTAGAGCGCTAGCTTCCCAAGCTCGATACGCGGGTTCGATTCCCGTCGCCCGCTCCATTATCCCTGGCAGGGCATCCTTGTCTGGCCCCTCGGCGGCCCTTCGGATACAAGGCGCCCAACCCTGAAGGGTGTATCGTCAGGAGCTAGGAGCCATTTCGGCTCTGCTCTAGGGAGCAATCATGGCTGACAAATCACCTCGCCAAGCTGCATCGAAAAAATCCGGCAAATCCATCAAAGAAAAGCGTGCGGATAAAAGGGCGTCAGAGTCCTCCGCAACCACGGTGGCGAAGCCGGCAACCGGCAACAAAAAGTGAGCGGCCATATAGGCGCCATGACCCTCGGAATCCTTTCCTCATCGCGGAAGCCGGACGAGCGCCGGCTTCCAGTCCATCCCCTGCATCTGGAGCGCATTGTTCCGGAACTCAGGCAGCACATCCGGCTGGAGCGCGGCTACGGCGAGCGATTCGGCTTTTCGGACAGCCAACTGGAGCCTTTGGTCGGTGGCATGGCAAGCCGCGAAGAATTGATCTCCGAGTCAGATGTGATCCTCCTGCCCAAGCCGCAACCGGAAGACCTTGCCGATCTCCGTGACGGGCAGGTCCTCTGGGGCTGGCCGCACTGCGTCCAGGACCGGGCGATCACCCAGCTCGCCATCGATAAGAAGCTGACCTTGATCGCCTTCGAGGCGATGAACCACTGGGCCAGCGACGGCGGCTTTGGCCTCCACGTCTTCCACAAGAACAACGAGCTTGCAGGCTACTGTTCCGTCATCCATGCCCTTGCCCTGACTGGCTCCACCGGTGATTACGGGAGGCGCCTCAGCGCCGTCGTGATTGGTTTCGGAGCCACAGCGCGTGGCGCGGTCACCGCCCTGAATGCCCATGGCATCCACGACGTCCAGGTCCTGACAAACCGCGGTGTTGCGGCGGTCGGCTCCCCTATCCACTCGGTGCGGATCGTGCAGTTCGACCACGACCAGAACGCCCCGTTCCTGAGTGAGGTCATTACGGATCGTGGCCGCCTGCCGTTGGCGCCGTTCCTCGCAGCAAGCGACATCGTGGTCAATTGCACCCTGCAGGACCCGAACTCGCCGCTGACGTACCTGCGGACTGAGGACCTGGACGCGTTCCAGCCGGGAAGCTTGATTGTCGACGTCTCCTGCGACGAAGGAATGGGCTTCAGTTGGGCGCAGACCACGACCTTCGCCGAACCCATGTTCACCGTGGGCGACCACATCAACTACTACGCGGTGGACCACAGCCCGTCCTACTTGTGGAACTCGTCCAGCTGGGAGATCAGCGAAGCGCTCCTGCCGTTCGTCGAGACCGTCATTTCGGGCCCGGAAGCCTGGGACGCCAACGAGACAATCTCCCGTGCCATCGAGATCCGGGACGGCATCATCCGCAACCCGGACGTGCTGCAATTCCAGGGGCGCGCGGCCGACTACCCGCACCTTGTGCCCTAAGCGGACCCTGGTTCAAACACCCTTGCAGCCGGGCGCCTGGCAGGCGCCCGGCTCAGCCGCGTTCGGCGCTACGCCGACTGCGGGACGATCCGCACCATCCGGCGTCGGTCCCGAACGTTCACTTTGAGCCGTAACTCAGACTTCCGCGCGAGCACGACGGCGACCGTCGCCGCTGCGAGCGCCGGCACCCCGCCGGACACCAAGAGCGCTGCGTGCGGGTTCAGGTGCTCGGCGAGCCAACCCATCATGGGTCCACCGATGGCTTGGCCACCGATGAGCACCATGATGTAGAGGCTCATGACGCGTCCGCGGATGCTCATGTTCGCGCTGACTTGGACCAGTTGGTTGGCGGCGGTCAGGAACATGAGGCACCAGAACCCGGAGAGAACCATGGCAACTGCAAGCCACACCATGGACGGCGCCAACGCGGCCAGGCACAGCATCAAGCCGTACATCCCGGCGGACAGGACCACCGAGCGCAGACGCAATTGGCGGCGGCGGGCGGAAGTGATTGCTCCGGCAAGCGCGCCAAGGGCAACCATGGCGTTGAGCAAGCCGTAGCCGCCGGCGCCCGCATGGTAGATATGGTCCGCGAAGGCGGCGAGGAGCACAGGCAGGCTCATCGCGAAGACCGCTACAAAGCCGGCCATGAGCCACGGCCAGTAGATGGTGGGCTTGCTTAGAGCGTATCGCAGGCCTTCCTGCAGCATCCCCTTGCGTTTTGGCACAGGCGTGCTGACAAAGAGTTCGTTCTTGCGGAGCATGAGCAGCATGGTGACTGTGGAACAGCACGCGACGGCGTTTGCCGCGAATGCCCAACCCGCGCCGACCGCGGTCAGCAGCACGCCGGCCAGGGCGGGACCAATCAGGCCACCCAGCTGGAACGTGGTGGAGTTGACGCTGATGGCGTTCCGCAGGTATTTCGGTCCCACAAGCTCATTGACGAAGACCTGCCGCGCGGGCTGGTCCAGGACGGTCACGAGGCCCAGGACAAACGCAATGACGTAAACGTGCCACACCTCGATGCGGTGGCTCAACGCCAATATGGCAAGGATGGCCGCGAGGCCGGCCGCGACACTTTGGCACAGGATGAGGATGCGTCGCTTGGGAAAGCGGTCGGCCATCATGCCGCCCCAGGGGCCCAGGAAAAGCGACGGCATGAACTGCAATGCCACGGTTATTCCGACGGCGGTGACGGAGCCGGAAAGCTGGAGCACCAGCCAGTCCTGGGCGATCCGCTGCATCCAGAGCGCAATCACGGCCACGAAGTGGCCAATGGCGAAGATCCTGAAGTTGGGTACTTTGAGGGAAATGAATGTGTGCCGCCAAGGTAGCCGTTCGCTCACGACGGCGATCGGCTGGGTGGCTGT
The DNA here is from genome assembly GCF_026683955.1 of Arthrobacter sp. MMS18-M83. Classification (NCBI taxonomy): domain Bacteria; kingdom Bacillati; phylum Actinomycetota; class Actinomycetes; order Micrococcales; family Micrococcaceae; genus Arthrobacter; species Arthrobacter sp. MMS18-M83. The sequence continues at coordinate 2,828,462 of NZ_CP113343.1, read as the reverse complement.
GTCCGAGTAGTCAGCAGCGCCTGAATTTCTGCTGCTTGCGACGAGTGAATCGATGGAGGATTGGCTGACATGTGCCGCTGAGGGCGGTGGGGGTGCCAAAAGAAGTCCTTGGATAGACGTTTCGCTGGGATGCACTTAACGCTAGGGTGGGCAGCCACAATTATGGAAGTGAATTGGCTGTATAACTAGCATTGCGAATTGCAATACAGTACCCTGAGCAACTGTCCCCCCACCTTTCAAGGAGCCTCGTGTTCGAGCCAGTGCAGCTGCGGTCCTTCTTGGCCGTCGCCGAGACCCTGAGTTTCACCAAGGCCGCCGAGCGCCTCGGCCTGGCCCAGCCCACAGTGAGCCAGCACGTGAGAAAGCTGGAAACGGCGGCAAAGCGGGCGCTCGTGGCACGCGACACCAGGGATGTGCGGCTCACGGACAATGGCGACGCAATGGCAGGTTTTGCCCGGAACATCCTGGCGGCCCACGATTCCGCGGCGAGGTATTTCTCCGGTTCCGCCATGCGCGGCCGGCTCCGCTTCGGAACCGCCGACGATCTTGCCATTACGGGCCTGCCGAGAATCCTTCGCGAATTCCGGCAACTGTATCCGCAGATCAACCTCGAACTCACGGTGAGCCAGAGCGACCAGCTCTACAAACGCCTCAACGCCGGCCAACTGGACCTGGTGTTCGTGAAGTGGGTGGGCGAGGCCAAGGACGGCACCGTGGTCCGGCACGACAACTTTGCCTGGGTCGGCGTCGAACAGACCGTGCTGGACCCTGCGGGCCCCGTGCCGCTGATCTGCTATCCGGCACCGAGCGTCAGCCGCAAGTTGGCCATCGATGCCCTCGAGGCCATGGGCAGGACGTGGCGGGTCACCTGCTCCACCAAGCAGATCGCGGGCGTCCTGGCTGCGGTGCGCGCCGGCATCGGCGTCGCCGTCATGCCGTCGTCGCTGGTTCCCGAGGACCTCACGGTAATCACCCGGCGCTTCGGCCTCCCGCCCGTGGGCGAAGTCGACTTCACCCTCATCCGCAACCCGCTCGCGAACGCAGAGGTAGTGGATGCGCTCACGCAAGCCATCATCGGCCGGACGCTCAACAAGCAGGCATAGTTCCCACGGATCCGGAACTCGAAGGCGCCGGGCTAGAGGTGACTAGGCTCGGGGACCAATGCCCGCGCGGCCAGGAGGATGGTCTGGACAATCGCCTTCCGTCGCCGCTGCACCCTGCCTGATCCCTTGCCAGCCATGAGGCCATCCAGTTCCGGCAGTACCGGCCAGGCGTCACACAGCGCAACGATGGTGAGGATCAGATCGGCTGCGTCTTCCCTGGAAGTGCCCGGCATGGCCCGGATGACGCCATCAACCTTGTTGCGGCAGTTCGCGGCCCGGTCAGGGCGGTTCACCACGTAGTCGCCCCGCTCCAACCCCTCCCAGAACAGCAGCCTCGGCAGGGTGGCGTCTTGGTGGTGGTGGTCGAACAGGCGTCCGGCATAATCGGCCAAGGCTTCGGGACCACTGCCCTCGATGCGGACTTCGTCCACCACCTTGCTGAGCTGGGACGCGATCACGGCGTCGAAGAGGAGATCTTTCTTGCCGAAGTACTGATAGATGCGCTCTTTGTTGACTCCGGCCGCGGCTGCGATGCGGTCTACCCTCGCGCCGGCGAGTCCGAATTGGCAAAACTCGGCGGTGGCCGCCTCAAGGAGGAGGCGCTTGGTCCGCTCGGTATCCCATGCCATGCACCCATCGTAACAGAGTCCAACCAAGTAGTTGCAGTTTTCGGAAGTGGCGTCTAGTCTGAACTCACCCGGAAAACAACTAATTGGTTGGAGAATTTCATGAGCACCCAGTCCCCAGTTACCGCACCCGTGGACAGCACCGGGCCTGCGCCGGTTTCCGCGCCCGCGCCTTCTGTTCACGCACATTCCGCCCACGTCCCTTCTGTGCACGTGCGCGCAGTCATCACTTGGCTGGCCATCTTCCCGCTCGTGGCGATCGGCCTGACGATCCTTGGTCCGTTGACCGAATCCTGGCACCCTGCCCTGCGCGCCCTCATCTTGACTCTCGTGGTGGTTCCGACGGCCGTCTACTTCGCCGTTCCCAAGCTGCTCGCTGGCTACGGTTCCCTGAAGAGGCGGCAGGGAAGGAAGGCCGGCGCCAGGGCCTAGCCTGTGTCAGGCATCACCCGGCGATCGAGCGCCCACGCGCTAAACTTGTCACGTTATGAACCGCACAATGTTTAAGTCCAAGATCCACCGTGCCACGGTGACCCATGCCGACCTGCACTATGTAGGTTCTGTGACGGTCGACCTGGATCTGCTGGATGCTGCGGACATTCTGCCCGGTGAGCTCGTCTCGATTGTTGATGTCACCAATGGGGCGCGCCTGGAAACGTACACCATCGCCGGCGAGCGCGGATCCGGCGTCATCGGCATCAACGGTGCCGCAGCGCACCTGGTGCACGTGGGCGACATCGTCATCCTCATCACCTATGCGGAGATGACCACCGAAGAGGCCAAGGCCTACCAGCCTAAGGTTGTCCATGTGGATAGGTCCAACAAGATCGTCCAGCTCGGCAGCGATCCCGCCGAGGGCCTCACTCCGGGCCTCATGCGCCCGCCGCACGCCCTCAACAACGCCGACCTGAACTAGACTCCCTAGCCCCGCGGGACGCCCCTTGACGCCGTCCACATGGCGGAACATCCCGCCGTCGAGCCTTACCGCCGAATAAAGCTGATTTAGGCTGGGACTGTGAACCCACGCCGCCCCGCACCCATCCCCCTCCGGATGCCGTAGTGCTGGGCGTCCTTTCCGGGTTCTTCGTGGTCTGGGCCATCATCCTGGTGGGCATGTTCGTCGGCAAGCGCGGGATCCTGGGCGACAATGCGCGTTCGGTCCTCAGCGGCCTGACTTTCTTCGTCGCGAGCCCTGCGCTCCTCTTTGAAACCTTGGGCAAGGCCCATCTTCACGAAATTTTCGCTGCTCCGCTCCTGGTCACAGCCGTGGGGGCCGTAGCCACAGGCACCCTGTTCTTCGTCATTGTAAAGTTCTGGCTCAAACGTTCCCTGCCAGAATCGCTCATGTCATCCATGAGCGCTTCGTTGGCCAACTCCGCGAACCTCGGCATCCCCATCGCAGTGTTCGTCCTGGGCGACGCCAGCTATGTGGCACCGCTGCTGATCTTCCAGCTCGCGTTCTTCACGCCCATGTACCTGATGGCACTCGATGCCAGCACCAGCAGCCACCGCACCACTCCCCTCCGATTCGTCTTGATGATCGTACGGAACCCGATGATCGTGGGATCGGCCCTCGGCTTGGTGGTGGCCGGCACCAGCTGGCAAGTGCCCGCGCTCATCATGGAGCCGATCCATCTGATCGGAGGCGCCGCCATCCCTGCGATGCTGATGGCGTTCGGCATGAGCTTGAACGGCTCGCCCCCATTGCAAAAGGACACATGCCGCCGCCTGGACACCTTGCTGGCCAGCGGCTTCAAGCTGTTCGTCCACCCCTTGATGGCCTACCTGTTTGCCCGCTTCGCGTTGGGTCTGGAGGGACACGCCTTGTTCGCGGTGGTGGTCACTTCGGCATTGCCCACGGCGCAGAACGTGTTCGTTGCAGCGAGCCGCTACAACACCGGAATCACCGTTGCCAAGGACACCGTCCTGATCACCACGGTGGTGGCGGTCCCGGCAATGATCGCAGTGGCCCTGCTGCTTGCCTAGACCCAACTGACTCGCACTAGGTGTCGTTTTGAGCGCTCAAAACGACATCTAATGCGAGTCAGTTGGGCGGGCGGCTGGTGTCCTTGGGCCTACTCTTCGTCCACCAAGTCGAGGTACCTGTCCAGGAGCTGCGCGCAGCGGATGAATCCCAGGTGCGAGTACGCCTGCGGGTGATTGCCCAGGTGGGTCTCCGTGCCGGGGTCGAACTCCTCGGGAAGCAAACCCGTAGGCCCAAAGAGCGCCACGAGCTGGTTGAACAACTCCAGCGCATCGTCCAGCCGGCCCACGGCAAGGTACGCCTCAATCAGCCATGTGGTGCAGATGTGGAACCCGCCCTCCAAACCCGGCAGGCCGTCGTCGTACTTGTACCGGAACACGGTGGGACCCACCCGCAGTTCCCGCTCGACGGCGGTGACAGTGTCCAGGAAGCGCTGGTCGCGGACATCCAGGAGGCCCGAGAGTCCGATGTGGAGCACAGCCGCGTCCAGGTCCGGGCTGTCGTAGGCCACAGTGTAGGAACTCGCGGAATCATCCCAGCCCTCGCGGAGGACCTCGGAGCGGATGATGTTGGCCGTCTCCTCCCACGCGGCTCCAATTGGGCGACGGAACCGGACCGCCGTCTGCATGGCCCGGTCCAGCGTCACCCAGCACATCACCTTCGTGTAGATGTGGTGTCTCGGTGCGCGCCGGGCTTCCCAGATGCCGTGGTCGGGTTCGTGCCAGCGGGCCAGGACGGCCGAGGCCATCTGCTCCATGAGTTTCCAGTGTTCGTCCGGCAGGGTGCCGCGACGTTTGCTGAGCCCGCGAATGAGTTCGGCGATCGGTCCGAAAACGTCCAGCTGGACCTGGTGGTCCGCCGCGTTCCCGATCCGCACGGGTCGGGATCCTGCGTAACCGGGCAGGCTTTCGATGATGGCCTCCGTGGACAGCGGGGAGCCCGTCACGGAGTACAGCGGGTGCAGCCATTCCGGTCCGGGCGCGTTGTCGAGGATGCGGCCCAGCCAGCGGAGGAAACCGTCCGCTTCCTCGGTGGAACCGAGATCCACCAGCGCGTTGACCGTCATGGAACCGTCGCGGAGCCAGCAGTAACGGTAGTCCCAGTTGCGGGTCCCACCGATCCCTTCCGGCAGCGACGTGGTTGGCGCCGCGAGGACTGCCCCTGTGGGTTCGTGCACCAAGGCCTTCAGGACCAGCGCCGAACGGCGCACCAACGACGGTTTCATTTCGGGCAGTTCCAGCCCGCGGACCCACTGCCGGGATTGGTGCGCGACGGCGGCCCGCCGGGCGAGCTCTCCGGCGGGGTCCGGCGTCGTCGGCTCAGTGTCCCCGCACCTGAGGTTCATGACTACGGGACCGTACGCGAGGCTGACTTCCGCGGTGGCGGTGCCATGCTTGCCGTCGCTGGTGACCGTGAAGGAGACCCCGGGAGCGAAGAGGATGATGGGGTCCGACGTGCCCACGACGTGCAACTCTTCACCGCGGATTTCCATGTTGAAGGGAGCATTGGCGTAGTCCGGGCGTGGTGCGAAAACAATCCGCGCACTGCCGGTTCCGGACAGGACACGGACCAGGCTGGTGATGCCGTCCGGTGCGGGTTCAAGGTAGTCGGTGACTGTGACGTCCGCCCAGCGCGTCTCCACGATCATGGTGTTGTCCACGTAGCGCTGGCCCAGAACCTTCGACGTCTTGACCGGTTCCACGCTGAAGTGGCCGGCGGGATCGCCACCGAGGATGTGGGCAAACAAGGAGCCGGAATCCGGGAGGGGATGGCTCATCCAACAAATCTTGGCTTCTGGGGTGAGCAGCGCAGTGGAGGTCCCGTTGCCGATCATCGAATGCCGCTCCAGCCCCACTGCGTCCTCGCCAAACAGCCACGCCCGGCGGAGTTCGAACAGAATGGCGAGCACTTTGGCGAAGGATTCCGGGTCCGGCAGTCGGTGGCGCGCCGAGGTTTCCCGGTCGCCCACGTGCAGCCCTAGATCCGGGCCACGCAGGGTGGCGATGGCGAGTTCATCGCTGTCCGCGTCGCCCGCAAACAGGGCCGCGCTGGCCCCCAACTGCGTTCGCAGATGCTCCAGCGCGGCGTCCTTCGAGGGCTCCACGATGGAGAGGTCCAGCACTGACCCGTCCACAATGAAGAACAGGCCCAATTCCCGGGCGATCTGGTTCGCCTCGCGCGTCACCCGTGCGACGACGGCAGGCGTCGCCGGCCTTGTGTGGATCGCGACCGCCACGGGCTTGCGCTCGATGCTGATGCCCTTTTCGAAGCCGATTGATTCATTGACTGCGGTGGCTGCCCGCTGAAGGACGGCCTCGGTGGCCATGGAGATGCCGTACGCGTAGGTCATGTCGAACTCAGCGCCGTGCGAACCCACCAGGTGAACCTCCGCTGGGAGCCTGGAAACAGCGGCCAAGTCCCGGAGCGATCTGCCGGAGATGACGGCCGTGTGCGTGTTCGGCAGTGCGGCCAGTGCCCGGAGCGCGACGGCGGCACCCCCCAAAGGGAGCGTCTCGGTTGACACGCCTTCAGCCGCGCAGAGGGTTCCACCGTAGTTGCAAGCCACCAGGAGTCCCGGAGTTCGGGCGAGCATCCTCAGCTCGGAGAGGAGTTCCGGGGTGATGCCGTCGTGGGCGGCCTCGGACTGGGCGAAGGTCCGCAGGAGGCCGAGTGGAAGCGACTTTGTCAGCAACGCCGAATCGGCCACTGACTGGTTGAGCGGAGTAGCCATGGGGACGATCCTTCCGGGGTGGATTCGTCCAGTTTCCGCCCGCGGAGTTTCGCCTCCATGACCCGCGTATTGCCGGGGTGTAACGCTTCCGAGTTTGCTCGGCAGGGTGCGTTACGCCAGACGTTCTTTTGGTCCGGCGCAGCGGTGCGTTCCGCGCAATTCCGCGGTAGGCCGTCGTCGTGCGTTTCAAAAGTTTGCTCGGAGTGGCGCGAGCCGGGCGTCGGCTACACCCGGGTCAGCCCCACGGCTTCCGCTACCAGCTCCACGGAACGCAGGCGCTGCTCCGTTCCGGTGCTTTGGTGGGCCACGATCAGTTCGTCGGCGTCGGCGTGGCGGGCAAACTCATCGAGGTAATCGCGCACAACCTCCGGCGTCCCCACTGCCGAGTACTTCACCATTTGGGCGATGTGCTGGCCTTGCGGCGAGTCGAGGATGAGGTCCGCTTCGGCGTCGGTGAACTCGCGCCCACCACCCAGGAAACGGGAGACGCGGTCCCGCTTGACCTCAAGGAAGAGCCGCTGGGCCTTGGCCGCCGAATCGGCTGCCACCACGTTCACTCCCGCGATCACGTGCGGCTCCTGCAGTTGCTCAGACGGCTTGAACTCGCGGCGGTAAATGGCGACGGCGTCCTGCAGCGCGTTGGGCGCGAAGTGCGAGGCGAAGGCGTAAGGCAGGCCAAGCTGTGCGGCGAGGTGCGCCCCGAACAGGGAGGAACCGAGGATGTAGAGCGGCACGTTGGTGCCCTTGCCCGGCGTCGCTTCGACCCCTTGGATGCGAGTGGGTCCCGTGAGGTAGCCCTGCAGCTCTAATACGTCCTGCGGGAACGTGTCCGCGGCCATGGGGTCGCGGCGGAGTGCACGCATGGTGTTCTGGTCGCTGCCGGGTGCCCGTCCGAGGCCAAGGTCGATGCGGCCCGGGTGCAGTGTTTCGAGCGTGCCGAACTGCTCAGCGATAGTGAGCGGCGAGTGGTTGGGCAGCATGACCCCGCCGGCGCCGAGCCGGATGGTGCTCGTGTTGGCCGCAATATGGGCAATCAGGACGCTCGTGGCCGAGGAAGCGATCGAGCCCATGTTGTGGTGCTCGGCGTACCAAATCCGACGGTAGCCGAGCCGCTCGGCCAGTTGCGCTATGGCGACACTCCCGGCGAAACTCTCCGCCGCCGTCTGGCCTTTGCCAATGATTGCCAGGTCGAGGATGGAGAGGGGAACAGTCACGTTGGTGCCGGCCTTTCGAAGGTGGTTTCGTTCAAGCGGCCGGTTTCCCGGCCACTCTTGCGACAACGACGGCGGCCGCTGGGTTATTTCGTTGACTTCCGTGGGTTCCGTCTCAGCTTGTGAAGATGCCTTTGCCCGTCTCCATGTCGATGGGCAGGGAAGAGTGCTCGTGGGCGATCTTCCAAGCGCCGTTCTTCTTCTCAAGGCAAATGGTGAAGCGGTTGGTCATCGCCCTGAGCCGTTCGCCTTCCGCCGAGATCCCGGCGAAGGTGACGGCCGCATGCCCGAAAGCTACGTCCTCCCCCGCAACGGACCGCACTTCGTTGAATTCGACCTGCACGCGCTCGTCGCCAAGTGAGGAGAACCATTCGCCCGCCATCGACCGCCAAGCATCGATTCCCGTGTATTGCCATTGCCCCCAGGAATCGTAGATGTGGACGTTGTCGTCGTAGAGCGCCGTGAAGGCATCCACATCCTTCGCCTGGACGGCGGCGGCGTAGGAATCCAGTGCCTGTGCAACTGGGGTTTGCTCGTTGCTCACGAAAAATCTCCTCTGGTATGGGCCGTTGTGTGGGAAGCCTACACCGTGCCCGAGTGTGACCTCTCGGGACCTCGAATGAACCCCGTTAACTCCTGTATCCCAGCGTTTCAAGCCGCTTTGACCGGCCCTAGACCCTGCCGGATAGTTGCTGCCACAAGCACACCATCCACCACTTTCGAAGGGGACTCCATGGCTATTTCACGCCTCAAATCAGGCACCGCACTGGCACTCGCAGTGACCGCGACTCTCGGACTCGCCGCGTGCTCGGACCCGCGCGCCTCAGCGGCGTCAGCGCCGTCGTCGTCCGCTGGCTCTTCAGCCGCCAAGACCTTCAACCTGTCACCGGAACAGAACCGCTTCCCTGTACAGGTCTCACCGGAAGCCGCCGCCCAGGTGCCGCAGTCGGTCAAGACAGACGGAAAGCTGACCGTCGCTGTGAGCCCTTTCGCCGCGCCGCTGGCCGTCTATGCCGCGGACAACAAGACGCCGGTGGGCAACGAGGTGGATATCGCCGTCGCGCTGGCAGATCCGCTGGGGCTCAAGGCGGACATTGTCCCGACGGCCTGGGCCGACTGGCCGCTGGGCGTGGAATCGGGCAAGTACGAGGCCGTCATCTCGAACGTCACGGTGACGGAAGAGCGCAAGCTCAAGTTCGATTTCGCCAGCTACCGCGAAGAGCCGGTTGAATTCCAGTATTACGACGACGACTCGGCCTCCACGCTGGCGCTTCAGTCGGGCCGTGCGGACCTTACGTTCGGGCCGAACGCGACGGCGTCCTACAAGTCGCAAACCGATGGCAAGACCAAGAACGTGGGCCTGGTGGACGGCGGCTGGCCGCTCAAGGCTAACATTGCGGTCACCACCAAGAAGGGCAACGGCTTCGCGGCGGCAGCGCAGGCCGGCCTGAACTCGCTGATCAAGGACGGGACGTATGGGAAGATCCTGGATCGCTGGGGACTCTCGGCGGAAGGGATCCAGAAGTCTGAACTGAACCCGCCGGGCCTGCCGAAGAGCTAGCGCTGGCTTCGGGGGTGTAACTTTCCACGTATCCGGGACCGCCGTGATCCGGAAAAGCGAAGGGAATTCTATGGGCCAGCGCCTCGCCATCCTTGACGACTACCAGACCGTCGCCTACAAGTACGCACCGTGGGCCGAGCTCGCCGACGACGGCGTCGATGTCACCGTTTTCACGGAGCCATTGGCGGACGCGGCGGACGCGCTCCGCGACTTCGACATCATCATGGCCATGCGGGAACGGACCGCCTTCGACGCCGGCCTCCTTCGGCAATTGCCCAAGCTGAAACTCCTGGTCACCACCGGGATGGCCAACGCGGCCATTGACCTGCGCGCTGCCGAGGAGCAGGGCGTCGTCGTCTGTGGAACAGGCGGTTCGCCCGCCGCAGCGCCGGAACTGACGTGGGCCCTGCTCCTGGCTTTCGCACGCAAGGTGCCGTTCGAGGACCGTCGGCTGCGCGCCGGAAACTGGCAGAGCACCGTGGGTTTCGAACTGTCGGGAAAGACCCTTGGAGTGCTGGGACTGGGCAAGATCGGGAGCAAGATCGCCCGCTACGGCAAGGCGTTCGGCATGGAGGTCATTGCTTGGAGTCCGAATCTCACGGAAGAGACTGCCGCTGCGGCTGGCGCCCGGAAGGTGAGCAAAGAGGCACTGTTCCGTGAGGCCGACGTCGTCTCCGTGCACGTGCGGTTATCGGAACGGTCCCGGGGGCTCGTTGGGGAGGACGAACTGCGGCTCCTCGGTCCCGAAGGCGTCCTGGTGAACACAGCCCGCGGACCGATCGTGGAAGAGGCCGCCCTCCTCCGCGGCCTCAACGAGGGGTGGCTCGGCGGCGCGGCCCTGGACGTGTACGACGTCGAACCCCTCCCTGCGGACCACCCCCTCCTCACGGCGCCTCGCACGGTGCTGACACCGCACTTGGGCTACGTCACCTCGCAAAGCTATGCCCGCTTCTATGGCGAGGCCTTCGAGGACGTCCGCGGGTGGGTGCGGGGGAATCCGGTGCGGGTACTCACCGGTTGATTCGGCGGCGCCGATTGGGGTTGAGATTGGGGTTGAATGGTCCAGTGCCCGCCGAATTCTCGCTCCGTCCCGCCCCGCCTTCTGATGCCGCGTGGATCGCGGAACTGCGCGCCGTCGTCATGCGTCGCGATTTGGAGCGGCTTGGGCGTTGGGATCCGGTCCGGGTTCGGGAGCGCTTCTTGAATGCGTTCCAACCGGAACACACCTTCGTCATTGCCGTCGAAGGGCAAGCTGCTGGCGTCATCGCTGTCCGCCCGGAACCCGATGCGCTGTGGATCGAACATTTCTACATCGCTCCTGGATTCCAGGGGCACGGGCTTGGGGCCGGCGTGCTCCGTCGGATCATGGGCGAGTCCAAGGACCACCGGCCGTTCCGGCTCAATGTGCTCCAGGGCAGCCCGGCCAGACGCCTCTACGAACGCCACGGCTTTGTCCTGGAGACCGAGGATCCGGTAGACGTTTTCATGGTCGCCGCCTGATTTGCAGCGAAGACGGTCTTTTACGACCTAGCCGGGGGTCCCTCAGAGATACGAGCACAAGCTCATCATGAGAGTTTTTCAAGATTCTCGTTACAGTTCGTTGGTTGCCGGACTTTAAGTGGGCATGAGCTTGCAAACAATGGGGGAACTGGTGGATCTGGAGAGGGAAAAACGGTTCCTTGCCGCTCACGCGGCGGCCCACGACCGTATCTACCGCTATTTTCGGCGAAGGACGGATGGCGCCGCCACCGCGGAGGACCTGTGCGCTGAGGTTTCAGGATTGTCTGGGAAAAATCCGGACAGGGAGATGACCTCTCGGTGATGGTCCTCTTCGGTGTGGCCAAGAACGTGCTCCGAAACCATGACAGGTCCTTGTCCCGGTCTGCCGGGCTTGTCGGTGCTTTGCGGTTGGAGCGCGTCCATGGAACACCCGCCGAAGGATCCGCCATGCGGGATGCCATCGACCGCCTGGCCCCGAAGGAGCGGGAGGTGTTACTGCTCACGTATTGGGACGGACTCACCGCCGTCGAAGTGTCCCATCTGCTCAACACATCAGCAACTGCCGTACGAATGCACCTGCACCGGACCCGCAAGGAACTAGGCCGAATACTCCATGAGCAGACAGTGTCAGAAGGAGCAACAGAATGAGCCAGGACCAATCCCCCGCCGACCTGCTCTCAGCCGCCGATCCTGCGCTCACGATCACCGACGAGGAACTGGAGCACAGCCGCCAGCGGTCTCTGTCGTTCGTGAATTCCGAGGTCACCCACATAGCCGTCGGCGGATCCGTCCACGACTTCCACCGCTCGCCGGCCAAACGTCATTGGGGGCGTCTCGTAGCTGCCGGGCTTGCGGCAGCTACGGTCGCGGCCTGCTTACTCGCCGCCTTGAGCCTAGTAACGGGTCCGTTCAACATGGCGGCGGCTCCGACCGTCACGGGGGCAACGGTCACGGTCCCGACGCCGGTGACCGCGGCACCCGCACCGGTTCCGAATCCTTCGCCCACGAGCGTTAGCGCGGAGCCCAGCCCGTCGGCCGGAACGGGGCCCTCTCCACGGCCGGCCAGCACCGTGAATCCCGAGGACTATCGGACAAATTTTGGCACTGGCTACTACTTCACGTCACCGAGCGGGAATCTGCTGTGCGGCATCCGCCCCGACTTCTTGAACGCGGTTGGTTGCGAGGCCAATTCGGTGGTCGCGAATCTGCCGCGCTGCGACGATCCGAGGGGCAACGCGCCGATGATCTCACTGACCTCCGCGGGCGCGGTGGACGCGACGTGCACCAACCAAGGTGTCTTTGTCGTTCCTGGCGCAAAGGTGCTCCAATACGGCCAAGAGATTCACGTCGGGACTTTTAGCTGCCAGTCCCAGGAGTCGGGGATTACCTGCCGGGAAGCGCACACCGGGAATGCGTTCCTGGCATCCCGCCAGGAATTCGCACGGATACCCTAGCGATAACCGGGCCGCGTGCGGCACGGTGCTTCCCGGAGCCCTCAAGCCTCGATACTTAGGTCCCGGCGGAGCTACCTCCTGGGCCTGAAAACGTCATTCAACTCTGCGATTCAGGACCGGCGTGATAGGCGTTATGCAATTGGCCGCTTACACACATTTGTGGATATGGTTTTGGCTATGGAGGCTGAGGTCGGCAGAGCTTAGCCACCTGACGTTCGGTGACCAACCGGTTGATTGCGCTCAATCGCACCCGGTGAAAACTCTCTCTTTCAGCTGTCTGTAGTCGCTAATTCCGGCGGCCCAGCTTTGCTGAAAGGTCCGTACGTCAGGTGCAATGCCCTCCGAAGTAGCCCGCGTTTTCGCGCCCCGGAGAGAGCACGCTGACCCATGACTGCGCCCCATGATGGGCAAGAACCAAAGGACTGTGTCTCATGTCAGCACAATCAGCCATCACCTTGCACGACCTGTCATTCGAGTGGCCTGACGGCACTCCCGCTCTTCACCGGCTCAATGGCACTATGGCACTATGACCACCGGGCGGACTGGACTAGTCGGCCGCAATGGTGCAGGAAAATCGACTCTTCTAGGTTGATCGCCGGCAAGCTGACGCCGACCCTTGGCCGGGTCGACACCGTCGGTGATGTCGGGTATCTCCCCCAGACTTTGACCCTCGGGCAGCACACGACGGTCGCCGCGCTGCTTCGCATCGACGGGATACTCACGGCGCTCCATGCCGTTGAGGGCGGGGACGTTGATGAGCGCAATTTCGACACCGTCGGGGACGACTCGGACATTGAGTCCCGGGCGGACGAGGCGCTGCACGAAATAGCTTTCTCCGCGAGCGACCTCTGGACGAACTCACCGTCGAATACACCACCCGATACGGGGACCTCTTTGGCAGCGGAGGCGCGGCAGAGGAGCTCAACAGATACCCGGCGGTGAGTTTGCCGCACTCCACGGAGCCCTGCTCATCGACCTCGACGCGGATCCTGAAGAAATCAAGCACTTGGCGTTCTCGAAGGACCTGGCTTCCATCGAAACGTGAGATCTCGGCTCTTTGACGCGCTCAAAGTGCCGAGATCTCCCGTCTGGTTTGCTACCCCACGGCCAGGCGCGCTGCGGCTTCAATCCGGGCCCGGTGCGCGGCCCATTCTTCGGTGCTTCGCTGCGACAAGTTCAGGTCGCCGGGGCCTTTCCCGGCCGAGCCGTCGATGAGCTCGCGAAGGATGTCGGCATGCCCCAAGTGCTGGGCTGTTTCGACGCACACGTGGACCAGGATCTGGTGGAGCGTCACGCGGCGCCGTTCTTCCGACCACCACGGCACTTCCCCTGGAGCATCGAGCGGCAGTGCCTCGATGGTTGCATCACTGTGCTCGGCACAGAAATGGTGCAGTTCAATGATTTCCTCCCGAGTCTCTTCTGGCGGAACCCACAGGTCAGCGTCGGCTTCGGCATCGTCGGCAAGCCACGGCAGGTCCTTGCCGCTGGGCCGGCCAAAGACCTCTCCGAAGTACTCGAGCTCCACGCTGGCCACATGCTTGACGAGTCCCAGAAGGTTGGTTCCGGTAGGAGTCATGGGCCGGCGGACGTCGTATTCGTCTAGTCCGTCGAGCTTGGCGAGGAGCTCACCCCGACGGGAACGCAGGTATTTGAGCAAAATCGCTTTCTCATCCATGGCGGGCACTATACCGTTGCCGTCGCGCGTGTGTACGGTCTGTGCATGGCAAAACTGATCTACGCAGGGATCACGTCCCTCGACGGTTACACGGCCGATGCCAATGGAAAGTTCGATTGGAGCACGCCCGACGAAGAAGTGCACAGCTTCGTCAATGACCTTGAGCGGCCGATCGGCACCTATCTGTACGGGAGGCGGATGTACGAGGTCATGTCCGCATGGGAGGACATGTCCCTTTCCGAGGAGCCGCCCGTCGTGCGCGACTATGCCGAGATTTGGCGCTCCACGGACAAGATTGTGTACTCCACCAGCTTGGAGAGGCCGTCCACCGCCAGGACGCGTATTGAACGGGAGTTCGACGCCGGAGCCGTCCGGTCTCTGAAAGAGTCGTCAGAGCAGGACATGTCCATTGGTGGCACCGTTCTCGCAGCCCAGGCCATTAAAGCCGGCCTGGTGGACGAGTTCTGTCTCTTCCTCACGCCGGTGGTCGTCGGAGGCGGCAAACAGTTCCTCCCCGACGGCGTAGGGATGAACCTAGAGCTGCTGGATGAGCGTCGCTTTGGCAACGGCGTCGTCTACCTCCGGTACGCCAAGCGTGCATAAAGAGAATGGCACGGTCGCTCGGCACGCAGCTCGGCCGGGAATTGCTCCGCGGAGTAGTCGGAACCTCATCGCGTCGTCGCCGCTAAAAAGGAACTGCCACCCGCCGTCGGGCCCTTCCCCCAGCATGTCCATCCGCCACGTGAGGGGAAGGATGCCTAAGTAATGCGGCCCCTGCAGGTAACGTAAAGGGCGTGCAGTTGAGTCAAGCGTTGGTCAAGACCGCGGCCGGGTGGCTGCTCGGTCTGATGCTTGCTGTGGCCGCGGCGATCGTCTCCATCAATCTCGTGAGCAACTCCGTAGCCAGTCCGCAGCAGCAAGTTCGCGAATACCTGGCAGCCCTCCAGAAGGGGCATGGCGGGGAAGCCCTCGGGCTTCTGCGCGCCTCCGTGCCCAACACCAACGCCGCCATGTTGGACGGTACCGCCCTTCAGACGGCAGCGTCGAAGATCACCGACGTCAAGCTCGGCAACGCCGAATCCCGCGGTGCCAACCGCGTCATGGTCCCCATGGACTACCAGATGGATGGCAAGCCACTGCACTCGGATTTCCTGCTTGAACGTACTGGCACCGAATGGCTGTTCTTCGGCAAATGGTCCTTCGTGCCGTCATCCTTGCCGACTATCGAGGTGACCGTAGTCAACGCAAGCGAGGCCACCCTGAACGGTGTCCCGGTCAACTTGCCCAATGGACGCAATAGCTTTGCCGTGTTTTACCCTGGCCAATACGAGGCAAGCCTCACCGGCAAATACTTCTCGGCACCGCCCGCCGGCACTTCAGTGACCACCGGCACTTCGCCCCAGGCACCCCTCAACCTCCTGACGAAGCCCACGGACGCCATGATCAGGGTGGTCAGCGACAAGGTCAAGGAATTCCTGGACAACTGTGCCGCCGAAGCCACCAAGCAGCAAAAGCTCCAGCCCGACTGCCCGTTCTATCACGTCACTAACAGCCGCGTGGTGGACGGCACTATCAAGTGGCAAATCACGGAGTACCCCAAAGTCAGCATCGATCCTTTTGACGGGCAATGGGTAGTGGAACCCCTCAACGGCAAGGCCCGGGTAACCGCCCGCGAAATCGACCTCTTCAGTGGATTGGTCGGTGACCTCAACGCGGTCCACGATTTCAGCTTCACCACGCGGTTGGACATCGGCGCCGACACCATCACGGTCACCCCGCTGGTGAGCTTTTAGGTTTCACGCTTCCCCGCCTAGTCCATCCCGCGCAGGTCAAGCACCAACTCGGAATCGCCGTCCGCCTGCAAAACCACAGGGATCCCCCAGTCCTGCTGGTACAGGTGGCACGCGGCGTGGTCCGGAATTTCGCCGTCCTCGGTCTCGGGTCCATCACATGCGGCCGCGCGGGCCGTGATGTGGAGGATGCCCTCTGGCACGTCCGCGGACAACTCCAAGGTCCGTAGTAGTCCCACGGATGTGCCGCCGCCGGAAAGCAGCAGCTCGGGCGGGGTGGAGGAGATCTTCAGCTGGGTGGGGTCGCCCCAGCGGTCGTCGAGCTTCTGACCGGTCGGGGCCGTGAAGCGCACGGTGAGCTCCAGGCTTCCCGGTGCCACAGGGCTCTTTGGCCGCTGCGTCTGGGATGCACCCTCGTCCACCTGCTGGGCTTCCTTAGGGATGGGGACCAAGACCAGTTGGTGCTTGTTGGATTCGACCACCACCAGCAGCGGTTCGCCGCTTTCCGGGTAGACCACGACGACGTCGCTCGGCTCGGCGAGTCCCCTCGCCAAAGTGGACACCGTCTTAGTCGCGGGGTCGTAGCGCCTCACGGCGCCATTGTAAGTGTCTGCGATGGCCACGGAACCATCAGGGAGCACTGTGACGCCCAAGGGGTGCTGCAGGCGGGCCTCGGGGGCTTTGCCGTCCCGGAAGCCGAAATCGAACAGGCCCTTCCCGACGGCCGACTCAACGGTCACGCCGGTTTCGCCAAGGACCAGGCGACGCAATGCCGAGGTTTCGGAATCGGCCACCCAGATGTTGTGGTCTGCATCCACGGCCAGGCCGGAAGGCTGGGCGAACCAGGCTTCCTCGGCAGCTCCGTCAAGCAAACCTTCAAGGCCCGAGCCGGCCAGGATGGATACCTCGCCGCTGAGAGGCTCGAAGGCAAAGATCTGGTGCGTGCCGGCCATCGCGATAATTACGCGCTGCAGCTTTTCACTCCACACCACGTCCCACGGCGAGGACAGGGACACCCCGGTCCCAATACCCAGTACCCCGACGTCGAGGGCGTCGGCCGCGAAGTCAGCCGGACCGGCGTCGTGGTGTTCAGCCCAAACGCCGGCGCCGCTTTCCGTCACGCGGGCCGGGCCGGCGTCGAGCAGTCGCTGCACTCCGTTGCCGGCAACTGTCTGTACATAACCCGAGCTGAGCGTAACGCCGCGGAGGCGGTGGTTCACGGTGTCCGCGACCACTGCTTCGTACCCGAGCTGCCACGCCAGCGACGACGGGAGCACCGCCACGCCCTGCGGCTCGTTGAACTGGGCGATTTCCGCGGCGCCGTCCAGGTAACCCTTGGTGCCGGAGCCGATGACGCGTTCCACGGTCTCAAGGTCCGGGCGCAGTTCCACGAGGCGATGGTGGCCGGAATCGACTACCAGGTAGTTGCCGTTGTCCAGCTGGGTCGCCTTGCCAGGGAAGCGCAGGGTGCCCGACGTCGGGACGGGAGCCACGTACGGACCGTCACCGCGGTGGAGGGTCCCCTTGGCTTCGTGCTCGGCTACAAGCTCCTCAAGGAGCACTGCGAGGCCGTCTGCGTGGCCCTCACCGGAGAGGTGCGCCACGATATAGCCCTCGGGATCCACTACCACCAGCGTGGGCCAGGCGCGGGCCGTGTAGGCCTTCCACGTGGCAAGCTCGGGATCGTCCAGGACAGGGTGGTGGATTTCGTAGCGCTCCACGGCAGAGGCGAGGGCCACGGGATCGGCTTCGTGCTCGAACTTGGGAGAGTGCACGCCAACCGTCACCAGGACGTCAGAGTATTTCTCCTCAAGCGGGCGCAGCTCGTCCAGAACGTGGAGGCAGTTGATGCAGCAGAACGTCCAGAAGTCCAACAGCACGATCTTGCCGCGCAGCGCTTCCAGGTCCAGGGACTTCCCGCCGGTGTTGAGCCAGCCACGGCCCACCAGTTCAGAGGCGCGGACTCGCAGTTGGGTGCGTACGGTTTCGCTCATCAGCGTCCTTCCAGATTGGTTTTGCTTTCGGGGCGCTTGGAGCCCCGATCAGGCAGTTTGGCATCACGGTCTGCAAGCCGCGCAAACATATCGTTGTAAGCATTAAGGTCTGCGTCATTATTCCTGTCGGCAGCACGGTCGGTGCGTTTGGTCTCACGCTCGTCCGAGCGCGACCACATGACCGCGACGCCGATCGCCACCAGCAGCGTGGGGACTTCACCAATTCCCCACGCAACGGCGCCGCCCATCTGCTGGTCCGCCAGGGCCGAAAGGCCCCAGGTCCGGCCGAGGTTGCCGAAGTAGTCGGCAGCGAGGAGCCCGGTACCACCCATGATCGACACACCGAAGAAGGCGTGGAAGGCCATGGTGGCCAGCAAGAGAAGCAGCCTCATGGGGTAGGGCGCCCGGCGCGGCAAGGGGTCCGTGCCGAGCATCGTGAGGACAAAGATGTAGCCGGTCAGCAGGAAGTGCAGGTTCATGAGCTCATGGCCCACGTGCTCGCGCATCGCCCAGCCGAACGCGTCCGAGAAATAGAACAGAACGATCGAGCCGGCAAAGTTCGCCGCGGCAAACAGAGGATGAGTGACAACCTGGGAGAACTTCGAGTGCACAAACACCAAGATCCACTCACGAAGTCCACGGGAGCCATCCCCGCGCGATCCTTCACCGCGGGACGGCAGTGCACGCAAGGCCAAGGTCACCGGCGAACCGAGGACCAGGAACAGCGGAGCCACCATCGTCAGCGCCATGTGGTCCACCATGTGTGCGGAGAACAGCACACGCCCATACACGGACGGCGGTCCGGACGTGATGAACGTCAGCACAGCCAGGCCGATCATCCAGTTGACGGCACGGAACCAGGACCAGGAGTCTCCGCGGCGGCAGACCTTCACCACGCCCAGGATGTAGCTCACCGCGCCGAAAATCGCAACGGCTACCCAGAGCCAGTCGAGCCGCCATTCCGTCAGCCAGCGGGCGGGGGTCAGTTCGGGCGGCAACTCGTAACCGGACAGGATAAACGCCGGCGAAGCGTCGGGCGCATAGGTGGTGGGCAGCGGCGGTGCCGAACTGGCCAGCGCGACGGCGAGTCCCGACGTCGCGCCCATCACCAGCAGTTCAACCACCACAAGCTGCCACAGCACGCGACGGGTAGTCATGGACTTGCGGCCCAGCTGCGGGATCACCCACTGGCGGTGCATGAAACCGATGCCGCCGAGGACAACAGTGGCCAGCCCCTTCGCTAGGATGATCTGCCCATAGGGGGTGCCGACCAAGGCCGAAAAGCTGGTGACACGAATGCTCGCGTTGACAACACCCGAGGCGAAGACCAGTACGAAGGCAAAGCCTGCCAAGGCGGAGAAACGGCGGAGCGTCTGCTCGGTGATGTCCTTAGTACCGGACGCCTTGGAGCCCCGCAGGATGCCCGAGAGGACCGCGAGCATAATGATGCCGCCCACCCAGGTAGACACACCCACCAAGTGGAGTCCAAGGGAGTTGATGGCGCCTTCATGGTCGCTGGAACTCGCTGAGTGGCCGATCAGTGCGCTCGGCACCAAGCCGCCCAAGGCCAAGACCAGCGTCAACGCGAGTCCTGCCAACGAGCGGACGCCGAACAGCGCCGTCGTGACAATCGCGGCGATGATGGTCACGGCGAGCCATGCCTGGCCCGTCTGGATGTCGGTCATGAAGTAGACCAGGGAGGCGGTGAACTCGGGGGTGCCCGAGAGGCTCTGGCCGGCGACATCGGCGTACGTGAGGACAAGGACCGCGACGGCGGAGAGCGTCCAGGCAGCGCCTGCTGCTGCTGCGACGGCCAGGGCACGGGTGAACGCGGGGTGCTCAGCTGCGTCGTCGCCTTTAGCCCGGGACGCGTGTTTGGGAAGGATGCCGACGGCGAAGATCAGGCCGCCGATCACGGTCGCCAAGGACACGTTATGGACGGCTTTGGCCACCGGCAGTCCCCAGCGGACCAGCGCGCCGGGATCAGAGACCTGCCGGCCGGCCGCGGCGCCTGAGAAGATCAGTGCGGCCGCGAGTGCCAGGAAGAGCGCAGCGAAGCCTGCCAACTGCCACGGCAATCCGATCCCTTCCACGGCAGTACCAGCCTTGGTTCCCGGCTTGGACGCGGGTGAAGGGGCGGTGGCGGGAGTTTTGGCAGATGGCACCTATCTATTGTCCGCTAACGTAGGCGGCGCGGCGAATCGACCGGGTTAAGCAGAAAGGCGGCAACCCGCGGGTTGCCGCCTTTCCGAGGCGTTCGCCGAAGTGTCTTACTTCTTGGCGACAGCTGCCTTCAGCTTGGAGCCAGCGGTCAGCTTGACGCTGTGGCCAGCGGCAATCTGGATGGTCTCACCGGTCTGCGGGTTGCGGCCCGTGCGGGCTGCGCGGTCGGTGCGCTCGATTGCGAGCCAGCCCGGAATGGTGATCTTTTCGCCGGCGGCGACGGAAGTCTCGAAAACTTCGAACAATGCATCGAGAACGGAGTTGACTGCGGCCTGGCTGGTGCCAGCCTTGCCAGCTACCTCGGAAACCAATTCGCTACGGTTCTTAGCCATTTGTGTCCTCCTGGACTTTACGATTTTGGAGCTCACACACGGCATGCGCGCGAGCCACTGTTCGAAAACTTACCAGCTTGGAGGGACGAGGCCAGCAAATTCCGCGTGTTTCCGCGCTTTTTTGACCAAATTCACCCGATTTCGGGCGCTTTTGGGGGCCAATTCCGCCGCGGGCGAACTCCCCGGCCCCGGACGCTCACTCACCTATGGCCGGTCCTGACGGGACGCTCGCTCACCTATGGCCGGTCCCCCACGGGACGCTCCTGCAGTTTTGGGGCCTTCCGGCCGGACGCTCGCTCACCTATGGCCGGTCCTGACGGGACGCTCCTGCAGTTTTGGGGCCTTCCGGCGGGACGCTCGCTCACCTATGGCCGGTCCTGACGGGACGCGCCTGCAGTTCCGGGGGCCGGGGGGTGCCGGTCAGGGTAGGGCGCGTCCGTGTGTGAAGGAGCGTTGGTGGTTTCCCGCCCATACGTGATGGAGGGTCCGTGGTTTCCCGCGTGTATGTGGTGGAGGGTTTGGGGAAAGGGGCGTGTATGTGGTGGAGGGTTTGGGGAAAGGGGCGTGTATGTGAAGGAGCGTCCGCGGGTGTGGCGGGGTGTGTGTTTAAATGCGGGAGACCCCCCGACCGTGGTGGTTGGGGGGTCTCGACCTGAATGGTTGTCCGGCGGTGTCCTACTCTCCCACACCCTCCCGGGTGCAGTACCATCGGCGCTGTGGGTCTTAGCTTCCGGGTTCGGAATGGGACCGGGCGTTTCCCCCACGCTATGACCGCCGTAACCCTGTTACCCCGTCACCGCCGCCCCGGGGGGTGGTGGTGTGGGAAGACTGGTTACAACATTGTGGTGTTGTTATTCAGTTGTGTTTTGTTCCGGAACGGTTTGTTGTTCGGGAACCACATAGTGGACGCAAGCAGTGTTTGTTTGTGTGGTGTAAGTTGTCGGCCTATTAGTACCGGTCAGCTTCAACAGTCTTTGGTCCTGTCTTCCACATCCGGCCTATCAACCCAGTGGTCTGGCTGGGGGCCTCTCACACACAAGGTGCATGGAAATCTCATCTTGAAGCGAGCTTCCCGCTTAGATGCTTTCAGCGGTTATCCCATCCGAACGTAGCTAATCAGCGGTGCACTTGGCAGTACAACTGACACACCAGAGGTTCGTCCGTCCCGGTCCTCTCGTACTAAGGACAGCCCTTCTCAAATTTCCTGCGCGCGCAGCGGATAGGGACCGAACTGTCTCACGACGTTCTAAACCCAGCTCGCGTACCGCTTTAATGGGCGAACAGCCCAACCCTTGGGACCTACTCCAGCCCCAGGATGCGACGAGCCGACATCGAGGTGCCAAACCATGCCGTCGATATGGACTCTTGGGCAAGATCAGCCTGTTATCCCCGAGGTACCTTTTATCCGTTGAGCGACGGCCATTCCACAATGTACCGCCGGATCACTAGTCCCGACTTTCGTCCCTGCTTGAGATGTCTCTCTCACAGTCAAGCTCCCTTGTGCACTTACACTCGACACCTGATTGCCAACCAGGCTGAGGGAACCTTTGGGCGCCTCCGTTACTTTTTAGGAGGCAACCGCCCCAGTTAAACTACCCATCAGGCACTGTCCCTGACCCGGATCACGGGCCGAAGTTAGATGTCCAAAGTGACCAGAGTGGTATTTCAACGATGACTCCACCCGAACTGGCGTCCGGGCTTCAACGTCTCCCACCTATCCTACACAAGCCACTCCGAACACCAATACCAAACTATAGTAAAGGTCTCGGGGTCTTTCCGTCCTGCTGCGCGTAACGAGCATCTTTACTCGTACTGCAATTTCGCCGAGTTTATGGTTGAGACAGCGGGGAAGTCGTTACTCCATTCGTGCAGGTCGGAACTTACCCGACAAGGAATTTCGCTACCTTAGGATGGTTATAGTTACCACCGCCGTTTACTGGGGCTTGAATTCTCAGCTTCGCCTTGCGGCTAACCGGTCCTCTTAACCTTCCAGCACCGGGCAGGAGTCAGTCCGTATACATCGTCTTGCGACTTCGCACGGACCTGTGTTTTTAGTAAACAGTCGCTTCCCCCTGGTCTCTGCGGCCCCGATCCCCTCCCACCAGCAAGTGGTGTTCAAGGTTGGGGCCCCCCTTCTCCCGAAGTTACGGGGGCATTTTGCCGAGTTCCTTAACCATAATTCTCTCGATCGCCTTGGTATTCTCTACCTGATCACCTGTGTCGGTTTGGGGTACGGGCGGCTGGGACCTCGCGTCGATGCTTTTCTAGGCAGCATAGGATCACCGGATCCCCCCTCGCGGGGGTCCCGTCAGATCTCAGGATCGTCATCAAAGACACAGCGACGGATTTGCCTATCGCTGACCCTACATCCTTAGACCGGGGCAACCATCGCCCGGCCCGGCTACCTTCCTGCGTCACACCTGTTAATACGCTTACCTCCCGGGATCAGGTCCCGCGCTCGGCCAAAACCCGCACACCACAAGGGTGCTTGGGCAGGCTCCGGGCGGTTAGTATCCCCCGCTTGGCATGGGCGGTCCTTCGCCGGTACGGGAATATCAACCCGTTGTCCATCGACTACGCCTGTCGGCCTCGCCTTAGGTCCCGACTTACCCAGGGCAGATTAGCTTGACCCTGGAACCCTTGATCATTCGGCGGACGGGTTTCTCACCCGTCTTTCGCTACTCATGCCTGCATTCTCACTCGTGTAGGCTCCACCGCTGGTTTACACCGCGACTTCACCGCCCACACGACGCTCCCCTACCACTCCAGACGACTGAACCACGAAGGCTTGTCTACTATCTGAAATCCACAACTTCGGCGGTGTACTTGAGCCCCGCTACATTGTCGGCGCGGAATCACTTGACCAGTGAGCTATTACGCACTCTTTCAAGGATGGCTGCTTCTAAGCCAACCTCCTGGTTGTCTTCGCAACTCCACATCCTTTCCCACTTAGCACACGCTTAGGGGCCTTAGTTGGTGGTCTGGGCTGTTTCCCTCTCGACTATGAAGCTTATCCCCCACAGTCTCACTGCTGCGCTCTCACTTACCGGCATTCGGAGTTTGGCTGACGTCAGTAACCTTGTAGGGCCCATCGGCCATCCAGTAGCTCTACCTCCGGCAAGAAACACGCAACGCTGCACCTAAATGCATTTCGGGGAGAACCAGCTATCACGGAGTTTGATTGGCCTTTCACCCCTACCCACAGCTCATCCCCTCCATTTTCAACTGAAGTGGGTTCGGTCCTCCACGACGTCTTACCGTCGCTTCAACCTGGCCATGGGTAGATCACTCCGCTTCGGGTCTAGATCACGCCACTACGATCGCCCTGTTCAGACTCGCTTTCGCTACGGCTACCCCACACGGGTTAACCTCGCGACGTAACACTAACTCGCAGGCTCATTCTTCAAAAGGCACGCCGTCACAGTTACTTGTGATTACTCACGACTGCTCCGACGGATTGTAAGCACACGGTTTCAGGTACTGTTTCACTCCCCTCCCGGGGTACTTTTCACCTTTCCCTCACGGTACTGGTCCGCTATCGGTCATTAGGAAGTATTTAGGCTTATCAGGTGGTCCTGACAGATTCGCACGGGATTTCTCGGGCCCCGTGCTACTTGGGATCCTCTCCAGGCGGCACACAACATTACGGTTACGGGGCTCCCACCCTCTACGGCCGGCCTTTCAAGACCGTTCACCTATGTCCATGCTCTCACCCCACCGGTCCGGCAGAACCAGCACGGAAAGTCCCACAACCCCGCCCATGCAACGCCCGCCGGCTATCACACATGGAACGGTTTAGCCTCATCCGCGTTCGCTCGCCACTACTAACGGAATCACTCTTGTTTTCTCTTCCTGCGGGTACTGAGATGTTTCACTTCCCCGCGTTCCCCCCACGCACCCTATGTGTTCAGATGCGGGTCACCAGATCACGCAAGCGCGCCTGGCGGGGTTTCCCCATTCGGACATCCTGGGATCAACGTTCGGTTATCAACTCCCCCAGGCTTATCGCAGATTCCTACGTCCTTCTTCGGCTCCTAATGCCAAGGCATCCACCGTGTGCCCTTAAAAACTTGACCACACAAAGATCAAAAACATTTCGAGAGAACCACGGAAACCAACCACCCCGCACACCCCCGAAGGATGCACAACACGGCCGGATCCAGGTTCATCAAAAAGAAATTGCTGTAGACACAAACAAGCCCGAAAGCCTGCCCGTGTCAGATGCTCGCGTCCACTATGTAGTTCTCAAACAACAACCCCGTACCACACCCCCGCACCAACCACCCCCACAAAAGAGGACAGCCGCCACGCACGGCAAATGCAGCCAGGAAACCAGAAACACCAAACCCGCACCCCCGCACCCCCCGCAAGGGGGCCCGCGGGCCGCGGCCCTGTTGCCTCAGGACCCAACAGTGTGCCAAACACGAAAACCGGCCCTCCCCCGACCCGCACCGTTCCAGGACACCCCGCCCCGCAAAAGGACAAGACAACCGTACTAGGGGCGGAAAAGGAAACCACCGGCCGCTATCTGCTGATATTCCACCCATGAGCACCCACCGCAGAACAGACGCCTGCGCAATGGGCTTTGCTTCCACCCACCCCCGCACCATCCATGCGGACAGCGACAAGAGGCGGAGATGGTGCTCCTTAGAAAGGAGGTGATCCAGCCGCACCTTCCGGTACGGCTACCTTGTTACGACTTAGTCCCAATCGCCGGTCCCACCTTCGACGGCTCCCCCCACAAGGGTTAGGCCACCGGCTTCGGGTGTTACCAACTTTCGTGACTTGACGGGCGGTGTGTACAAGGCCCGGGAACGTATTCACCGCAGCGTTGCTGATCTGCGATTACTAGCGACTCCGACT
Organism: Arthrobacter sp. MMS18-M83; assembly: GCF_026683955.1. Lineage (NCBI taxonomy): Bacteria > Bacillati > Actinomycetota > Actinomycetes > Micrococcales > Micrococcaceae > Arthrobacter > Arthrobacter sp. MMS18-M83. The sequence goes on along the minus strand of NZ_CP113343.1, from coordinate 2,803,415 downwards.
TCATGGGGTCGAGTTGCAGACCCCAATCCGAACTGAGACCGGCTTTTTGGGATTAGCTCCACCTCACAGTATCGCAACCCTTTGTACCGGCCATTGTAGCATGCGTGAAGCCCAAGACATAAGGGGCATGATGATTTGACGTCGTCCCCACCTTCCTCCGAGTTGACCCCGGCAGTCTCCCATGAGTCCCCACCACTACGTGCTGGCAACATGGAACGAGGGTTGCGCTCGTTGCGGGACTTAACCCAACATCTCACGACACGAGCTGACGACAACCATGCACCACCTGTAAACCGACCGCAAGCGGGGCACCTGTTTCCAGGCGTTACCGGTTCATGTCAAGCCTTGGTAAGGTTCTTCGCGTTGCATCGAATTAATCCGCATGCTCCGCCGCTTGTGCGGGCCCCCGTCAATTCCTTTGAGTTTTAGCCTTGCGGCCGTACTCCCCAGGCGGGGCACTTAATGCGTTAGCTACGGCGCGGAAAACGTGGAATGTCCCCCACACCTAGTGCCCAACGTTTACGGCATGGACTACCAGGGTATCTAATCCTGTTCGCTCCCCATGCTTTCGCTCCTCAGCGTCAGTTAATGCCCAGAGACCTGCCTTCGCCATCGGTGTTCCTCCTGATATCTGCGCATTTCACCGCTACACCAGGAATTCCAGTCTCCCCTACATCACTCTAGTCTGCCCGTACCCACTGCAGAACCGGAGTTGAGCCCCGGTCTTTCACAGCAGACGCGACAAACCGCCTACGAGCTCTTTACGCCCAATAATTCCGGATAACGCTTGCGCCCTACGTATTACCGCGGCTGCTGGCACGTAGTTAGCCGGCGCTTCTTCTGCAGGTACCGTCACCCGAAAGCTTCTTCCCTACTGAAAGAGGTTTACAACCCGAAGGCCGTCATCCCTCACGCGGCGTCGCTGCATCAGGCTTCCGCCCATTGTGCAATATTCCCCACTGCTGCCTCCCGTAGGAGTCTGGGCCGTGTCTCAGTCCCAGTGTGGCCGGTCACCCTCTCAGGCCGGCTACCCGTCGTCGCCTTGGTAGGCCATTACCCCACCAACAAGCTGATAGGCCGCGAGTCCATCCAAAACCGCAAAAGCTTTCCACCAACACACCATGCGGTGGCCGGTCATATCCGGTATTAGACCCAGTTTCCCAGGCTTATCCCAGAGTCAAGGGCAGGTTACTCACGTGTTACTCACCCGTTCGCCACTAATCCCCCCGGCAAGCCAGGGATCATCGTTCGACTTGCATGTGTTAAGCACGCCGCCAGCGTTCATCCTGAGCCAGGATCAAACTCTCCGTTGAAGTAAAACAAAAACAGACACAACCACAACCACCGGAAATAACGGCGGAAGAGCTGCACAAAATTTGAAACCAGCTGTAAAAAACCAGCCCCGCACCACGGAGGTGACACGGAACCAGCCAAAACAACCAATTCATAAAAACAAATCGGTATCAACAAACTTGGCACACTATTGAGTTCTCAAACAACAGACACACCCGACACCACCCACACCCACAAACAGGGTCCAGGATCGCTCCGGAGCAACTTCCCAAACTTACCAGACCAGCCCGCCCCGCACAACTCCCGAACCCGGGAACCGCACCGGACAAAACCACCGTCCGCGACCCCCGCAAACCACACCGGAACGCACAAAAGCGAACCAACAATTTGGTTTCCATTTGGAAGGGAGTCTGTCGCAACTTTCCCGCATCAGCGGCGGCGACTCGAACCACTCTACACACCCCCAAGACCACAGGCAAATCCACGCCCAGAGGATCAAGAACCGCGGCAATCCGCGGCAAAACCGGCGGTTGTGCGCCATAAGAAGCCGTCGGCGTCGTGATCAGGCGCTGTGTGCTGCACCACTTAAACGGAAGCAACGGTTAAACGCAAGAGGGGCCGGCAACCAAACGGTTGCCGGCCCCTCTAGTGCTTCTGGATTACCAGGAAGACTTGGTGATGCCCGGAAGCTCACCACGGTGAGCCATGTCGCGGAAGCGAACACGGGAGATACCGAACTTCTGGAAGGTACCGCGCGGGCGGCCGTCGATGATGTCGCGGTTACGCAGACGGACCGGGGAGGCGTTGCGGGGCAGCTTCTGCAGGCCGAGGCGAGCAGCTTCGCGGGCTTCGTCGGTTGAGTTGGGATCAACCAGAGCCTTCTTCAGCTCGAGGCGCTTTGCAGCATAGCGCTCAACGATGATTTTACGCTGTTCGTTCTTAGCGATCATTGACTTCTTAGCCATGTGTTTAGCGCTCCTCTCGGAATTCGACGTGCTGGCGGATTTTGGGGTCGTACTTCTTCAGGACCAGTCGGTCCGGGTCGTTACGACGGTTCTTGCGAGTCACGTAGGTGTAGCCCGTGCCCGCAGTCGACTTGAGCTTGATGATCGGACGTACGTCCTTGTCCTTTGCCATTAGAGCTTCACTCCTCGTGCCAGGATTGCGGCGACGACTACGTCGATGCCACGTACGTCGATGGTCTTGATGCCACGTGCAGAGACCTGCAGGGTGACGTTACGGCGCAGGGACGGAACCCAGTAGCGCTTCTTCTGGATGTTGGGGTCGAACCGACGCTTGTTGCGGCGGTGCGAGTGCGAAATGCTGTGTCCAAAGCCCGGCTCGGCTCCGGTCACCTGGCAGTGTGCTGCCATGACGACTCTCCTAAAAAATAATCTGAAACGGCCAGCAGAGTTCCTGCTTCCCGTGCGACAGGCGACGTCCGCAACCAGTCCACACCGTTTTCGGTAGTTCCCGCAGGGATGGACCAATTGACTGAAATCATCCAATGGTCACCGTTGCGGCGAAGGTAGTGGGTCCCGGACAACAAGCCGGGATACTGGGCGAATATTGGAATGCACGCAACTTGAGCCCCTAACTACCGGCCCGCGGATATCCCGTTGTTGCCAACAGTCACCGCCAACCGGAGCAATTGCGCACGCTCCGCGCCACCTAGCGCCTAATAAGTCTAGGGTCTAGGGCAATTTAAGGCCAATCGGGCGTATAGGAGTCCCCCACAAAAACGGCCACTCAAATCATAAGTAGCGGCCAGTCCCTTCACAGGAGAACGAAAGGTTGAGAGTTCAATCTTGAGTCATGAAGTCACAACTCCTCGCCTCTCCAGGCCAACGTGTGGGCACGCCCGAGGGTCAGCCTCCGGCGCCCACGCGGCGCAATCCCACCGTGGGAAGGTTTGCCGCGCAGCATCGCCGCCGCATGTTCCGAACGGACATGCTCACGGTAGCGCTGTGGGCTTCCCTCGCGGCAGCTCTGGCTTTGTGGCTCGCCGACGGCGGGGCATCATCCATCGGGAATGTCACCCAAGCGGTTACCGCCGTCGGGATCCTGGCGGGGCTTGCCGGCATGGATCTGGTCTTCCTCATGCTTCTGCTTGCGGCGCGATTGCCTTTTGTGGACGGCGCAGTCGGGCATGACAGGGCGCTGGAATTCCATCGGAAGCTGGGTAAACCGTCCCTCTATCTCCTCTTGGCACACGGACTTCTTCTGGCGATCGGCTATGGGATGGCCGAGGGGTTGGACCCGGTCAGTGAGGCCATTGCGCTTTGGGTTCTGGTACCCGATATGTGGCTGGCGTTCGTATCCTTGGCACTGTTCATCGCCGTTGTTGTCACCTCGCTTGTGGCTGTACGGCGCCGCTTTCCCTATGAATTCTGGTACTTCGTTCATCTGCTCACGTATGTGGCAGTAGCAACGGCATTGCCGCACCAATTCAGCGTGGGCGGCTTGTTCGCTGAAGGCACTTGGCAACGCTGGTACTGGCTGCTCCTCTGCATCGCCACGGGTTCGGCGTTAGCTTGGTTCCGCGTCGCCCAGCCGCTGATGGCCACATTCCGGCACCAGCTGACCGTGCGCCGCGTGGTGCGTCTTGCGCCGGGCGTCTTCAGCGTCGAAATGAGCGGTCTGCGATTGAACGAATTGTCGGGTAGTGGCGGCCGGTTCTTCGTGTGGCGCTTCTTGGCTCCCGGCATGTGGTGGCAGGCACACCCGTTCAGTTTGTCGGCGGAACCGAAAGTCGCGCCGCCGCAAGTCGGGCCGTCGTCGACCCTACCGTCGTCGGGCTTCATGCCGCGGCAAGGAAGCTTGCGTATCACCGTCCGGAATCTGGGCGCGGGTTCGGCCCTCTTGGCCTCGCTCAGACCGGGAACGAAAGTGGCCATCGAAGGTCCTTACGGGGTCTTCAGTACGGCAGCCCGAAGCCGGGAACGCGTGGTGATGATCGGGGCAGGAATCGGGATCACGCCTCTCCGGGCGCTTCTGGAGTCCACTCCTTTTTCTCCCGGGCAAGCGACGGTCCTGCTGCGGGGCAGCAGTGCAGATGAGCTATTCCTCGGCGACGAGATCCTGGAGTTGTGTAGAAAGCGCGGTGCCACGCTCTTCCACCTAACCGGCCCGCGGTCCGAGAACCCTCAGGGCACTTGGTTGCCGGCCTCGGCAGGTACCACCAGGCTGCGGGACTACGTGCCGGACATCGGAGACGCCGATGTCTACATCTGCGGCCCGTCCGCTTGGGCCCGCAACGTCTTGGCAGACGCGAAAAGCGCCGGCGCGCGGGAGGAACAACTCCACTATGAAAGGTTCGACTGGTGAGGCTCAGGGCAGGAATATCAGCAGCGCTGGCGTCGGCGGCGATCCTCCTGGTCGGTTGGCAGGCAGGTTCACACGTGTCGGACTCCAACGCCTCGGCGGTCACGACGTCCGCCACGGGCGGGACCGGCACCACCGGCAGCACGGGCTCGACGACGACCGGAACCACCGGGAGCGGCGCTTCCGGATCGACCTCGGGAACCGCAGCCGGCTCCAGTTCCAGCTCCAGTTCCAGTGCGGGCACCGGTGCGAGCGCGAAGGCCGGCGCGGCGGCCAAGGCAGGCGGCACCTACGCGGGAACCTCGGTGCAAACCCGTTTTGGAACAGTACAGGTCCAGATAACGGTCAAGGCCGGCGTGATCACGGATGTCACCGCCCTGCATCTGACCGACAATGAGCAACGGTCGGTCCAGATCAGCAACAGAGCGGCGCCCTTGCTCCGATCCGAGGTCCTCAGCGCCCAGTCGGCGAACGTCCAGACCATCGGCGGCGCCACCGTGACCAGCGATGCGTACTTGACGTCTCTCCAGGCCGCCCTTGATGCAGCCCATCTCTAAGCCCAGCGGGCCTCAGCAGGGCAAGAAAGAGCCGCGACTTCGTTCCCGCACGTTCACGAGCATGGGCACTGTGGTGAGCCTGGCCGTCCCCGCTGGTCCGGCGACCGCTCCCCAAGCTGCGGTGGACGAGCTCGAGGCGGCCATCGCCGTCGTCGAGCAGTTGTTCAACGGGCTGGATCGGACGTTTAGTCTCTACCGTGCCGACTCGGAGGCGAGCGCGATGGCCCGGGGCGAGTTGGCGCTGACGGACGCCTCAGCTGATATGCGCCGGCTGTATGTCCAGGCCTCCGAGTGGCGCACGCTTACCGAAAATGCGTTCACAGCGGAACGGCCCGACGGCGTCGTGGACTTGGCGGGGATCGTCAAGGGACATGCGATGCGGGAAGCCGGAACGTCGCTGCTCGCACTGGGCCTGAAGGACTGGTGCCTCAATGCGGGTGGGGATGTGCTGGTGGACGGCTCGCCGACACCGGGCAGCGCGCGGCCGTGGCTGGCGGGGATTGTTGATCCGGCGGATCGGACGACGCTCCTGACCGCATTTCCGCTTGTCGGCAACAAGCGAGCGCTGGCAACCTCCGGAACCAGCGAACGCGGCCACCACATTTGGTCAGCAGGCCTTCAAACCGAGCGCACCGAGGGGTTCCGGCAAGTTTCCGTCGCGGCGGCCGATATCGTCACAGCCGATGTCCTGGCCACCGCCATCATGGCCGGCGGCGCCCGGACCCTCGCGCTGGCCACCTCCCGCTGGGACGTGGAGGTGCTCGCCGTGAAGAACGACGGCGGACTGCTCGCGACGCCGGGATTCAGGAACCACGCTGCTAGGGCCGGGTGAGCTGCGGATACTTCGGGCTCAGGCCGTCGCCCGACGATTTGCCCGTAACTCGACGGACGACCCATGGGGCAGCGTGTTCACGGGCCCAACGCGCGTTGGCACGCAAGGCTTCCACCCGCGCAAGCTGGGGTTGCGGGACAGGTGGGGGCACCTCCAAGGAACCCTCGTGTTCGAGGACTGCCAAGACGCGGTTGGCCATGTTGATGTGGCCAGCAGTGGACATGTGCATTCGGTCCTGCGCCCACATGTGCCAGTCGTGGTATTCGCTGAAGCGCCAATAGTCCACCAGCAGCCCACCATGGTTTTCGGCGATTTCCCGCAGCAATTCGTTGTAGATCGCGGTGCGTCCGCGCATGGTGCCGAAAACCTTGGAACTGCGGGCGTCGAAACCGGTAAAGAGAAGCAATGTGGCCCCGGTGGCGCTTAGCTTCTCGATGCCGGCTTCGTAGTCGGCCATGAGCCTGTCGATGTCCACTTTGGGGCGGAAGATGTCGTTTGCCCCGGCGTACAGGGTCACCAGCGTCGGTTGAAGCGCGACGGCGGCGTCCACCTGTTCTGCCATGACTTGCCGGAGCTTCTTGCCGCGGATGGCCAGGTTGGCGTAGCCGAAATTGTCGTTGCTTTGGGCCAGCTGATGGGCAACGAGGTCCGCCCATCCCCTGACTCCGTTGGGTCGCGAGGGGTCGGCGTCGCCAAGCCCTTCGGTGAATGAGTCTCCCAATGCCACATACCGGGCAGAAAAATCCATGGCGCCAGTCTTTCATTAGTGCGGGGCGGCCGTCACGCGGGCAGCAGGCCGCGGCTCAGCGTTCGCGCAGGATCCAGTGATCGTCGTCCAGTCGCGCCACGATCTTCTCGCCGATCCGCGCGAGGTCCGCGACGTCGTCGTCGGTCATGGCATCCAGCATCAACGAGCGGACGGCATCCACATGACCCGGAGCGAGGGACACGATAGTGTCCATGCCGGCGTCCGTCAGGTGCGCCACGGTGACGCGGGCATCGCCCGGGTGCGCCTCGCGCTCCACCCAGCCGCGTCTCTGCAGCTTGGTGACGACGTGCGACAGCCTGGACAGCGACGCGCTGGTGCGGGCCGCGAGCTCACTCATCGGGAGGAACCGCCCATCCGCTTCGGACAGCATGGCGAGCACGTTGTAGTCGAACAGCGACAATTTTCCGGCCGCTTGCAGCTGGGTGTCCAAAGCTGCGGGCAGCAGGGTGTTGATACTCAGGAGGGCCAGCCAGGCACGGCGTTCGTCGGCGTTGAGCCAGCGCGGTTCGGTCATGGATTCATCTTAGAAGGAAATTAATACTTGACACTTCAACTTAATGTCATTATGGTTTTAGTTGAAGCTTCAAGTAAGTGAATGCGGACCAATCCGCAGGACCATGAGCATCCAAGCAAAGGAACAACAATGGCTGACATCACCATCATCGGCACTGGCAACATGGCGTCCGGAATTGCGGCCCGCGCCGCCACCGCAGGCAAGAGCGTCCAGATCCTCGGCCGCGACGCAGGCTCCGCTGCCGCGCTGGCCGCATCAGTCAACGGAACCTCCGGCACCACGGGATCCCCGGTGGAAGGCAGCATCGTGGTACTGGCCACTCCGTTCGAGGCCTCCAAGGCAGTGCTTTCCTCCTATGGCTCCGCGCTCAACGGGAAGACGATCGTGGACATCTCCAACCCTGTGAACTTCGAAACCTTCGATTCCCTCACCGTCCCCGCCGGAACCTCGGCCGCCGAAGAACTCCAGGCATTGGTCCCCGGCGCATCGGTAGTCAAGGCGTTCAACACTGTCTTCGCAGCCACGCTCGCGGAGGGCGAAGTGAACGGCCAGACCCTTGACGTGCTGGTGGCGGGCGACGACGCCGAGGCGACAGCCGCCGTCGTCGACTTCGTCAAAGGTGCCGGGCTGCGCCCGGTGAACGTCGGGCCGCTGCGCCGCTCGCGTGAGCTCGAAGCCTTCCAGCTGCTCGTCATGACCCTGCAGATCAGCGAAGCCCACCCCGACTACAACTGGAACTCCGCGGTCAAACTGCTGCCGTAGGGCGTTGCGATTTCGGAGGGCGGTCCCTTTTGGCCGCCCTCCGCGTTGTAGGCTGGCGGCATGTTCGTCGTTTCACTGACATACAAGGTTCCCGACGAGATCGTCGACTTCCACCGCCCCGCACACATGGATTGGGTCAAAGAAGCGTTCGACGCCGGCACTTTCCTTGCGTCCGGACGGCGCGTTCCGGCGATCGGCGGTGTGCTGTTGTCCAACGTTGATCGTGCGACGCTGGACGCTTCCTTGGCGACGGACCCGTTCTATGTCAACGGGGTGGCCGACTTCGAGATCATCGAATTCACGGTGACCACGGCGTCCACAGGCTACGAAATCCTGCTGGACTAATCTGGCTGCGGTTCCGGGGCGTCACGCAGAGCACATTTTTGGCGCCTGGCTTGGGCGAGAAGGCCGGAAATTCGCTGTTTCGATGCTCGCTCATCCCCAAAAAGATGTCAGGCGTGACGCTGCCGCACCTCAAAGCCGGACTGGCTGAGCGGACATCCCCAGGCGCTCCGGCAAGACCACCGGCATGAGTGCGGGCCAGCGGGCGCTGAGGTGATCCCCGCTCGAAACTCCCCTGAAACGGCGCGAAAGCCACGGCGCCACATCGCGCCTGAGCCACGCGGCGTCGTCGGCCACGATCTCGGCACGGCTCCGCGGCTGCAGTGCCCCGAGCACCGGTGAGCCGAGCGAATGGGTGGCACCCAAAACTTCCAAGACCTTCTTCGCCATATATTCGTGTCCGATGCCGGACATATGCAGCCGGTCCGGAGCCCACATGCGGCGGTCCTGGTACTTTTCGAAGCACCAATGGTCCACCAGGAGCGTTCCGTAGGCCGCGGAAATGCGCCGGATGTGCTTATTGAAAACGGCCGTGCGGAGCTTGAACGGTTCCAATACGGGCGAGAGCGGCACGTTGTACTCGGTGAAAAGCAGGACATGGGCACCGCTCTCCGCGATCCTGGCAACTGCGTCCTCGAATCTGCCGATCAGGGAGCGCATGTCCAGCCGTGCACCGAGGAGATCGTTGCCGCCGGCGTGGAAACTGACCAGCGTGGGAGCCATGCGAAGCGCCGGATTGAGTTGTTTCTCCACGATCTGTTTGAGCCGCAGCCCGCGGAGGGCCAAGTTGGCGTACTGCGTCCGCGGCTGGTGCCTGGCCAATTCCTCGGCGACGCGATCGGCCCAGCCGCGGCAATCGTTGGGAAGGCGAAGGTCGGCATCGCCGACCCCTTCCGTGAAGGAATCCCCGACGGCCACGAATCGCAGCGCCACATGCGTGGTCAAAGTCCTGTCCCTCCGTTGTCTTGAGCGGTGCCTTGTGCGTTGTTTGGCGTCTTGCTTCCAGTCGCGGCAGCGGCCGAGCCTGCCACGGCGGCTTGGCGTTCCGCGAGTTTCCGCAGCCCCGCCTTCCGCGGAACCTTCACCAACTCCGGCCAACGGGGGCTCAGCATGTCCCCGAGTGTGACGCCGCGGAGCTTCCGGCCGAACAGCGGAAGGACCCACTCGTTTACCCAGCGGCGCTGACGACGTTCCCAATCGCGCAGGTTGAGGCGCTGCGGCGGTTCCCAATCCTTGGGGGAGAACTTATGCGGCACGCCGAGGTGATCCAGGACCTGCGCCGCCATGTATTTGTGTCCCGCTTTGGACATGTGGAGGCGGTCCGAGGCCCACATTCGGCGGTCGTGGTAGGCGTCAAGGCACCAATAGTCCACCAACACGGCCCCGTACTTGGCCGCCAATTCGCGAACACGCTCGTTGTAGAGAGCGTTCCGCTTCTTGAAGGGTTCAAGCACGGCCGAGACCTTGACGTCGTACCCCGTGAACAGGACCAACGTGGCTCCTGTCGCCGCCAGGCGCGCTACGAGCTTTTCGTATTCGGCCATGAGTTGGTCCATGTCCGTGCCGAAGTCCAAGATGTCGTTGCCGCCGGCATAGAGAGTGATGAGCGTGGGTTGCATGGCCAAGGCCCGGTCCAACTGTTCCTCAACGATATGGCGGAGGCGCTTGCTCCGGACGGCAAGGTTGGCATACTCCCAGCCAGGTTCAGCCTTGGCCAGTTTCTCGGCGACGCGGTCGGCCCAGCCCCGGACGCCGTTCGGGAGCGTCTTGTTCCGGTCCCCCACGCCCTCGGTGAAGGAATCGCCCAAGGCAACAAACCGCCGTCGTCCGTTCTGGTCAGCATGAAGCACGTTCCCAGCCACCACGCCAGCGTAACCCCGCCCGGTTGCCCGCCGGCAAAGCCCAGGTTAATTCGACGCTCGATCACGTATGGGGCCGTTTGGCCGCACGCCCGCTCTCCTATGGGGCCGTTTGGCCGAACGGTCGCTCACCTGATGTGAGCGAGCGTCCGCCGGAAGTGCCATAAAGGTGAGCGAGCGTCCGCCGGAAGTACCACAAACGTGAGCGAGCGTCGGAGCTAGCGGAACACGATGTCCACGGGGTTGGCCTCGGAACGCCATGCGCCCGGAACGCCCGGGCCGCCAATCACGGGAGCGGTGAGCACGCCGGAGCGGTTGGTTCGTTTGTCGCGCAGGATTTCGGTGACTGAGCCAAGGTGCCGGGAAAGGTCGATCACGTTCTCGGGCGCGGCCAGCAACAACTGGAAGCCGAACTCGTGCAGCGCCTTGATTCCCGCACCGGCGAATTCCTCCGAGGCCAGGACGAACGCCTCGTCCATCATCACCGTGCCATAGGTGGTGAATCCCTGCTCGGCGATACCCAGTTGGTAGCTCAGGGCGGCGGCCATGATGAACGCCGTGAATCGCTGCCGCTCGCCACCGGACATCGAGCCGGTGTCCGCGTGCATGTACACCTCGGTCTTCTTGCCGCCCCGCGGGCCCTGGACCGAGCGATGCTCCTTGCACTGGATGAAAAGATGGCCGCGGACATCCAGCACCTCTGCGCGCCAACGCCGGTCCTCCGGAGTTTGAGACCCGAGACGCTTGACCAGCGTTTCGAGCGACTTGTAGCGGTTGGTGAGTTCGACGTCGTCGTCCGCCTCAGGCAAGGCTCCGGTCCCCGAAGCCGCACCGGCCGAACGGGACGGCCGCGTGTGACGCGTCTTCAACGCGTTGTGGATAGCGTCCTTGAACTGCTTCGCGGTTGCGGGCAGCGTCTGCTTGATGTCGAGTTCCAGGAAGCTTCCCTCATGGAAATTGACCTCCGACAGGATGCCGTTGAGGGGCAGGATGCGGCTGGTGATCGCGCGGCGTTCCTCGTCGAGCAGGTGGAGCAGCGTACTGAACGATTCGTGCGTGCGCTGGTTGAAGAACTGCCGGAATTCGGCTTCCTGCGCTGGCAAGCCTTCGCTGACGATCTGGTGATAGCGGGACTCGAACTCGCCCGCCGCGCCGATGGAGGTGCCGTGATCCGCGGAAATCGCGGTGCCCCATTCGCGCACGAAGCCTTCGAACATGCGCGTCAACCGCTCGGCCAACGCCTGCCCGCGCGACTCGGCGGCGTGCAGCTCCGCCAAGAGCTTGCTCCGGACTTCCGCAGCCAGGGTGTCCAGTTCGTGGAGCTCGCTCACCTCGCCGAATGCGCTGAAGTACGGTTCGAGGGAGGCAACGGTAGTGCCCGACGGCGGCGCCTGGTCGAGGCGGTTGCGGGCAGCATCCAGGAGGGCGTCAGCCGTGGTCATCTGATGGTCGAGCGTCTTGTATTCGCTCTGCAAAACCGCCGCCGACCCTGTGGAGGACTGGTGCTTTTCACGCACGGCCTCGATGTTCGCCCGCAAGGGTTCCAAGTCGGCCTGCGCGGCCAGGGCATCCTTGAGCCGCTGTTCGATCTTCGCGAGCTCCTCGGCGGCCACCGCCGCCGAGACCTGTTCCCAACCACGTTCGTCGTCGGCAATGCGGCGCAGCGCCTCGAGTTGGCGCGTCATGCCTTGGTGGGAATCCTCGCGGCTTTGGGCGAGTTCGGCGGCCTTCGCAAGCTCGTTTTCGAGCTCCCCGACCTTCGCGGCCACGAGTTCCAGCTTGGAAGCATTGTCGAAGCCGAGCACGTAGTCCTGCCGGCTCGTAAAGCGATCGTCCTTCTCCACGGTGTGCTTGTTTCGCTTGACCACGCCGCCCAGGCTCAGGCCTTTGTCCAGCTTTGCGAGTTCGTCCGGGTCTTCCACACACGGGTAGGCGAAATCGAGGGAGATCCGCTCGCGGATCCACTCTCCGGCGTCGGCGTTCGCCCCCAAGGCGAGGATGTTCAACTTTGTCAGCAAGTCGCCGTCGGACACGTCCTCCACAGCCAAAGCGCCGCCTGCGAGCGGTTTGGAGACGTCGACTGCCCGAAGGGCGCCGCGGACGGTGTTGTCGTTGAGGTAGCGCGTGACGGCGGCGAAGTGCTCGCCCGGAACCAGCAGCGTCGTGGCCAGGTTCCGCAGGGCGCGCTCGGCCGCGGGCCGCCACCGTTCCTCCCCCTCGGCGAGGTCAATCAGCTCGCCGCCGAAGGGCATGCGGTCCTCGGGGACGCCGGTGGCTGCGGCGATCGCAGCGCGGTTTTCAATGCTCGACGGCGGCAGCAGGGACTTGCGCGTCTTCAGCGAGACGAGCTCCTGCTGGGCCGCGGCGAGTTCGCGCTTCTTGGTGGCGTGGCCGTCGAAGGCTTCGAACCGGAGTTCCCTCAGCGCTTCGGAATCGTCCTTGAGTTCGGCGGAGCGGCTCGCTGCCTGCTCGTGGGCCTGCTCCCAACCCTCAGCCGTCCACTCAAGGTTCAGCCCGGCGTCGGCCAACGCCTGGCGGGCTGCTCCCTCCACTTGCTGGCGGAGCTTGAGGCCGACACGGGCATTTTCCAGCGACTGCTCGATCGCCGAAATCGCATTGCCCCCCTGGTTGTTGTAATCCGATTCGAGCTGGCGCAGCTCTTTGGCCAGGGAGTCCCTGACGCCCCGCTCCGCGCTGAGTTCCTTTGCCTTCGCCTGGGCGAGGTCCTTGAAACGGGCCAACGTCTTGGCGTGGACAGTGACGGAAAGCTGCTGCTTGTGGGCGTCGAATTCCTCGCCGCTGAGCTCCCGGAGCCGGTTGGCCTCCAGCAACGACTGGGCATACTCCTTGTTCATTCCCGGCACGGGGGCGAGCTGATCGCGCTGCTGGCGGACGTCCTCCAGCCGCTGCCTGATGGACATGAGGTTGCTGAATTCCTCGACGACGTCGTCCGCGGCGGTCAGGGTCGCCGGGGCATCCAGCACCTGGTCGCGGAAGAACGTGTTGACGCTGCCTCCGAGCCCCTTGCCTGCCTGGATCACCCGCAGGAGCGGGAGCGCCTGGTCCGAGTTGATGCCCAGAAGCCGGCGGAAACGCTCCGCAAAGGCCTTGTGCACATCGAAGATCTGGGCATCCGGGAAGATGGTCTCCAGTGCGCCCTTTGTGAAGCGCTTCTCGGCGATGCCCTCGATCGCCCCGAGGTCCAGGGGCTTGTTGTCGATCACGTAGAACCGGCCGACGCTGGATTCCGTACCGTTCTTGGGCAGGTCGAACAGGGCCGAGATGGTGATCTTGGTGCCAGCCGCGTTGTCGAAGGTCAGTGCGACGGCGGACCAGGTGGCGCCGGGGCGCTGGAAGGCACTCGCCGAGCCCTCACCCACGGCCTTGTCGCCCACCTTTCCACGCATGTACGTGAACGTGGTCCTCTTGTCCTCCACAGCCCCGCCAGCCCGCTGCGCGGCAGCCTCATTGGAGCGCGGCCGGGCATCGAAGACGCGGAGCATGGCATCGAACAACGTCGACTTCCCGACGCCAGAATTGCCCGTGAGGAGCGTGCCGTTTCGGTCCACGCGCATCGTGTGGGCGCCATGGAACGTCCCCCAATTGACCACCTGGACCAAGGCAAGGCGCATCTGGCCCGGGTTGGTGAGTTCGCCGATCGGAAGCATGGTTGCAATGGTCACTTGGCTGCCTCCGCTTTGGTCTTCGCAGTTGTGGTTGCGTCAGCTGTGGTTGCCTTTGCCTCCGCGGTGGATGCCGGCCCCGCCCCTTCCCCGGACAGCATTCGTCCTCCGGACGATGCTGCCGGCTCCGACAGGCCCGATGCCACTCCCGGGCCGGCATCCACCGCTGCGGCGTTGTCAGGGTCGCCGCTGCTTTCGATCACCCAGGCGGCCTCGGCTGCTGCGGCATGTTCGTCACCATTGGTGTCATCCACCTCGGCGTCGGAGACAGCGTCGGCGTCGTCACCTGCGGCGTCGTCGTCCATTTCTGTCAGTTCGATCAGGGGTTCGGTGCCTGATTCGTCGGCTGCTACGGCGATCAGCGCTTCGATCTGGGCCGGGATGTCGCCGATGTTTTCGAAGGGGAGGGCTAGTGGGAGGGCCTTGGAGATCGCGAAGGTGTCTTCGATGCCCGTGGCTAGGAGGAGTTGGCGGGCTAGGAGCTTCGTGACGGTGCGGTTGACGACGTCGGTGTCGCGGAGGGCGTCTTGTTGGCCGGATGGCTGGTAGTGCGCCACGAGTTCGGCGATTTCTTCGCGGGTGATGACGGGATCGGTCTGGGCCGTGGCGTGGCGGTCCAGGAGGAGCCTCAGTCGCAGCAGCACGATGGTCTCGACACGGCTCAACGCGCGCTGTTGGCGAAGGATGCTCGAGCGGGCGCTGCCGCCGATGGCTTCCGGATCAACAGGCCGGAGCACCGCGATCTTCCGTTCGTGGTCCAACTGCAGGTTCAGGAAGAGCTCCGAAAGGCGGCTGCGGAGAATCACTTGGTCGTCCAGGAGGGTGGTCCAGAGCTTTTCGTCGCGGCCGCCGTCGATGTACGGACCCTTGAGCAGGCGCACGAGGGCTTGACGGACCTTCATGGGCAGCACGCCGGTATCGCCCGGGAACAGCGCCGCGCCGTCAACAAACGTGTCGCGGGGAGTGACGCGGAAAGGATCCGAGCGGACATGTCCATCTTCAGCCGCCGAACCCGCCGTCAAGGAATGCGCATGTCCATCCTGCGAAGGTCCGGACTGGACATGCTGCGATATGTCCACTCCTTGCTCCGAAGAGGGGGCATGCTCGGTGGGGTGGGCGTCAGTCATCGGAATCCTTAGTCAGCGTCACGAGGGGCAGGTACGCGGTGCGCGTGCTGCCGTCGATTTGTTCGAAGTCGATGTCTTCCCACGCAGCCCGGTCAAACGACGCACCCCCGTGCAGCGCTTCGGACAGGAGGGCCCGGACAGTGTTGATGTGCCGTTCTTCCTCCGGGAGGTTGGTCCAAGCCTCCGCCAGCGTGGCGGCGCCTGCCATGGCGGCGCGGACGACGGCGGGCCTCGCTTTCGCGGAGCGCAGCGACCTGACGCGGTCCGAATCGCTGAAGGCAATGGGATCGGCGAGCTTGGGAGGCGCCGCGAACTCATCCGGATCGAAGAGCTTGACCATGGCGAGCGATTCGAATCCCGCGTTGAACAGCACCGGTCCGCGGACCAGGCCGGGACGGTCGCGTTCGTAGGGCATGGAGCGGATCGCTTGCTCGGCCTCGCGCAAGACCTGCCTCAGCCGGACCGACTGACGGATGTCTTCGCTTTGGATGTAGTTGTTCAGGCTCTCCGAAAGCCGGCCGTAGATGCGCTGGATCTGGCTGTGCTGCGCACGAAGTTCGGCCACGAGGTTCTTGAGGGTCTCCCGGTCCTCATGGCTGAGCTCGTCGGCAAACTGACGGCTCAACACGTCACCGATCGCCGAACGGAAGCGCAACTGTTGCTGCGGATCCTCAAGGAACGCAGTGAACGAGCGGAACGTGCGGCCTTCGGGACTCTGACGCAAGCGTTTGTCCGCCTCCAGGACCTGCGCCATGGTGGCACCTTTGCTGAGGGACTCCTCGATGATCTGGTTGCGAAGCTCGCCGACCAGTTCCTCGATGCGGTCGCGCATTTTTTTGTAGTCCGCGGGCAGGCTCGCCGCCAGGTCCAGGATGTTCCCAGCCGCTTCGACGGCTTCTTCGTCATCCAGGAGGCCGTCGAAGTCGCCGGAGCTAATGTCCTCGATCAGCTGCTGACGTTCTTGAATCTCCTCCGAGAGGGACTCCAGGCGGGCGCTCTGGTCCGGATTGGTCTCGTTGGCGAGCTTTTCGACGTCGCCCAACAGTGTTCCGAGCCGGGAACCATTGAGGGTGGAGCGTTCGCTGGAGAGACTATCGAGGAAAGCGAGGACGCGTGCGGCAGCCTCGGTGATTTCGTAGACGATCTGGCCGGACTGGCTGCGACGGGTCAGGAACTGCTTGCGGGTCCACTCGTCGGCAAACGCCTTGCCGCTCGCCTGCCCTCCCAGCCCGGGATCCTGCCTCCGGAGCTGCTCAAGGAAGGCGTCGACGTCGGCGTGGAACTCTTCAAGCGGAAGCTGCGGTCTTGTGCGGGTGAAGGACGCTTGGAGCACCGCGATGACCCAGGGGGCCGAGCGTGTGAGAGCCCATGCGGGGCCCTTGGTGAGAAGCTCGAGGTCCCTGAGCCGTGCGCTAATGGCATCGGCTGAGGACATTGCTGAGCGGGACACTTACTCTCCTTCAGCTGCTGCGGAACCTATTGGCAGCGGAAATCCCGAAAACTGCCCCGTACAAGGTTAACGCAGGGTGCACCGCAACCCTTCCGTGATCTACCTAGCGGTAGGGTTTCGATCGCGTATCGACACGCATGGCGGCCGGTGTTGTTGCTAGCTGAACTGCCGATATCGCCCCTAGTGTCGTCACCAACGACTTCGACATTCCGACGTCGGCTTTGGCAGCGTTGCGGAGGGGACCCGATGCAGTTCGACCTTACGACTATGGACACCAGCACCTACGTTTTCGGCGGAACACTGGTCCTGGGCCTGGTTCTGGCGGCCTTCATCGTGGTAGCCGCCATGGCCACCCTTGCGTTGGTCGGAGCGGCGAGCCTCGCCTGGTTCACCGTGAAGAACGTGCTGGGTGGGCTGGTCCACGGCATCAATTTCGCGTGGGATCAGCTGGTCCACCAGGCCGGAAAGGTCGAGCTGCCAGTGGAATTCCCATCGCAAACCTCCCCTAGCACAGGTACCTACCCGCGGGTAGCATTGAGGGACAGCTGAAGGGTCCCCCACCCGAGGCGGATCCTGGGCTCGAACCGGCACAACCGGCAAGAGGAGCCTTCCTATGACCTCCGCCACTGACAACAAGAGCACCGACGTCACAGCGGCAGAAGCCCGCGCCGTCGCCGAAGCCGCCCGCGAAACCGAATGGAACCGCCCAAGTTTTGCCAAAGGGCTGTATCTGGGCGATTTCGATCTTGGATTAATCCACCCTTGGCCACAAGCAAGAGCCGAGGACGTCGAGCGCGGCGAAGAGTTCATGTCGAAGTTGACGGAATTCTGCGGCACCATGTCCGGCCGCATGATCGAGCGCGATGCCAAAATCCCGGACGAATATCTCGCGGGCCTCACCGAGCTGGGCGTTTTCGGCATGAAGATTCCGCGCGAGTACGGCGGCTTGGGCCTGTCTCTGGTCTACTACGGAAGAGCCTTGGCTCTCCTGGGATCGGTCCACCCGAGCCTGGGCGCGCTGCTTTCGGCCCACCAATCCATCGGCGTCCCGGAGCCGGTCAAGGTCTTCGGCACGCCCGAACAAAAGCAGGAGTACCTGCCGCGTTGCGCCGCCGGCGCTATCACGGCTTTCCTGTTAACAGAGCCCGACGTCGGCAGCGACCCCGCCCGGATGGGCTGCACCGCAGTGCCAAGCGACGACGGCGAGTCCTACGTTTTGGACGGCGTAAAACTTTGGACCACCAACGGCGTCATTGCCGAGCTAGTGGTGGTCATGGCGGTTGTTCCGGCCCGCACCGGCCCCGACGGCACGGTCCTGAAGGGCGGCATCACAGCGTTCGTGGTGGAAATGGACTCTCCCGGCATCACTGTCGAGAACCGCAATTCCTTCATGGGCCTGCGCGGCATCGAGAACGGGGTGACCCGTTTCCACCAGGTTCGTGTACCTGCAGCCAACAGGCTCGGCCGGGAGGGCCAAGGGCTCAAGATCGCGCTCACGACGCTCAACACGGGCCGTCTCTCCATCCCCGGACTATGCGTGGCCGCGGGCAAGTGGTCGCTGAAGATCGCCCGTGAATGGTCCAACGCGCGCTCCCAATGGGGACGTCCGGTTGGAAAACATGAGGCCGTCGGCAAGAAGATCGCCTTTATCGCCGCCACCACTTTTGCCCTCGAATCCGTCTTTGAGCTCTCCGCCGAAATGGCCGACTCCGGGCAGAAGGATGTTCGGATCGAGGCCGCCTTGGCCAAGCTTTGGTCCACTGAGCTGAGCTACACGGTGGCTGACGAGCTGGTGCAGATCCGTGGTGGTCGTGGCTTCGAGACGGCTGATTCCCTTGAAGCCCGGGGGGAACGCGCAGTAGCGGCGGAGCAACTGCTGCGGGACATGCGCATCAACCGGATCTTTGAAGGCTCGTCCGAGATCATGCGCCTGCTCATCGCCCGCGAAGCCGTCGACGCCCACCTTTCGGCAGCGGGCGAGCTCGCTTCCGCGGACGCGACCCTGCAGGAGAAGGCGCGTGCCGCCGTCGGCGCCTCCGGTTTTTACGCAAAGTGGCTCCCCAAGCTCGTGGCCGGAGCCGGAATGGACCCCCGCTCCTATGGTGAGTTTGGGCGCTTGGCCAAGCAATTGCGGTATGTGGA
Organism: Arthrobacter sp. MMS18-M83; assembly: GCF_026683955.1. Taxonomy (NCBI): domain Bacteria; kingdom Bacillati; phylum Actinomycetota; class Actinomycetes; order Micrococcales; family Micrococcaceae; genus Arthrobacter; species Arthrobacter sp. MMS18-M83. The sequence continues at coordinate 2,784,761 of NZ_CP113343.1, read as the reverse complement.
GCGGGCTTCTCGAAGGCTCGCCCGGCAGACGTTCTACGGGATGGGCCGCTGGCAGGCGAGGCTCGAGTACAAACAAGCCTTCCTCGGCAGGATTGTGGATATCGGAGCGGAGTTGTTTGCCATGGCCGCGTGCTGCTCACGGGCCGAAATGCTGTTGCAGACGGCGCCGGAACAGGGTGCGGCGGCCTACGAACTTGCCGAAGCCTTCTGCGAGCAAGCCCGGATACGCGTGGACGGATACTTCGAGCAATTGTGGCGGAACACCGACGACGTCGATCACGAGCTGTCATCGAACGTCCTGGCTGGCGACTACGCCTGGCTCGAGGCCGGAATCCTGGACCAGTCCGAAGGTACAGGCCCATGGATCGCCGATGCCTCCCCTGGAGCGTCATCGAAGAAGAGCCTGCACCGGAAGTACCGCTGAGGCCCGGTGCTGACCGCGGCACGGGCGGAAAGAGCTAGCCGACGTCGCCGTCGAGGTAGTACCAGCGGCGATCAATCCGCACGAAGCGGCTGGTTTCGCGCTGGACCCCGCTTTCGCCGTCGGACCGGTAGTGCGCCGCGAACTCGACCGATCCTTCAAGGTCCAAGGGACCGCCGTGGCGCGTTGCCAGGATGTCCAGCCGCAGCCACTCAATATCCGGGTCCAAGTCCAGTGCCGCCGGGCGTGTGTCCGGGTGCCACGTGCGCAGAATGTAGTCCGTGTCAAGGACCACGAAGGCCGAGTAGCGGGCGCGCATGAGCTGCTCAGCGGTGGGCGCATCGGCGTCCCCGCGATGGAAACGTCCGCAGCACGCGGTGTACTGCTCCCCGGACAGGCAAGGGCAGGTGCCGTGGCGGAGGCGAGCGGAATCGAGTGGCATTGACGCCCTATCTGGACTGAATGGTGAGAGCTAGGCAACAAATCTTGTCACACCAGATAACAGCTTCGATACAACCTAGACGAGGCGGAGTTTGACGGATGATTCATCCAGATTTCGCCCGTAGGCTAGGAGACATGCCCGCGGACCGACGGTTGCGGCATCCACCTCACAACTCTGGCTCGGGGAGGCTACGTGGAGGATCCAACAACACTGGCCCTCAATCTGACCTTTTTCGGCACGCTCGGACTCGCCTCGATCATGTTCCTCGCTTTGGGCTTCCTGATGGTTATCACTTTGGTGCTGGCCGGCGTCGTGAAGTTGCTCTCGATCATCCTTCTCGCCATGGTGGGAATCTTCCCGAAGCGCAATACGGTCCCGGTTGTGCACCTGCCGCCGAGGCCCCGGCGCGTCCCGACCCTGGCGGAGTCTGTGGAATCGACGATGGCGGATGCCGGTTCCTTGGGGACGGGTGCGGCTGCCCCCGAGAAACCGCGCCTTGGAGTCCTGAGGACCACCAAGTTGCTGTGGTCCGCGGGGTGGACTGCTTTCCGGTCCTTCCCTTGGAAGCGGCTCGTGGATCCACGGACGTGGCCCAAGCCCGCGCAGGTCAAGGCACGAATCGCAACCGCTGCCACGGCCGTGGCCACAACCCAGGCCAAGGAACATCCCTTCGTGGTTGCGGTAAAGCCGGATCCGCCGGTCCTGAACAGTCAATGGGCGGCAGCCGTTGCCGAGGCTGACGCCCGGGCCGCGGCCCGGGATGCTGAACGGGCACAGGAAACACCAGCCCAAGAGGCAACGCCCCACGAGATTGTGGCGCCGGTCCGTGAACGCCAAGAAGACCCACACGGAGGCAAGCCGGTCTCATCCGGACGAGTGACAGCCTCCGCAGGAGCCCGCCCCCGAGCGTAGAGTCCCAAGCGCCCGTCTGACCCAACTAACTCGCATTTGTTGTCGTTTTGACGGCTCATAACGACACCTACTGCGAGTCAGTTGGGGCCGCTACTGCGAGTCAGTTGGGGCTGCGTCCAGCCTCAGGCCACCAGTTGCCTGAAGCCGGCCCCGTGGTAGATGAGCGGCTCGGCGTCGTAGTTCCTGAAGACGCGGAACTACGACGTCGGTAATCAGCCCTCCGTCGGCGCCCCCGGCTCGCGCCAGCCCAGCTCCTGGGAGATGGCGTGGGTGGTCTCAAGTAGCTGAGGCAACAGCAGCTTGAGGGCATCCAAATCGGCACGTTCTTTAAAAGCAGTAATCGAGATAGCACCCGCAACCGCCCCGGTATGGCTGTGGACGGGGGCGGCAATGCAATTGGAGAAGGACTCATACTCTCCCCGGTCCGCAGCCCAGCCATTTTTCCGCACGTCCCCGAGCACTCGGAGGAATTCTCCCCTGGACGTGATGGTTGTGGGGGTGAACTGCTCGAACGTGGCGTGGTCCAATATCTGGTCTCTTTGCCGGGCTTGCAGGAACGCAAGGATGGCTTTGCTGACTCCGGCCGTGTGCACCACCACCAATCCGCCAATCTTGGTGTTGAGGGTGATGGAGTTAGGCGGTTCAATTTTGTCCACGTAGACAAGGTGGGCAGCTTCCGCAACCGCAAACTGGACGGTATGTCCCACCCGCTTGCTGAGTTGCAGGATATGAGGGTGAACCAGGGAACGCAGGTCAAACTGTTCGAGGGCTGACTGGGCTAACCCAGCAAGTCGGAATCCCACACCGAAGCGGCCGGAATCGTCCTTACGGAGAAATCCAGCTCCAATCAGGGTATTGACCAACCTCATCGCCGTAGTCCGGTGGACTCCCAACCAATCCGCAATGTCCTTGATTTCACGAGGCTGGTCACTGCAGTACTCAAGAATGTCTATGGCCCGCCCTACTGTCTGGGACACGTCATGGCACCTTTCTGTTCGGGCGGGCCGATAGAAGCTCGTCAGGTCTGGGGAAGCACTCCCAGGGTCAGAAGCACATTAGCGAATCGCCGTGAATCGCCCGTGACGATGCACAGCGCAAGATCAGCGGACCTTGCAAGGTCATAAAACCGGAAGCGATCGACGAATTCATCCTTGGTGTCCTCGGGCATCAGTGTATCTATTTCACTGTGCACCAAGCATGGCCTGGCGTCCTCGGACGGAAGGATGCGTGTCAGCTTCTCGACCGTAACCATCTGCAGAACCACGTCGAGTACCTGAGGAACAGTTGGAGCGCCCGCCTGCAGGTTGAGGAAGATCGTGACTGCGTTTGGCCCCACGGCCGTCGCCGCGGAATAGTGCCCGTCCGAAATCAGGACAGTCGCCCCGTGTCCGGCAGCCGCCAGCGCGGAGATGATCTGCGGATGGGTAAGTTTGCCCTGGATCACGCGAAGTACTGCCCGCCGTTGATGTCCACAACGGTTCCTGTGACAAAGCGCGAGTGGTCAGAAGCCAGCCACAAGGCAGCCCCCGCGACGTCTTCCGGAAGTCCAGCCCTCCCCAAAGGGATACCTGCAACGGTGGCGGCCTTTGATTCGGATGTGGTGAAGGTATCGTGAAACGGCGTTGCCTCGATGAAGCCCGGCGCAAGAGCGTTGACTGTTATCCCGGATTCCGCAACCTCCTTGGCAAGTCCCCGGGTGAAGCCGAAAATAGCAGCTTTTGAGGTGGCATAGGCGGTTGCTCCGGCATGCCCACCGTTCCGCCCCGCAAGGGAGGCCACGTTGATGATCCGACCATTGCGGCGGAGGTGGGGCAAGACTGCACGGGTCATGAGGAATGTTGCGTCCAGGTTGACACCCATCACCTGCCGCCAGAGGCTGTACTCCATATCCATTATGGTTGATCGCTGGACGAGGCCTCCGACGTTGTTGACCAAGATGTCCAGCCCGCCAAAGTTACTGGCGATCTCCTCGACAGCCTCCCCAACGATCTCCTCGCTGGTCGCGTCTACCTGAAGTGCTTTCAGTGGTTTACCAGAGCTGCTCTCCACCCGCCGGGCGAAGGCAGAATCGGGCTGGTGGCTGTTGTAGGTTATGGCTACTCTTGCCCCTGCCTCGGCGAGCGCCAGGGCCACACCTTGCCCTATGCCCGTCCCGCCTCCAGTCACAAGCGCTGTTTTTCCTCGGAGTGTAGATTCATGCACGGTACGCGGTCCTTTCTTTCGACTCCCCAGCTATGGAGGGTCCGTTGGTTTCGGCTAGCTCTGCTGCCGCGACTGAACTGGGCACCGTGGTGCCTTCCGGTCGGTTGCGGGCATACAGGTAAGTGGCCAAGGCGGTGATGACAAGGCAAACAGAGAGGAAGAGCAGCCCGGCGAGGTTGCTGTGGGTGGCGTCATTGAGCAATCCGACGGCGAACGGAGCTACAAACCCTCCAACGTTTCCGATGGAATTGACCAAAGCCAGCCCGGCTGCTGCCGCGGCACCCCCCAATGCGGCCGACGGCATTGACAGGAGTGGGGCCGTAGCCGAAAAGACTCCCATGGCGGCGATGGTGAGGAAAGCGAGGGCTGCCATTGCGTTGACCGGCAAAAGGAACGCCGCCCCTGCGAGGCCAGCGGCCGCAATCAGCATGCTGATGCTGGCGTGCGCGGCGCGTTTTCCGGTCCGGTCAGACCTGCGGCTCCAGTAATAAAGGAATGCGGCGGCCGCTCCGTAGGGGATGACCACGATGAAGCCAACTTGGACAGGACTAAGTTTGCCTAGGCCAGAGACCACTGTGGGAAGCCACAAACCAAAGCCGTAAATGCCGCACACCATACCGAAGTTGAGGAAAGCGTAGACAAGGGCTCTGCGATCCTTGAGGCCGCCCAGAAAGGTGTGCGGACCGGACTTCTGCTTGTCTGCGAGTTCCCTGGCCATCGTGTTGCTCAGCCAGTCTCGCTCCTCATCCAACAGCCAATGAGCCTGTTCAGGCCTGTCCGTCAGCAAACGCGGAGCAAGAATCCCAAGCACGACGGCGGGGATGCCCTCAACAATGTAGAGCCACTGCCATCCATGAAGGCCCGCGACCCCTTCAAGGTTCAGCAGCAGGCCCGAAACCGGAGCGCCAATGGCGTTGGAGATCGGCTGAGCCAAAACGAATAGCCCAAGGACGGTGACCCGCTGGGCGGCAGGGAACCACAGAGTGAGGTAGAAGACGACCGCGGGGAAGAACCCCGCCTCGGCTGCTCCGAGTAGGAAGCGGATGACGTTGAACGTCGTTTCACCATTCACAAGTGCCATCGCTGCGGCGCAAACGCCCCAGCTGATAAGGATACGGGCAATCCATTTCCTCGCTCCGAAGCGGTACATTCCTCCATTGCTCGGAATCTCAAACAGGGCGTAGCCAATGAAGAAGATGCCAGCACCGAGCCCGTACGCGGATGCGCTCAGCCCGATGTCCTCACTCATGGTGAGTTTGGCGAAACCGACATTGTTCCGATCCAAGAAGGCAATGAAGTACAGCAAGCAGATGACGGGAATGACCTTGCGTCGAACTTTCGCGAGAGTCCGGTCCCCCAGCTCACCGAACGACTGCCATGTCGCAATTTGGGCAGGTAAAACACTTTTCATCAAGGCTCCTTTGACTCAATCAACGTGATGTTGCAGGCCCGATCAGTGAGCGGGCAATTGTTTCTTTATTTCGAGCAATCCTTGCACATGCTGTGCAACATGTGCACCGCTATAGTCTGGGGTGCATTTCTTTCGTCGTCAAGGGTTTCGTGGAACGGAGCCGACGACGGGTCAGGCAGCGCGCCGACTATACTCGTTCGCAATCATGACTAGCCTTCCGTCTTCCCCGAGCAACGTGCGCATTGACGCCTGGCTCTGGGCTATCCGCGCCTATAAGACCCGTTCCGCGGCGACAACCGCCTGCCGGGCAGGGCACGTACGAATCAACGGGAACCCGGTCAAGGCCTCGCAATCGGTGATTGTCGGCGACACCATCCGGGTCCGCCAGTCCGGCTTCGAGCGCATCCTTGAGGTCCGCCGGCTCATTGCCAAAAGGGTGGGTGCCGAAGCAGCGTCCCACTGTTTCACTGACCACACCCCGGAGCGTCCCGCGGCGCCGGCCCTCGGACTTCCCCAGCGCGACCGTGGCGCAGGGCGGCCCACCAAGAAGGACCGGCGCGATATGCAGAAGCTGAAGGGACAGTAGCCCCGCCCGAGGGGCGGTTCAGGTGCCCGCTGTGCGGTCCGGCGTCGTGCGATTTGGCCCTCGGCTCTGCAGGAGCGTGAGCGACGCGCAAAGCGACCGCGTAAAGTGGCAAGAGACGCCGATTCTGGACGCCGCGCTGCCGAAGGAGAGAACGTGACCATTGACTGGGACGAAAAAAGGGCCTTGCTACAGGAGCCCAATATTGCTGCCGTGACGCAGCTGTGCGACGAACTGATGGCCAAAAGGCCAGGTTCTTCCGTGCCTTACATCGATCCTGTGCATGACGAAGATGAGTGCCGGATTGTCACGCTCCATACGAGCCCGGGCAAAGGCACCGCGTCGGGATTCGTTTCGCACCTCAACGACGACGATGCCGCCCGCCGCGCTCAGCTGATCTATGACTCGGCGGAATTGGACGTGCGTTACGTCATGCCGTGGAATTCCTACCCGTGGGTCCGCGACCCCGACCTGCCGCCAGCACTGAGCGCGCAGGAGAAGACCGACGGACTCCGTCCGTTCCGTCAGTTCCTCAAGATCAACAAGAGGGTCTCCGCGATCGTCGCGCACGGCGCAGAGGCTGCGGCATTCCTGGCCCTCTACGAGAAGACCTACCATTCGCCGCTCCGGCAGCACGGAATCAAGGTCTACAAGGCAAGCGCGCTTGGCGGACGGGCGTTTGCCCTGTCCGAGGCGAAGCAACAGGAACTCCTGGCCAAGAACATCGAGATCTACCGGGACGCCATGCAGCGCGCGGGGATCCAACACCTATAGGACCGGACTGGCGGCTACGCGCCACTAAGGCAATTGAGGAAGGAATTGGCGGTTCCTGATCCGCGATTCCCCGAAATCGACTCCGACCCGGGCGATCTCCCAAGGCCCGCGGCCATGATACTTTGGCCTGCCCACAGCCACATGGGGTACCCATCGGGGCGAGCGGAATCCAAGGGCTGGGGAGCTGAGGATGAAGTCGTCGATGTTGTCCACCAGCAATTCGTCCAAAAGTTCGTGAAGGGCGTGCACCAGGGAGACCTGAAATTCATGCACCGAAGCGGGTAGGTCTATCTCCAGCCCGGCCACCCCACCTGCGCCCAATACGATCAGCCTTTCGGCGCTCCCGGAAAAGGCTTCGAGCACAGGCAACCTTTCCAACCAGGAAACTGTCCGGCCCATGGCCGACTCAGGACTGGTGTTGCCCTTGGTCCAAACAGCCACATCCGTGCAAAAGTCCTCCACGACGCCAAGGTGCAGCAGTGTCATATGGAGCCCGCGGGGCCTACGCAGTGCCCAGACGTAGCTGCCCAGTTCTTCGTAGGCGGATGGACCCGAGCCAATGCCGAGGACCGGCACCTCCACCGTGATGGGCGGTGCTGTCTGCGTCGTTGAATCCCATCGCCCGCGCGGACGGTTGGCCATGGATGCAATTATGCTCCGGCAACAGTTCGTTCGCCTCGCGAATGCGGGTTCGACCGGCTGGCCTATTGAGTGTCTCTCAGTATCTGATGACGGCCGTTGCTTGTTGCAGCTGGACGATCTCTTGAACACCATCATTTTGCTGCACGTCGCCATAGCGATCGGCTCGTTCCACACCCGCCACGGCGTCGACAATCGATGTGCGGTTTCCTTCGATACGCGCACTCATGATGTTCGACATCAGCTGGAAGAGGTCCTTCAACTGCGAAAAGATCGCAGGATGAGTCGTTCCGTCGCCCAGCTAGCAAACCGCCGGAGTAATAATGGTCCCACGTTGACACCACCCTGTGACCCGTGCCATATTCTTAATCGTGAACCTGTCAGACAGCCGGACAGCCGGACAGGCCGCCACTGGACAGCCAGCCACCAGCCAGAAAGCTGCGGCCGGCCAGCGCACCGCCACAAGCGGCGCCGTCCCCCGGCCGCCCCAAGCACCCAGGCCATCAAGCCCTCGGCCCCTCGCCCGTTTCAGTGCCGCGGAGTCCGTCTTCAGTGCCATTCGCCAGGATATCGAAGACGGAACTGTGGAAGTGGGCGCCAAGCTCAATTCCGAGGCCACCTTGGCCGCGCAGTACGGGGTAAGTCGCTCGGTCATTCGTGAAGCCCTCCGTTCCTGCAATGCGCTCGGACTGACGGTCACGAAGACAGGCAAAGGCACGTTCGTCGTCGCAGACAGGGTGGCAAATGACCTCACGCTCGGCCAGTATTCGGCGCGGGACCTGAACGAGGCCCGCCCACACATCGAAGTCCCCGCAGCCGGCCTGGCCGCGAAACGCCGTAGCCCGGAAGATCTTGAACACCTCAAGGAAATTGTGGCGTCAATGCTCTCCGAGACCGACCCCGAGACCTGGGTCAGCCTCGACGCCAGTTTCCATTCCGCCATCGCCCGCGCCAGCGGCAACAAGGTCTTTGAAAGCGTCGTCGCGGACATTCGCGACGCATTGGCCCACCAATCCGAAACCCTGAACATGGTGGCCGACCGCCAGCACGTTTCCGACGATGAGCACCTCCGCATTGTCGAAGCCATCGAATCCGGCGACTCCGCAGCCGCCGAAGCAGCGATGGCCGACCATCTCAGCGCGGTCAGCGTTGCCTTGGACACCATCCTCAGCAAATGATCCACCAACTGAAGGAAGCCATGCCCACCCCGCATGCAACGCGCACCACTGTGCCACAAAACACAGAGCCTAAACCCGCCATTCCAGCAACCCCGCGCCATGTCCCGCTGGTGGAACAGACCCGGGACGGCCTGGTCGAGAGCATCCACTACGGCTCCCTCATCGCCGTCGGGCCGGACGGCGAAACACTGATCGAAGCAGGCGAGCCCGACGCCGCGTTCTACCCGCGGTCTTCCCTCAAACCGCTGCAGGCAGTCGCCATGGTCCGCGCTGGGCTCAGGCTTCCGGAGAACCTCCTTGCCCTCACCGCAGCAAGCCACTCCGGCGCTGCAATGCACCTCGACGGCGCCGCACGGATCCTTGAAATGCACGGCCTGGACAAGGGCGCGTTGGAAAACAGCACGGACCTCCCCTACGGCACGGCCGAGCGCGAAGAATGGCTCCGGGCCGGTGGCAAGCCGACGCAACTCGCACAGAACTGCTCCGGCAAACACGCCTCCATGGCCGCCACCTGCGTGATCAACGGTTGGCCTGTCCACGGCTACCTGCACCCCGGGCATCCCCTCCAGATGCTCGTGAGGGACACCATCACCGAGCTCACCGGCGAAGACGCCGCCGCCGTCAGCACGGACGGTTGCGGCACCCCGCTCTTCGCCCACAGCCTGCACGGCATGGCCCGGGCGTACAGCCGCTTGGCTGCAGCAGACGCCGACGGAGCAGAAGGCCAAGTAGCCAACGCCATGCGCGCCTACCCCGAGATGGTGGCCGGCGAGGGTCGCGACGTCACGGCGATCATGCGCACTGTTCCCGGCCTGCTCGCCAAGGACGGCTTCGAAGGCCTCCAGGTGATCGGCTTGCGGAACGGCACTGGCGTCGCCATCAAGATCTCCGATGGCGGCGACCGCGCCCGCATGCCCGTCACGGTGCGCGTCCTCGAAGCTTTGGGGCTCGACGGCGGCCAGCTCGCGGCGCTTGCAAGCCCACCTGTGTTGGGTGGCGGCCACCCTGTGGGTGTGCTGCGTGCCGCGAACTTCCTCGAATCCTACTGACGCAGTCAAACAAGCACAGAAGACCTAAGGACAGCAATGACAACCGTCAATCACGCACGCCCGTTCCGCTCCGAACACGATCTCCTCGGCGACCGCGACGTCCCTGCTGATGCCTACTGGGGTGTGCACACGCTGCGTGCCATCGAGAACTTCCCCATCACGGGCCAGCCGTTGGCCAGCAACGCCAACCTCGTCAGGAGCCTCGCAGCGGTGAAGCTCGCCGCTGCGCGCACCAACCGCGAACTTGGCCTCCTGGATGACGAGCGGGCTGACGCCATCGAGCAAGCCTGCCAGGACATCATGGACGGCAAGCTCCACGAGCAGTTCATGGTGGACGTCATCCAGGGTGGCGCCGGCACAAGCTCCAACATGAATGCGAACGAGGTCATCGCCAACCGCGCCCTCGAAATCCTCGGCCACCCCAAGGGCGACTACGCCAGGCTGCACCCGAACGACCACGTCAACCTGAGCCAGTCCACCAACGATGTGTATCCCACGGCCGTCAACCTGGCCACCATCTTCTCGGTCCAAGGCCTTCTTGCGGCACTTCAGGAACTCCAGGTCGCCTTCGCGGAAAAGGGCGAGGAATTCCGCACGGTGGTCAAGATGGGCCGCACCCAGCTGCAGGACGCAGTCCCCATGACCCTCGGCCAGGAATTCGGCGGCTATGCCGTGACTGTCGGCGAGGACCGGGCACGCCTGGCCGAATCCCAACTGCTGATCCATGAGATCAACCTTGGCGCCACTGCCATCGGCACAGGCCTGAATGCCCCGCTTGGCTACGCCGAGGCGGCCTGCCGGCACCTCGCCGAGATTACCGGCCTGCCGCTGGTTACCTCCGTCGACCTCATCGAGGCCACCCAGGACGTGGGCGCGTTCGTCCACCTCTCGGGCGTGCTCAAGCGCGTCGCCGTCAAGCTTTCCAAGATTTGCAACGATCTCCGCTTGCTGTCCTCCGGACCGCGAGCGGGACTGGGCGAGATCAACCTCCCGGCTGTGCAGTCGGGCTCGTCCATCATGCCGGGCAAGATCAATCCGGTGATCCCGGAAATGGTCAGCCAAGTGGCCTATGAAGTCATCGGCAACGATGTCACCGTCACCATGGCAGCCGAAGCGGGACAGCTCCAGCTGAACGCCTTCGAGCCGATTATTGTCCACAGCCTCCACAAGAGCATCTCCCACCTGGAAGCCGCGTGCCGCACACTCACATCGCGCTGCGTCCGGGGCATCACCGCGAACACCGAGCGGCTGCGCCTCACCGTAGAGCAGTCGATCGGACTCGTCACGGCCCTCAATCCGCACATCGGATACGCCTCCGCCACCGCCATCGCCCAAGAAGCGCTGGCAAGCGGCAAAGGTGTGGCCGAGCTCGTTCTTGAACACGGATTGCTGACCTCGGGGCAGCTCGATGAACTCCTCCGCCCCGAACGCCTCGCCAACCTCAGCAAATAGGCTGAGTCGCACACTGAGCGACGACGGTGGCACTCACCAGCCGCCGTCGGGCCTGAGCGCCCGAACATACAGGCCGGACGGCGAGATCCGGACCCACAACAGGACACTCCTAAGGATTCCCATGACCAATGCACCCATCACGGACCACACGGTCCCGCCACAGGCGCACGCCACTGAAAAGCTCCTTCATGCCGAGGACAAGGGCTATCACAAGAGCCTGAAGCCGCGTCAGATCCAGATGATCGCGATCGGCGGTGCCATCGGCACCGGCCTGTTCCTGGGTGCCGGCGGCCGCCTCAACGCCGCGGGCCCCTCCCTCGTCATCGCATATGCGGTCTGCGGATTTTTTGCCTTCCTGATCCTGCGTGCCCTCGGGGAACTCGTGCTGCACCGCCCGTCGTCGGGCTCCTTCGTCTCCTACGCCCGCGAATTCTTCGGCGAGAAGGCTGCGTTTGTCTCCGGTTGGTTCTACTGGATCAACTGGGCCACCACCACCATCGTGGACATCACCGCCGCGGCCCTCTACATGAACTTCTTCGGCAAATATGTGCCGTGGATGGGCGTTGTTCCGCAGTGGGCCTGGGCCCTGATCGCCCTGGTGGTCGTCCTGAGCCTGAACCTGGTTTCCGTCAAGGTGTTCGGCGAGATGGAGTTCTACTTCGCGCTCATCAAGGTGGCCGCGCTGCTGGCGTTCCTCGTGGTTGGCACCTTCTTCGTCATCTTCGGCACCCCGGTACCGGGCCAAGAGGTCGGCTTCAGCCTCCTCACGGACCACGGCGGCATCTTCCCCAACGGCCTGCTGCCGATGATCATCCTCATGCAGGGGGTTCTGTTCGCCTACGCGTCAATCGAGCTCGTGGGCACTGCGGCTGGCGAAACCGAGAACCCCGAGAAGATCATGCCCAAGGCCATCAACTCCGTGGTCTTCCGCATCGCCGTCTTTTACGTCGGCTCCGTCATTCTGCTGGCCCTGCTGCTGCCATACACCTCATATGTCAAGGGCGTCAGTCCGTTCGTGACGTTCTTCGGCCACATCGGCATCCAGGGCGTGGACGTGATCATGAACCTCGTGGTCCTCACGGCCGCGCTGTCCTCCCTCAACGCCGGGTTGTACTCCACCGGCCGCATCCTGCGCTCCATGTCCGTGGCGGGTTCGGCTCCGAAGTTCGCCCAGCGCATGAACAAGGCCGGTGTTCCCTACGGCGGCATCGCTATCACTGCCGGCGTCTCGCTGCTCGGCGTCCCCCTGAACTACCTCGTCCCGGCAGATGCCTTCGAGATCGTCCTGAACGTCGCCTCGGTGGGCATCATCGTCACCTGGGCCACGATCGTCCTGTGCCAGATGCAGCTCAAACGATGGGCGGACAAGGGTTGGCTGAAGCGTCCGTCCTTCCGGATGTTCGGCGCCCCCTACACCGGTTATCTTTCGCTGCTGTTCCTGGTGGGCGTGCTGGTCATGGTGTTCATCGACTCCCCCCTCACCATGTTGGTCACGGCAATTGCCTGCGCCCTCATGGTGGTCGGTTGGTACCTGTGCCGCAAGCAAATCCACGAGCTCGCCGCAGCCCGCGACGGCTTCACGGGCAGTTCGCCCGTGGTCGCCAACCTGCCAGTTGCCGGTTCGGAGGACAGGATCTAGCGCTCCAGCACTCAGTGCCTGACGCCACCCGACTGACTCGCATTTGTTGTCGTTTGCCGGTCTTATAACGACAACAAATGCGAGTCAGTTGGGGTGGCAAGCACATCCCATTCCCGCGAAATGTGACCAGGTCGATTTGAATCCCGGTGGCACTATGGAAGAAGGACACCCCGCAGCTCAAAGGAGAGAATGCACGTGAAATTTGCCCGTTTAGGACCGTCCGGCCACGAGCAGCCGGTGGTCATCGCCACAGACGCTGAAGGCACCGAACGGTACTTCGATCTGCGCCCACTAACTGCTGACATCGACGGCGCCTTCCTCGCCGGGGGCGGTATCGCCAGTACGCAGGAAGCGCTCGACGCCGGAAGGTTGCCCACCGTTCACGCTGAAGGGCTGCGCATCGGCGCCCCGATTGCCCGGCCAGGGGCCGTCGTCGGGATCGGCCTGAACTACGCGGCACACGCCGCGGAGTCCGGAGCCACACCGCCCGAAGTGCCAGTCGTCTTCCTGAAGCCCTCCAACACAGTGACGGGACCGTTCGACCCGGCCCCCATTCCGCCTTCGTCGGAAAAGTACGACTGGGAAGTGGAACTCGGAATCGTCATCGGACGGGAAGCCACCTACCTGGCAGACCTGGACGAAGCCGCGGTATGCATCGCTGGCTACGTTCTTGCCAACGACCTGTCCGAACGTGAACTGCAGCTCCCCGGCGCCGCCGGGCAATGGACCAAGGGCAAGACACTCCCCCAATCGACTCCACTGGGGCCATGGCTGGTTCCTGCTGGCGAGATAGACGCAGCTGCATTGCGCCTACGCACTTGGGTGAATGGCGAGGCTCGCCAGGACTCCACCACCGCGGACCTGATTTTCGATCCTGCTACGCTTGTCCACCACTTGAGCCAGCACATTGTGCTGGAGCCTGGAGACGTCATCATCACGGGCACGCCGGAAGGTGTGGCTTTGTCCGGCCGCTTCCCGTATCTCCGGACGGGGGACGTTGTTGAGATTGAAATAGAAGGGCTCGGCCGCCAGCGCAAAGAGTTCCACCTGGCGACGTAACGCAACGCCCTCGCAACCCCGCGCCGCCACCTGTTCGCCTATGCTCAACACCAGGCAATCGATGGCGATCCACCAAGGAGCAGGGCATGAGCAATTGGCGCATCAGGGACTTCCACTCGTCGGACATGGACGGCATCCTGCACCTTTGGGAGTCGCTCAAAGCGGATAACGTTGAGCCGGTCTACGCGCTCTCCGAGGTGCTTGCGTCGTGCGAGAAGGACCACGCCGTCGTGGCCGTGCAGGGCGACCAGGTGGTGGGCGCCGCCGTCGGACGTGCTGCCCATGACCAAGGATGGATCGTCTTCCTGGCCACGCTGCCTGAGTTCCGCGGGCGCGGGATCGGCACTTCGCTGCTGGCCGCCGTCGAGAATCGGATGGCTCCGCATGGCCTCAACAAGCTCTCGGCCCTGATGCCGGAAAGCGAAACCCGCGTGGAAGCGTTCCTGGGCCGCGGCTTCGTGGTGAAGAAAAACCTGCGCTACTTCGAGCGGACCATTCCGGTGCAGCGCCAGGAGTTGGAGCCGCTGAGCCTGCTGGGCGGCCGGATCCTCGCCCGCGACCTGTGGGAAAACGTCGCCGGCATGCGCCGCGAAAAGGAACTGCTGGAACGCCGGCTTGTCCTACCGCTGGCCGAGGCCGATCTCGCGGACGAATACGGCGTAGTGCCGCCGCGCGCCGTCGTGCTCTTCGGCCCTCCGGGGACAGGTAAGACGACGTTCGCCAAAGCCATTGCATCGCGCCTTGAGTGGCCTTTCGTGGAAGTCTTCCCCTCGCGCCTTGCCGCCGATCCCAAGGGCTTGGCGGGCGCGTTGCGCGAGACGTTCCTGGAAATCGCCGAACTGGAGCACGCCGTCGTCTTCATCGACGAGGTGGAGGAGATCGCGTCCCAGCGGTCCGGTGAGCCGCCGTCGCCGCTGCAGGGTGTCACCAACGAGCTCCTCAAGATCATCCCCGCCTTCCGTGAACAGCCCGGCCGCCTGCTGGTATGCGCCACCAACTTCATCCGCGCCCTGGATACTGCCTTCTTGCGCCACGGCCGCTTCGACTACGTGATCCCCATCGGCCTGCCCGACGTCCACGCGCGTGAGGCCATGTGGCAGCGCTTCATCCCGGCCACGGTGGTGGACTCCGTGGATATCGCGTTGCTGGTGGATCGTACCGAAGGCTTCTCTCCCGCCGACATTGAGTACGCGGCGCGCAGCGCCTCCCAGCGCGCTTTGGAAAAAGCAGTTTACGACGACGGCGCCTCCGCCGGGGGCCCCGCACCGGCTTCGAACGGTCGCAAGGGACCGGTCACGCAGGACTATCTCGACGCAATCGCCGACACCCGCACCACGGTCAGCGACGAGGTCCACCAGGACTTCCTCGAAGACATCGACGTGCTGGGTCGCGTGTAGTCAACCGCTGTTCGGCCGCCCGCCCGCCAATTCGCCGGAAGCGTGCGGGCTCGCCGGAAGATTCCGGCGAACGGGAGGGCTTCCGGCGAAATGGGCGGGGTGCCTGAGGACGAGGAGGAACAATGACCCTGTTTCTGACGATCCTGAGCGGGGTCGCGTGGACCGCGGTCTACATTTGCGCGATCCTGGTCGGATTTCGCGACAAGAGCTACGCCATCCCGGCGGCAGCCCTGGGGCTGAACATCGCGTGGGAAGCCATCTACGCGGTGCATTCGCTCAGCACGAGACTCTCCGTTCAGGGAGTCATCAACATTGCCTGGGCACTGGCGGACGTCGTGATTGTCTACACGTTCCTTCAGTTCGGCAGGCGGGAACTTCCCGGGTTTGTCACGCGGCCACTGTTCATCGGATGGGCGGTCCTGCTGGGCCTTGCAGCTTTTGCCGTGCAGTGGCTGTTCATCGCCGAGTTCGATTGGGAACCCGCATCCCGGTACGCGGCCTTCCTGCAGAATCTCCTGATGTCCGGCCTGTTCATTGCCATGTTCGTCGCCCGCCGCAGCCTGCGGGGCCAATCCATGCTGATCGCGGTCGCGAAATGGATCGGGACCCTCGCGCCCACCATCACCTTCGGCGTCCTTGAGAATTCACTGTTCATTCTGGGCATTGGCACCCTCTGCAGCGTCTTCGACCTCACGTACATTGGGCTGCTGTGGTGGGCCAAGAGAAACCCGGAGGCTCTCGCAAACTAGGCAATAACACCGGCACGAACGTGCCGATTCCTACCGGGGAACCCTTGATCCAAACCCCGGAGGGGCGGAAAATGGTGAAACCGGCACGAACGTACCGGATGCGAAGCACGCACATGCCCGTAAAACACGAGGAAGGGTGGACATGTCCCCCAAGGAATTCACCGAGTCCCTGGGCGCCAAGGTCCGCGCCCGCCGTGCATCGCTCAGCCTGAGCCAGTCCGATCTCGCTGACCTCGCCGGCGTCTCGGAGCGTTTCGTCCGTTTCGTGGAGCAAGGGAAGGCCACGGTCCAGTTGGAACCACTCTTGGCTGTGCTTGGCACGCTGGGCCTTGAACTCACGGTGAAGGCCGCGAGCAGCCAGAATGCATACAGCCAGTCATGACATTCCATCGCATCGCCGACGTCTATAAGCAAGGCGTCCTGGCTGCCCGCATCGAGCGGCATGAAGGCGGCACCAAGTTCAGCTACTTGCCGCGGTACCTCGAATCGGGCGGCCCTGCTGTTGCCACGACGCTCCCGCTGACGAACCAGGCCGTGTTCACGCCGAGCGGCGCCGTTCCGCCCTATTTCACCGGGCTCCTCCCGGAGGGCCGCCGCTTGAATTCGCTGCGTAGGGCGGTCAAAGCCAGCGCCGACGACGAGCTCGCGCTCCTCATGGGCGCAGGAGGAGACGCCGTCGGTAATGTCCAGACCGTCCCCCACGGCGAGCCACCCACGGAAGGAGGCTCCGCCGTCGTGCTCGATTCGAAGCTGCCCCTCGACTTCGACGCGCTGCTCGGCGATTCAGGGCTCATCGATCCGGTGGCGTTGGCCGGTGTGCAGGACAAGTTGTCGGCCGGGATGATTTCGCTCCCGGTGGCGCAAGCGGGCAAGCGCTTCATCCTCAAACTGAATGCGCCCGAGTTCCCGTTCGTGGTGGAAAACGAGTTTCTCATGTTCCGTTACGCGCGCAAGTTGCGGATTCCGGTGAGCCACGTCCAGTTAGTGCACGACGTCGGCGGGCGGGCCGGGCTGCTCGTGGAGCGTTTCGATCGCCTCACCGGAACTGACGGCACTCCGGTGCGTCTCGCCGTCGAGGACGGGGCCCAAGCGCTCGGACTGTATCCGGCGGACAAGTACAGCGTGCCTTTTGGCGAGGTGTGCGCCGCGTTGGCAGCCCATTGTTCCGCGCCCCTGCCGGCCTTGCGGAACCTGGCCCTCCAGCTCGCGTTCGCTTGGCTCAGCGGTAACGGCGACCTCCATGCCAAGAATGTGTCCATGGTGCAGTCGCCGCTTGGCGAGTACACCATCGCCCCGGTCTACGACATCCCCTCCACTGTGGTCTACGGGGACAAGACCCTCGCACTGGGCATCGGCGGGAAGACGAGCGGCATCTCCCGCAAACATTTCCTCGCCTGGGCCGGAAAACTGGGGCTGACAGGGCGCGCGGCGGAGGGAGTCCTGGAACTCGCACTCAAGGCGTCGGGTCCGCTGATCACAGACCTCGACGCCGGAGCCTCACCCTTCGGGCCGATCCAGACCAGGGACTGGGTCAAAGAGCTCAAGCATCGGCGAAGGTTGATGGGCGGGTAATTCGGACCCCGAGTCGAATCGCCGGTCAATCCTAGGTTCACGCTTGTGGCGACGCTAGGCTCGCTCCCAGAGGCGAGATCGGCTCGCCGCGGGCCAAGGGATTGAACGCATGACACAGCAATAGGCCGGAACCCCATCGATGTCAACGACGGGTGCCGCTCCGCATTCGCGCTCGTATCTGAGACCTACGCGATTGCTATCTCAAAGCGAGCGGTCGAAGCTGCATCCGTCGGTCCTGGCGGAGGCCGAGCGCCGGGCCGCAAGCATTCAGCTTCGGGTCGCGGATGCAATCACAGCCTTCGCCGGATCGATGAACTTTGTCTACTTGCATATCCTGCTTTTCGCCGTGTGGATGCTCGTGTTCGAACAGAGTCCGTGGCCGACGTTGACATTGATCGTCTCGCTCGAAGCGATCTTCCTCTCAACCTTCGTCATGATCGGCCAGAACCGTCAAGCGGTTTTCCAGCAGGTGAAGGCAGACCATGACTACAACGCCCAGGAGCAACTGCTCGAGGAGAACACCGATCTCACGCGTGCGATTCACGAGCTCACGGGCCAGATCCACGAGCGGATTCTCGCGGAAGTCACGGCATCCGTTACCCGGGACGTTGCGGCCGCTGCCAAGCCCACGCAGGATGACCCGACAAAACCGTAGACAGCCGAGACGTGCTCGACGAGTCGAGGTGCTAGTTCCCCAGCTGATCCAGCTCGGGCAGTAGATCCGGGTTGATGCGTTGGAGGATCAGGTGGATTTCTCCACGCGGCACGGCTTGATAGAGCACTTTTCGCGCGTCCGCGTAGCGCGTATTAGGGCCTTTGCCGGGCCACTTCTCTGCGAGCGCCCGTACCCGCTCCGGCAAGGAGTTGTGGGCGTTGCAGGCGATCTTGACCAAGGTAGCGTCGTGATCCTCCGCGATGTGCAGAATGACGGCCTCATCACTGTCCGGGTCATCCTGGAAACGGCGGGTTACCCTCTCGATGATGCCCACGGCCCGCTCGGAAACACCCATCTCAAGCAACGCCTGCCTAGTGATGGGGGTGTCCTTGGCGATGTCGTGCAGGTAGCCCGCTATCCGGATGTCGTCGTCGAAATCGGCGAGCGCATCTCCTACGGTCAACACGTGTTCACGGTGGGGCCGCTTCAGTTTGTCCTTCTGGCGGTTGTGCGCCACTTCGGCAAGGACCATGGCTGTTTCAACGGTGAAGGTCATTTTCATCCTTCTGCGCAAGTTCGGCGACTGCCTTCCGTACGGCGGCGCTCAGCTCAAGGTTACGGCAACCAGCCCCGCTCGGCTCGGCCTGCTGCGGCACGTACCCGAAAGCGAGTTCATACACGGGGTCAGCGAACCCCAAAGATGCGCTGGCGCCGTCGTGCCCGAACGCCCGGTAGCTGCCGTACGGCGAGCGTGCATGCGATTTCATGAACACTGTCGCGAAACAGCTGGCCTCGCCGAAAACCCGGTCGATGCCGAAGACCTGTTCGGCGGTGACGGTCTGGATGGTCTCTTCGCTGAGGAGGGGCGCGACGGCGGGACGGTCGCCGTCGGGGGCGAGTCCGGTGAGTGCTGCGGCGTAGACGCGGGCCATGCCTTCGGCGCTAGCAACGCCGGCGGCGGAACTCAGGCCCGCTGCCCGGACCTCGCGGATGTTGGGCAGCTCCAGGATGTCACCCACCACCGAGTTGGCCGACAGGCCGAAATGGCTGGCGGGGTCGGTCCACGGAGCCGACGGGTCGGCAACCCAGCGAAGCGTGGCATAGCGGGGCTCCTCGGAATCAGGAAGCCCTAGGAAGAAGTGGGCGCCTGTCACGGAACGGATCCGCTGTTCGTAGATTTCCTGGAGCGTCGACCCCGTGATCCGGCGGCACAGCTCCTCCATGAAGACGCCGATGGTCAGCGCGTGGTATCCAAAAGCGGTCCCCGGCTTCCAAAGTGGCCGCATCTGCGCGAGTTTGGCGGCGGCCAGTTCGGAGTTGTTGTATTCGGCCATCGTAAGGCCGCCTTCAACACCCAGCAGTCCTGCCTGGTGGGAAAGCAGTTGGGCCACGGTAATCGTGGCTTTTCCTTCGACTCCGAATTCCGGCCAGTACTTGACCACCTCGGCGTCGAGATCCAAGCGGCCTTCCTGGACCAGCAGCGCAATGACCAGCCCGGACACGCCCTTGGAGCAAGAGAAGACACCGGTCACCGAATCCGGGCGGCGGTGCGGCCCACCGCTGATATCCAAAACTTTGACACCGCGATGGTAGGCCGCGAGTTGGGCTGAATATTCCGGGTCCTCGCTAAGGTATCGGCCAAAGAGTTCGGCGACTGGTTCGAATCCGGGGGCAATCGTCTGTGCATCCACCCGGACAGCCTAGTCCCTTCTGCCCCCTAACCTCGCTACGCTCGGCCAGGGAACCCGGCAGAATGGGCCCAGCCGCGGGTGCCCATGGTCACCACGATCTTGCCCTTGGCGCGTCCCTGCTCCAGTGCGGCGAAGGCGTCCGCGATCTTTTCGAGCGGGTAGCTGCTGTCCACCACGGGTTGCAGCTTCCCGTCGGTCACCAGGCGTGCCAGGAATTTCAGGTCCTCGCCGCTGGGGTGCATGAACAGGTAGCGGTACCGGACCTTCGCGTCGCGGGCGCGGCCACGGATCCCGAGGCTGATGGCCCAGAACAGCACAGTCATCCAGGCCGGGGCGTCAAGATCCTTCAAAGCTGTCTGCGGTTCAGGCATGCCCGCGATGCTGACCACTTTGCCGCCCGGCTTGAGGATCTTGAACGTCTGCTCCAGTGTCTCGCCGCCCACCAGGTCCAGGGCGGCGTCGAAGCCCCTCAGGACTTCGGCTACGTTTTCCTTTGTGTAATCGACGACGGCGTCCGCCCCGAGCCGCCGAACGAGCTCTTCTCCACGGGGAGACGCAGTGGTGGTCACCTCGGCGCCGAAGTACTTGGCCAGTTGAATGGCAAGGGTCCCCACTCCGCCGGCGCCTCCGGAGATAAATAGCTTGGTTCCAGGCTTGACCTTGAGTTCGTCGCGCAGTGCCTGCAAGGCAGTCAGGCCGGCCAGGGGAAGGCTCGCGGCCTCGGTGTAGCTGAGCGACCTTGGCATGAGAGCCACCAGATCCTCGTGGACCGCGGCGTGTTCGGCAAAGGCACCCAGCAGGGCTTTGTCCACCCGGGCAAACACCCGGTCTCCCGTGGAAAAGCGCGTGACGCCGGGTCCCACGGCTTCCACGATCCCGGCCAGCTCACTGCCGGCCACCAGGGGCAACCTCGGCCTGGTGATCACGCGCACGGCGCCTTCGCGTTGCTTGTAGTCCACCGGGTTGAGGCCTGCGGCAAACACCCTGACCAGGACTTCGCCCGGACCGGCAATCGGCTTGGGGACGTTCTGCAGTTCCATTGCGTCGGCACCGCCGTAGCGGGTCAGCACATAGGCGAGCACTTAGGCTCCTTTCCGGAGGGTCGACTGCTGATGACCGTTCCACACCCACGGCTTGCGGGGCAAACTGGCCGGGTCAAAACTATCCAAGGCGTCACCCAGCGGACCTTCCGGCAGCCCGAGCGATTCCAGGATCACGTCCCGCACCTCGCCGGCGGACAGTCCGACAGCGGCAAGGTCGCCTAGCGTCACCGCACCGTCGCGCTTGGCCAGCCGCGCGCCGTCGCGGTTCAGCACGAGGGGAACGTGCGCATATTCCGGAACCGGCAACCCGAGCAACGAGGCCAGATAAGCCTGGCGTGGCGTGGAGGACAGGAGGTCGTCGCCGCGGACCACCTGGTCCACGCCTTGCTCTGCGTCATCCACCACCACCGCCAAATTGTAGGCGGTGACGCCATCGTTCCGTCGGAGCACAAAGTCATCCACGGCGCCCGTATAGGGCCCGTGCAACTTGTCCTCCACAGTCCATTCCTGGGCTTCGGAGCGGAGCCGGATGGCAGCCGGGCGCAGGGCCCGGCGGATCTCAAGCTCCGCCGTCGAAAGGTTCCTGCACGTCCCCGGATAGGCGCCCTGCGGAGCGTGGGGCGCGGACGGGGCTTCCTGGATTTCGCGCCGCGTGCAGAAGCACTCGTACGTCAGCCCGGCGGCGGAGAGCCGCTCGATAGTTGCGTTGTACAGCCCGGCACGGTCTGTCTGGCGAACGACGGCGCCGTCCCACGTTACGCCTACGGCTTCCATGTCCCTGAGCTGGACTTCCTCGGCACCGGCCCGCGCACGGTCGAGGTCCTCCACGCGCAGCAGGAAGTCGCGGCCCGTGGAGCGGGCGAAGAGCCACGCGAGCATGGCGGTGCGCAGATTGCCCACGTGAAGCTCGCCGGAGGGGCTCGGGGCAAAGCGGCCAGCGGAAGTCATGGCACAAGACTATGCGTCGCCGGGCGTGCCTGCAGGATCCAGCACAAGAGCCCCTCAGCTACCGCAACGCGTTCGGTGGCTCAGGGGCTCTTATGGTGGTGCCGGCGCTGGGCCGGCGGAGTGCGGAAAGACGATGCGTGAACAAGAGTCAATCAGCGGCTGCGTCTTTGCGGGACGGTGTTTCGGGTGGCCGGGTGGTGTACCGGGGGATCCGTAGCCTGCGGGGTCCGGCGGTAGCCATTCCCTTTCGTTGTCACTATTTCAACAGGAACACTACAACTGGCGCAACGGACTCAATCGTCATTGGTCAATCTGACCAATTCCTGACCAGAAGATGAACAGGCGATGGTCACTTTGCCGAAGTTGGCTCCGCAGCGGCCCAGGCGGCCATGGCTCCCCGAAGCGCAGCGCAGAGTTTGGTGGACACTTGGTCCTTGTCCAGGCCGACAGTGTTGAGCAGATCGAAAATTTCACGGGGGTCAAAGAGGATGTTCCACAGGAACATGGCCTCGTCCCCCAGGGGCGGGAGGCCGAGTTCCTCACAGGCCTCCCGGAGTGGCCGCTCCAAAGCCTCGGCCTGGATGGTCAGGTAGTACGCACCGGAGCGAAGACGGGCCAGATACCCTTCGCCGGAGCGGGTGTGGACCATGGAACCGCCGTGCTTGATAACCAGTCCCACCCAATGCCGGCTGACGCTCTCCAGCAGTTCCACTCCGGACGTAGTCTGGGCAACGCTGAAATCGCGCAGCTTCTCGCCAACACCAAAGCGGAACGCGGCCAGCACGTCTTCCACCGAGGCGAAATGGCGGTAAGCCGTTGCCGGGGAGATTTCGGCTTCACGGGCGATGTCCGTCATGCTCACCGGGCCCTTGGCCTTGGCGAAGAGCTTCCCGGCCGCCCGAACCAGCTGGCGGCGGTTGCGTTGGGTATCGCTGCGCATGGGCGCCCCCTTCCGTGTCAGATTCCAGCGTAGCGCCTGAGCGGCAGGCGCTACGCTGGCCACGTCCGCGGCACTCACCGGAGCTCTGCCAGTCCGGCCGCCAGCCGCTCCACACCGGTGGCGATCGCCCCTGAGCTGGCAGCATAGGACAGGCGCAGGTGGAACTCGCCGTTTCGGCCGAACTCGCTGCCGGGACGGACGGCCACGCCGTGGTTGCGAAGGTGAGCCACCATCGCGGCGGCCGGGAGCTCGACGTCGTACTTCGGGAAAAGGTAGAACGCTCCTTCCGGCGAGCTGACCGTGAGGCCGGGAATCTGCTGGAGGCCGCTCGCCATGAGTTCCCGGCGCAAGGCATAGGAAGCGTGCATGCGTTCGATGTCCGGGCCGCACGTCTTCAGGGCGGTGAGTGCCGCGTATTGCACGGCCTGGTTCATGGAGCCGTTGAAGGTGTTGTGGACCCGGGCAGCTGAGGCGATGACATCGGACGGGCCCCAGAGGTAGCCCACACGCCAGCCTGTCATGGCGTAGCTCTTGGAGAAGGTCTGGCAGTAGATGGTCCGGCCGGCCAGGGCTTCGATTTCCAGCGCCGAGGTGAAGGGTTCGGGTGTGTAGACGAGATCGCTGTAGGCCTCGTCGGAGAGGATCAAAGTGTCAGTGCCGGCCACCATGTCGGCGAGGGCTTCGAGCTCGCGGCGGGAGTGCACGATGCCGGTCGGGTTGGACGGGTTGCAGAAGACGAACATTTTGGCACCCTCAAGCGCGGTGGCCAGCGCCTCGAGGTCCCAGTGCAGGTCGTCGGCCAGCGGCACGGGTACGGTGATTCCTCCGGCCATGCTGACGAGGTCCGCGTACAGGGAGTAGGTGGGGTCCGGGATAACCACTTTGTCGCCGGGGTTGACGACGCCAAGGATCGCCGCGGACAGGCCGGCCGTGCCGCCCTGGGTGATGAGCACGTCGCCGGGGCTGGCCGCTCCGCCGAGGAGCTGGCCGATACGGGCAGCCAGCTCCTCGCGAAGCACCAGCTCGCCAAGCAACGGCGAGTAGTGGGTGAAGCCGTCCTCGAGGGCGCGGGCGGCTGCTGCTCGAACCTGGGCCGGGGTATCGAAGTCCGGCTCGCCCATGGCCAAGGAGACGAGGTCACCTTTGGATTGGGGCTGCTGCACGCGCAGCGATGTGCGCTGGATACGCTGCACAGCTTCGGACGGCTGGAAATCGGCGACGGCGGTGGCTGGCTCGAGTGTCATGAGGGTCCTGATCTGGGTGGTGGTTGTAGTGGCGGCAGTTCCAGGTGAGGGCGCGTACCGTCTGCGGGGTTTCATCGCTGAGGCGCTTCGTCGGCTGGGGCTCCGGCCCAGCGGCTGATCTCGATGTCACCGGACGTGTCCCGCTGGATGGTCGGGGCGATGACCAGTTCCTGGACCACGGTGCGCTGGGGCAGCGTGGCGACGAGGTGGATGGCGCGGGCCACGTCCTCGGGCTGCACCATGGCATCGCGCTCCTCTGCGCGGGGCGGCCGGGCGCGGTTGTCTAGGATAGGAGTCGCCGTTTCACCGGGCAGGATGGTCACTGCCCGCAGTCCGTCGTTGCGGAAGGTGTTGTGGAGGTAGGTCATGAAGTTCCGGACCGCGGCCTTTGCCGCACCATACGCGGCGCCCCCGAGCAGGTTGGGGTTCACGGCTGCGAGCGAGGAGACCGTGATGATGGTTCCGGTCTTGCGGGCCAGCATGTCCGGAAGGACCGCCTGGCTGAGCAGGTAGACGGCGTTGAGGTTGACATCAAGGACCTCGTTCCACTCCTCTTGGCTGATCCAGCGGACGTTGAGGACCTTGCTGGCGCTGCCTGCGTTGTTGACAAGGATGTCCACCGGACCGAGATTCCCGTGGATCCACTCGAGCAACGCCTCAACGTCTTCTTTCGAGGTGATGTCCGCAGCGCGGGCGAACGCACGGCCGCCGTCGGCGACGATCTCCGTGGCGAGTTCCTGCAGGACGTCCTCACGACGCCCCACCAGCACCACTGCGGCGCCCTCTGCGGCCAGCAGGGCCGCCGTCGAGCGTCCCATGCCGGTACCGGCCCCGGTGATGATCGCGAGCTTGCCGTCCAGAAGTCCCATGGTTTCAGTTCCTTGCGTTCTTTGCGTGAATCATTTGAGATGCCAATCACATATGAGAAGAGTTTCTCATTTTAGAAGTTGATGGTCAAGTGTTTTCTTGGGGCCGGAGCGTCACGCCGCGGCGGGAGTCGGCGAGGAGGCCATCGTGGAGCCCGCTGAGACTGGGAGCCCGACGGCGGCAAAAAGGGCGTGCACGCGATCTTCCAGATGCGCCACGAGGCGCTGCTGTTCA
Source organism: Arthrobacter sp. MMS18-M83 (assembly GCF_026683955.1). Classification (NCBI taxonomy): domain Bacteria; kingdom Bacillati; phylum Actinomycetota; class Actinomycetes; order Micrococcales; family Micrococcaceae; genus Arthrobacter; species Arthrobacter sp. MMS18-M83. Next base: position 2,759,660 of record NZ_CP113343.1, on the reverse strand, counting down.
CGGTATTGCTCCACCGCAGCAGTGTTGCTGATCCAGCGGAAGGTCATCTTCCGGCCAGGGCTGGCTTGGCCCAGCATGGACAAGGAGGCTTTGGCGGCTACAGCCACGATCGGATAGCCAGCCGTGAGGGTTCGCGAACGGCCCAGGATGATGAGCTCATCGCCATGCGGGATTTCGAACGCGCCGATCGGCACCCCATGGGACACGATTTCCCCGAGCCCCTCGGGATGCACCACCGGCCCGTCCAAACGCAGGCCCACGTGGTTGGATTTGGCGCCCACTGTGTAGTGGCTGGAGCTGAGCAGCTTCCGGATGCCGGGGGTCCGGTCCGTTTCGGGACCGTCAACGACGTCGATGGTCCACACGTCCGGGCTGAACTCCGGCACGGGGACAGGCAGGCGGAACAGGGGCTGGGTCAAGAACGGGTGTGTGAATCCGCGGTACCGGCTGTGAAGGGTAAGCGTCCGGCCCGGGGTGAGCTGTTGGGGAAAGCCCATGCGCGATTCGGGCGCGGCGCTGCCCATGAAGCGGGCAGTTTCCAGTCCGCCGCTGAAGGCCAAGTAGTTCCGCATGCCACCGCGGGCCTTGGCAATCACAACCCGGGCACCCGCCGGAAGACAAAGAGGCTCCCACATGGCGACGGGATCCCCGTTCACGGTGACCTCAGCCGGGATCCCGGTCACGGCGCACATCACGTCATGCGTGGCCGTGAACGCAAAACGTCCGCCCATGATTTCCAAGCAGGTGGCCTTACGGCTGTTTCCAACCAAGACGTTGGCGACCGCAGCAGAGTGCTGGTCCGCTGCGCCTCCGCAGGGGACGCCCATGAACTCGGAATTCTCGCGGCCCAAGTCCTGGAAGGTGGACAGCCAGCCAGCCTCGCTCACTTTGATGCCGATTGCGCGTTCAGGGAAGGTCATTGTGGCCTCCATCCGCGCTGTCCGAGCTGGTGCCGGCGCTCGAGCTAGCGCCACCTGAGCTGGCGCTGCCGCCCGAGGCCCGCAGGAAGCGGCCTTCGAGCCGCACCCATTCGCCCTCCGGAACAAGCTCGAAGCGCACCAGATCCCCTGGTTTGTAGGACGTGGCGGGATCTTCGCGGATGTCGCAGATGGTGAGCGGAGTCCGGCCAATCACCTTCCAGCCGCTCGGCCCGGGGAACGGCTGGATGATGGCGTTGGTGCCGGCAACCATCACGGATCCGGGGTCCACGTTGGTCCGCGGCTCGACACAGCGGCTGACCTGGCCGGGGAATTGCACGCCGCCCATCATGGGGGCCATGGCCGCAGCCAACAGGTTGATGGTCAGCACCGAGGACTCGAACTGCCGCAGCACCGCTTCCGGACTCAGTCCCAACTCCTCGGCAACACTGGGAAGGTCCGGGAAAATTCCTCGCTCACGACCATCGGGATGACAAAAAGTGATTGCGAGGCGCTAGGGGCGCCCGGTTCCAGGCCGTTGCCGGCAACCGCCAAGCGAATGGTCTGGGCCAATTGTTCGTGGGTCACCGCCAAGCAGTCGAACTCGACCAACAAGGACTCGACGCCGGCCACGATGTCCAGCACCCCGTACGGGCGCACCTCCAGCAGCACGTCGCGGAGCCGGCTGCCCGCCGCCCGGCGGAAGTCGGCGTCGTCGTTCTTGACCCGAAGCATGAGGGCTGAATCGCCGAACGGCTCGGCTTCCAGTTCGGGCGGGTGGTGCAGCCGCTTCGCGGGTGCTGTGTGCGTGGTCATGAGTCCTGCTCGGTGGTACGGGTGATGGATCCGGTTGTTGCTCAGCTTCAGACCGTGGCCAGCCGGGCCTTTTCCGCGAGAACTTCCTGAAGGCCGGTGGCTTTGATGCCTGCCTTGTCCAGGGCCGCGCGGAGGGCCGTGCCGTTCTGGAGGACCTGCGGGTGGTCACCGTGGAGGAGGACGACGTCGGCATCGTGGCCGAGCGGGACCACCTTGCCGGTGACGGCGCGTACAGTTCCTTCGGTCACTACCTGGACCACGCGGCGGCCGATTTCCTCGGGGTCGTGCAGGAGTGCGCCTTCACTGTTGCGGGAGACGGGCATGCCGTCTTCGCCGTAGCCGCGGTCCGCGAGGAAGACGTAGCCCACCTCGAGCCCGCGCTTGCGGGATTCATCGGCGAGGAGGCCCTTCTGGCAGATCACGATATAGGAGGGATCGTAGGCCTTGATGGCATCCGTAATGGCGCGGGCATGCTTGGCGTCGGTCTGGGCGATGCTGCCCATGCGTCCGTGCGGAGCCACGTGGCTGATCTTGCCTCCGTGGATGCGGGCAAACGCGTCCAGGGCGCCGATCTGGTAGAGGACATCGGTACGGATTTCTTCTTCGCTGGCTTCGATGAGGCGGCGGCCGAAGCCCACCAGGTCCGGATAGCCAGGGTGTGCGCCGAGTTCGATGCCGCGCTCCACGCAGGCCTTGACGGTGGCATCCATGACCCGCGGATCGCCGGCGTGGAAACCGCAGGCGATGTTGGAGGCTGTGACGAGACCCAGCAATGCGTCGTCGTCGCCGATCGTGTAGTTGCCGTAGCTTTCGCCGAGGTCTGCGACGACGGCGACTGAATTGATGCTCAAGGTGACTCCCACTTCTGTTCGTTACTAAGGGTTCGACGGCGGCGGCTGCCGTTTCGGTGGCGGGCGACCGCCGCCGTCGGGGTTCTGGTGGTCCGCTACTAGTGCGTCTGGAGGGGCTGGCCCTTGGTTTCCTTCAGGAAGTAGACCGAGGCGAGCGTGATGATGGCAGTGCCGATTGAGGCGTAGGCGGGAACCATGCTGTTGCCGGTGGCCTTGATGAGTTCAGTCATGACCAGCGGTGCGCTGCCGCCGAAGATGATGGTGCTGATGCTGAAGCCGATGCTGTAGGCGCTGTAGCGGACCGTAGTGGGGAACATTTCGGTCAGCACCGTGTGGACGACGGCGGCGTGGCCGGAGAACGCGATGGCCATCACGACGGTGGCAACGCAGGCCAGCGGCATATTGCCGGTGGTGATCATGGCAAACATCGGGTAGGAAACCACAGCCATGAGCACGGCGGAGAGAGCCAACACGGGCTTGCGGCCGATGCGGTCGGACAAGCGGGCCATGAGCGGGATGGAGATGATGATGGCCACCAGGCTGACAGCAGTGACCAGGAGCGCCTGGAGCATGGTGAAGTTGTGGCCTGAGCCCAGCTGGGTCTTCAGGTACGTGGGCATGTAGGCGAACAGCAGGTAGTAGCCGGGGCCGTTCAGTGCCGGGAGGAAGATGGTCAGGGCGATGGCCTTCAGATGGCGCTTGGAGGTGAAGACGGTGCGCAGCGGGTTGCGTTCTACCTCGTTGCGCTCACGCAGTGCCGCGAAGTGCGGGGTGTCTTCCATCTTGGAGCGGATGTAGAAACCGACGTAGCCCAAAGGCAGGGCGAACAGGAACGGGATGCGCCAGGCCCAGGCCTCCATGGTGGAGTCCCCGAGGGTGGTGATGAGGGTGGCGGAGAGAGCGCTGCCGAAGAGCAGGGCGCAGAAGGAACCTACCGCGATGAAGCTCATGGAGTAGTTGCGGTGCTTGTTGTGCGCGTACTCGCCCACGAATGCCATGGCGCCTGCCACTTCGCCGCCGGCAGAGAACCCCTGAAGGATGCGGAATAGGATCAGCAAGGCGGGAGCGGCCCAGAAGATGACCGAGTACGACGGGATAAGGCCGATGCAGGCCGTCGCCCCGGAGATGAGGAGCAGGAGGACTGCGAGCAGGTTCTTCCGGCCCAGCTTGTCACCCAGGAATCCGCAGATGACGCTGCCGAACGGGCGGGCGAGGAAGCTCACCAGGAAGCCGACGTTGGTCAGGAGCAAGGAGCCTGTGTCCTTGGAACCCATGATGTTGATGGCCAGATACGTGGTCAGTAGGCCGTAGATGCCGTAGTCGTACCATTCCACGAAGGAACCCATGGTGCCGGCAAAGGTTGCCTTGCGCACCATCCTGCCATCCGCGGTGACGACTTTGATTTGAGCGGTGTTCAGTTCCACTGAGTCCGTCGATTGCTTTGTCATGGTGGGTGCTTTCAGTCTATGAGGGGGCTGGGGTGGGAGAAAGCGTTGTTAGCTGTATTCGCGGGTGATTTCCGCTGTCATCTCGGCCTCGTGCGCGGCCACTGCGATGACTCGTTCCAGGATTTCGACGGCACGGGCCTGGGGGATGATGACGACTCCGTCGTCATCGGCGGCGACAATGTCGCCTGCCGAGCAGACGATTCCGCCGATTGCCACAGGTTCCCCGATGACTCCGGGTCCGTTCTTGAACGGACCGGCAGGGGTGACGCCGCGGGCGAAGACGGGGAACTTGATTTCGGTGATGGTGGCTCGGTCCCGGATGTAGCCGTCAATGACCGCGCCGGTGGCACCGGCGGCTTCGAAACGCTGGGACAACTGCTCGCCCACGAGGGCACGGTGTTCGTGGCCGAAGCCGTTGATCACCACCACGTCGCCGGGTTGGATGTAGTTCAGCGCTTCGATGACGGCGGCGTTGTCTCCCGCGGCACCGAGGACGGGGAGGGCCGAGCCGACGCAACGGGCCCCTTCCCAGACGGGGCTGATTCCGCCGTCGACGATTCCCAGCCGCTCCATCGCGTCACCGATGTTTGCCACGGGGAACGCTTCGAACGCGCGGACCAGTTCGCGGGGCGGCCGGGTCCAGGATGCGGTGCGGACGGTGAGTTCGAGTGTTGTTGCCATTTTCTTCGCCTTTGGTTTCTTCCCAAGAACCGGTGCGGGGAGCGCCGATCGCCTTGAGACGTCAATCACATATGAGAAGAGTTTCGCGTTTTAAATTCATGCCGTCAAGGGGTTCCCGTTACGGGCATGTAAATCATTCGCAACCATGGTTCGCGGGCGGATGGCTTCCGCTGGCGAGCCTAGAGGCAGGCATTGTGCGGGAGAATGGGATTCGGTTGGACATTCTGACCAGCCGAACCTTCGGCGACTAGGCAGAAAGCGGCAGCCATGCAGGAATTGGACTCAACCGACAAGCGCATCCTTGCCGCGCTCGACGACGACCCCCGGGTGCCGATCATGGTCCTCGCCCAGCGCTTGGGCTTGGCGCGCGGGACAGTCCAGTCGCGCCTGGAGCGCATGACGGCGTCGGGCGCTCTGCGTCCGAACAGCAGCCGCGTGCTGCCTTCCGCATTGGGCCGGGGCGTTGCGGCAGCGGTGAGCGCGGAGTTGGACCAGAGCCGGCTCAACGAGGCGATCGCGGCCCTGCGCGACATCCCCGAGGTCCTCGAATGCCATGCTCCAGCCGGCGACACCGACCTCATCATCCGCGTGGTCGCCACAAGCCCGGACGATCTATACCGCGTGTCCGAAGAGATCAGGCTGTGCCCCGGAATCGTCCGCACATCCACCAGCATGTTCCTGCGCGAGGTGATTCCGTACCGGACCACGGGTTTGCTGGGGGCGTGAGGTCATATCTGGAAGTAGTGGTTTCTTCGGGGTTTCCGGTGCGGGTCCGTGTGGGGTGGCGGGATGAACCAAGGGATCCCGTTGCGGACCTGGATGCGCCAGTCTTCCTTGTGGATCAGGTGATGGTGATGGCTGCAGAGCAGCGTCCCGTTAGCCGTGCTGGTGGGTCCGCCCCGGGACCAATACTCGATGTGGTGGGCCTCGCACCACGGTGCCGGTATGGTGCACCCGGGGAAAGCGCAGCCTTTGTCCCGCGCTGTGATGGCTTTGCGGATGTGCGGCGGGAAGATCCTTGAGGCCCGTCCGATGTCCAGCACTTGGCCTTCTCCGCCGAGGACTACGGGGATGATATCCGCGTCGCAGGCGAGTTTGCGCAAAGTGGCTGCCGGGACGGGCCCGGTGAACGTGAAGGACCCGGTGCCACTGCCCTTCTGGGGGCGGTTGAACAGGGCGGGCTGACCAAACTGCGAAAGTTGCCCGGATGGTGAAGGCTGCCCGGGCTGCGGATGCCGGCTGTTTGGGGGAAGAGTTCGCGGTGCTCGATGGTGGCCAGGACCTGCGGGCGGTGGCCGCCCGTGGCGGGCAGGGACCCTGCGGCCAGGGCGAGCGTGCAGGCGCCGATCAAACCGTCCAGGAGCTTCTGCGCCCTCGAACGCCGGTCCAGCGGCTCGGCATTGTCCGATGCCTCGCCGGAAGAATCGTCGAATGATTCCACGGAGGCATGAACTGTGCCCTGGGGTGGCCGCCCGTGGCGGTTGGCAGCGGTGTTCATGACCGTGAGCAGGTGTTCGTATTGCTCGGTGGTGGCGAAGATCTCCACATGCTGCAGCCCGTGCTTGGGACGGCGCAGGAACGCCCCTTGATGGTAGCGGAGGGATTCTTCGGATGGTTCCGGGCCGTCCTGGTCAATCGCATCGACCCAACGCCGGGCAACCCTGGCCAGGAAATCCTGATCATTTTCCTCCGCGGTACGGGCCAGGGCGTGTTCCATCTCCGCAGCCTTCTCGGGGCTGCAAAGCGGACGCACCTTCTCCAAGGCCATCGTGATGATCCCGGCCGAGCGGGACCCGATCACCCCGGACGCCAGCGCCGCGGCCGTTTGCTGGTGCCGGGGAGGGACCATTTGTCCGGTGAGGCCGCGGCTCGGTAGCAGCTCCTGAGCCGCGGCGAGCCGGCGCCTGGCCTCGACGGCACTGATCCGCAGCAACGAACGCAGATGCTCAGCCGTGGACCTGAACTCCCCGCCACGAACGCCCCCCGTTCCCCGCATGGAAGAAGTCGCTGCGGCCTCAAGACTTGCGCTCCCCGCGCCGGACGCACGAGCGCCCTGCACCGAGCCGGAGGCATCGCCCTGCGCGTCCGCTTGGCCCGCTGTTGTCTCGGACGTCCAGCCCATTCCAGAGCCGGTATCCGCATCAGAGGCCCAGCCCGTTGTCCAGCCCGGCCGGGTAGTGGGTTCATCCCTCCGTGCCCTGTCCAGCCCCGAAGCCGCGACCACCTGGAGATAATCCAGGGCGCGGGAGAGTTCTTCCACACCGGAGGCGAACGCGACAGCCTCCTGGAAACCCAAGACTCCAACGTCATCGGCCGCCTTTTCCGCCAACGACCTCAACGCCGCCAGGGCCCCGTCCAAAGCGGCCTGCCAACCGCCCCCATCGCACGGATCCACCAACGTCAGCCCGCCCGGAGGCCCGTCCGGGACCGCGGCAAGTCGCGGAACACCGCCATGACGGGACACTCCGAAAAGCCCGCGGGACGCAAGGCCCTGCCGGGTGTCGAAGTATCCGATCGCTTCCATGGAAACACTCTGCCAGGAGGGTGCGACAAAATAAGGCCGAACTCAGACCGGCGGTCCCGCGTTCGTCTTCAGGTTCTTCATCACCAAGGTCGAGGTGAGGCGCTCGACGGCGGGAAGTGCGGTGAGCTGGTCGTCGTAGAAACGCTGGTAGGCCGGGAGGTCGGCGGCGATCACGCGCAGGAGATAGTCCGGTGAGCCGAAAAGCCGCTGTGCTTCGACAATGTTGGGGTTAGCCGCCACGCGGTCCTCGAAGTCCGACATGGTGGTGCGGTCCACCTGGCGTAGGGTCACGAAGACGATCGCCTCGAATCCCAGGCCAATCGCCGCCGGATCAATGTCCGCCCGATAGCCCCGAATCACTCCGGAAGCCTCGAGATCACGCAGCCGCCTATGGCATGGCGCCACGGTCAATCCCACCTTGGCCGCGAGCGCTGTGGCAGTCATTCGCCCATCCTCTTTGAGGTGACGCAAAATAGTTCTGTCAATTCCATCAATCACGCAATTATCTTACCGATTCCGCGGCAAGCCGGGCTAAATATGGGAACACTTATGGGCAGATTTTTCATAAGGTTCATGGTGTACCCACCAGCCAGGAGCCACCATGAATCCCCACCTCTTCCTCGCCTTCGTGATTGTCGCCGTCACCTTGGCCTGCACCCCCGGCGTTGATTGGGCATATTCGATCGCTGCGGGCTTGCGGCAGCGCAGTTTCGTCCCCGCCGTGGCTGGCCTGTGCAGCGGATACATCCTGCACACGGCCTTCCTGACGGCCGGGCTCGCCGCCCTTTTGACCGGCGTTCCGGGGCTCCTTGGCTGGCTGACGATCGCGGGCGCCGCCTATTTGCTCTGGCTCGGCGTGAGCACTATGCGCTCGTGGCGCGGCGCGAGCTTCAGCGCGGATGACGCCGTCGGGCAGTCCCGAAACCAGTTGCGCACCTTCCTGCAAGGCATGGGCACCAGTGGCATCAACCCCAAGGGCCTGCTGTTCTTCCTGGCACTTGTGCCGCAGTTCGTGAGCCCTGAAGCGTCCTTGCCGGTGCCGGTGCAATCCGGAGTGCTGGGCCTCACATTCGTGCTGTTCGTGGGCATAATCTACACGGCGGTGGCGATGACTTCCCGAAAGCTGCTGCAGTCCCGACCCTCCGCCGCACGCGTGGTGACGCTCGGCAGCGGCATTATCATGGTGGCGCTCGGGGCCGTGCTGTTGGGCGAACAGTTGCTTCCGCTGCTCCGGTGACGCGAGCGTCAGGCGAGATCGCTCTGGCGTTCTACGGCGAGGCGGCATATCGTCGGCTTCATGTCCGATCAATTTTCAGCCCTCGTGGAGGCCTTCAAAAAGGTCGGTGTATCGACGGCGTACGGCCCTCCCCTGCAGATCGGCGGAGAAGAACTAATCCCAGTAGCCCTGGTGTCCTTTGGATTCGGAGGAGGCGGCGATGGAACCAATGCTGCGGGCGGTGGAGGCGGCGGTTTTGTGCTCCCGGTCGGGGTCTATGGCCGCAACGCCAGCGGGCGCGTGACTTTCCAGCAGAACACCGTGGTTGTGATGGCCATGTTGCTGCCACTTGTCGGTGCCGTGGGCGTCTCGCTTCGAGGAGTCCTTCGCGCGCTTCGGTCCTAACCGCGGGCGTTAGGCCGTGCTAACCGCCAGGTTCGCCGAAGTCTTTGTTCCACAGCCGGCGCACCTCGATGTCCCTGCGGATCCCATCCACTGCCTCCAACTCGGCCCCCTCGGACTTACGCCGAGTCCGCATAACGACGCGAGGACTGAGCGGACGAGGGCCGGGCGCCCTCCGCCTGACCTCAAGCATCGACAGAGCCCGGTCCGTGAGTGCGTCGTTGCGCAAGGCGAGGCTGGTCTTCTTCCTCCGGAGTACCTCGGCGAGTGCGGCTTGCGCCGCCGCCCGCTCCCCCAACGCCCTGAGTGACTGCGCCCGTATCAGCAAGAGCGCCGCCGAGAGGTCGTCCGCGTTGCGGAGCCCGTCCGTCCATCTGACGACGTCGGCGTGCCGCTCAAGTGCCGCCGCTGCGGTGCAGCGGGCAAGCGCGGTGGGCAACGACGGCGGCAGGCTAGCCAGGATGTCGAGGGCCTCCGCCGTCTGGCCCGTCTCCCGAGAGCAGTGCGAGAGGGCAAGGAACACCGATTCCTCGCTGAACAGGACCGGAACTTCAATCCGCTCCGCAACCTCAACCCGCGTAACCACCCTGCCAAGGCAACTGCCGGAGAACCGGCTGGCGGCGTCGTCGATCCGTATGGACAAGCCCCGCTGCAGCAGTTCCGACGCGCGCAGATATCCGCCGTGCTTGTACGCAAGCAGGCCGGCAATCACGTAGCAAAGCCCGGCCCAGCCGGGGTAGGTGCGGGCTAGGGTGATGAGGCGGTCCGGTTCCGTGCTGGTGAAAATGGCGTCGTACACGGATTTGGCGGTCTTGCCGGCCAGCCGCTTGAGCTTGGGGACATCCCCGTCGACGTCGATCCGGCCAGCGGCCTTTCCCTTCAGGACGCCGGCAATCGCACCGCCCAGGCCCTCCGCCAGTCCACTCACCGAGGTGCGGACATGTCCGTCGCGGAACGGTGTGATGTCCCTCGTGTCGCCGAAAATCGCTCCTTGATTACCGGGAACCGATGGCTCACTCACGGTTGCCCTGCCGTCGCAGGATAATCCATTGCAGAATTGGGCATCACAGAACCATGCTAGCTGCGCGTTGTCCCACGCCATCCCCTCTATTTCCCGGGTTTTCGGGAGTAAGATATCCTCGTCGGCAGGGTTCCGACTCCTTGCCGCGATGCGGCCCTCCATTTGAAGGGCCGATCGAAATCGTGATCGGGAGGAGCTATGACCACTGCTTCACACCCCGCGCAGCACCACGTGATGGGGCTGACGCTGCACAACACAGCACTGGGTTTGGGCTGGGTTTTCCTGGCTGTTGGCGTCTTGGGATTTATCCCGGGCATCACCAGCAATTACGGCGCCATGACCTTTGCAGGACATGATTCGGGCGCCATGCTTCTTGGAGTCTTCCAAGTATCCGTCCTGCACAACATTGTCCATCTGCTGTTCGGCGCTGCAGGCCTTTACCTGGCCAGAACCGGCAGGATGGCGCGTGGTTACCTCATTGGTGGCGGCGCAATCTACCTCGTCCTTTGGATCTACGGTCTAATCACCATGTCGAACATGAGCGCTGACTTCGTGCCCATGAACGCCGCGGACGACTGGCTGCACCTGGTTCTCGGCGTTGTCATGGTCGCCCTTGGCCTTTGGCTCGGGCGTGACGCAAGGGAGGAGACGAAGGGCCGCGCCATGTAGCGCACCCTGACTCTGCAGTACCTGCAGTTGCACGACGGCGGCCGTCCCCACCGGGGCGGCCGTCGCCTTGCATTTGGGGGTGCCTAGCCGAGCAGCCGGTGCTCATAGGCGAAGGCCACCAGTTGAAGCCTGGTACGCAGCCCGAGCTTGCTGAGCACACTGCGCAAATGGGATTTAACTGTGGCCTCAGAGACAAACAGGCTCTCTGCCAGCTCAGCGTTCCCCAGGCCCTTGGCCGCGAGCAAGAACACATCCCGCTCGCGTGGCGAGAGCTCGTCCATCACGGCGAGGTCCGGCCCGGCCACCGGCACTGTCCGGGCTGCGTGCTGGAAGAGCTCGTGCACCGGACCGGGCGCGATCACCGAGTATCCCGAGTACACGGTTCGGATCGCGGCCAGCAGGAACTCCGGCTCGGCACTCTTGAGCAGGTAGCCGCTTGCGCCCGTCTGCACCGCCTCAACCACGGCCTGGTCCCTGTTGAAGGTGGTCAGGGCAATGATCTTGGGCTTGTCCACTCCTGCCGCATCGGCTTCCTCCGTGATGCGCCGCGTGGCCCCGACTCCATCCAGCACCGGCATCCGAAGGTCCATCAGCATGACGTCCGGCCGCAGCTTGGCGGCGAGCGCCACGGCCTGTTCGCCGTCGTGGGCCTCCCACGCCATGTCCATGTCTGCTTGGCTCTGCACCAGCATGCGGATGCCGGCGCGGAAGAGGGGCTGGTCGTCTACCAAGGCAACCGTGATCTGCGCTTCAGCCACGTCCGCCGCTTTCCCGCTCAAGGGACAACGACGGCGAAGCGCCTTCGAGTGCAAGCGCCGGCTCCTGCTCAAAGCCCTTTGGGGACGCGGCTTCCCGGTCCGCAGCGCCTTCCAGGCCTTCTTCTCCGCGATTTTCCGAGGGGAGAGGTGCCGAGCGTGAACCGTAGGGGATGAAGACCGTCACACGGAACTGCTCGCCGTCGGGCCCGGAGCTGAGCCAACGGCCGGCCAGGTGTGCACGTTCCCGCATTCCGGGGATGCCGCGCCCCACACGCGCCACCTCATCGCCGTCGTCCGTCCCCCCAATCGAAACGGACGCCGGCAGTCGGAAGCAACGTGCATGGTCAGCCCAGGGCCGCTCCAGTCGAAGTGAAGCCGCACAGCGGTGCCGCGCCCGCCGTGTTTGAGGGCGTTCGTGAGGCATTCCTGGACAATCCGGAAGACGGCGAGTTGCTGACCCGCGCCAAGCTCAACCGGGACACCGGTCTCGCTCTGTTGGACCTTGAGGCTTCCTTGGCGCATTCGCTCCACAAGGGGCCCGACGTCGGTGAGCCGGGGCTGCGGGGCGACCAGGCCGTCGTCGCGCACTCCTTCAATGACGCGCTGTGCGTCCACCAGGGCGTGGCGGGCCGACACCGCGATGTTCTCCAAGGCGTCGAGCACTGCTTTCGGTTGGTCCTCTGGCTGAGGTAGCGTGTGCCGTCGGCTTGCGCGGCAATGACAGCGAGCGAGTGTGCCAAGACGTCGTGGAGATCGCGGGCGATCCGGGTGCGTTCCTGCTCCACGACCAGCTCGACCTCGGTCTCCTTGAGATTGGCCTGGACGAGGACCTTGGACTGGAAGAGCTTGCCCCGGTCCTCGTAGAGCGCCAAAGCGATGCCGACGGCGGCACAGCCTGCGGCAAAAGGATGGCGGTCAGCCCGAGTGATACGTACGGCTTCCACACCGCTACCGCGATCGTCAAGGCAATCAGGACAAGCATCCACGTGCCGGGCCACGTGTTCAACCCCCGAGGCCCCCATCCTTCCCGCTTCCGCCACGCACCACAGGGCGAAAAAGATGACGGCCGCCGCGGGGGCGCCCCATTGCCGTGCAACTTTCAGTGTCTGTTCCATGTCAGCCACCCTATCCACGGCCCGGGATGCGTCGACGCCGATTCTGCCCTCCTGCGTCCGATCTCCACCCGGAAGCCAGCGGATTCATCCTTGGAGCCAACCCGAGACGTGAGCGAGCGTCGGCGAAAATGCCGCCAAAAGTGATGGAGGGTCTGTCAAAAAGGCGCTAAAGGTGAGCGAGGGTTGGTCGAGGCAAACGCTCCATCACCTATCGGGCCCAAACCCCCAACGCTCCATCACGTATCGGGCCGTGAACCGCAGAGAACGGTCACCATCGTTTCGGCGTTCATGGGCCCAGTCTGGGTGTGCGGCCCGCCAGTGGTGGCGGAACAAAGAACGACGGCGACCCTCCCCAGCACGGGAGAGTCGCCGTCGTCGGCTTTTGGGGCTGAAGTGCTAGGTTATTCAACCGCAGCGGCAACGGCCGCCGTGACCGCAGGTGCAACGCGGGGATCCAGCGGGCTGGGCACGATGTAGTCGGCCGAGAGGTCCTCTTCGGCCAGCGCGGCGATGGCGCGGGCCGCGGCGAGCTTCATGGCCGGAGTGATCCGGCGCGCGCCGGCGTCCAAGGCTCCGCGGAAGATCCCGGGGAAGGCCAGGACGTTGTTGATCTGGTTCGGGAAGTCGCTACGGCCCGTAGCCACAACGGCCGCGTACTTGACGGCGACCTCGGGCAGAACTTCCGGGTCCGGGTTGGACAGCGCGAACACGATCGAATCCTTGTTCATGAGTTTCAGGTGTTCCTCGGCCAGCTTCGACGAGGAAACACCGACGAACACGTCTGCGCCCGTGAGGGCTTCGGCGGGTCCGCCGGAAAGGCCGCGGGGGTTGGTCCGCTGGGCGAAGCGGGCCTTGACGCTGCCCGAATCGGCCACCAGATCGGCACGCTCAGCGTTGATGATGCCCTTGGAATCCAGCAGGACGACGTCCTTGACGCCAGCAGTGAGCAGGATCTCGGACACGGCGATCCCGGCGGCACCTGCACCGGAAACCACAACCTTCAGTCCTTCAAGTTCGCGGCCGGTCACCTTGGCGGCGTTCGTCAGGGCGGCGAGAACCACGACGGCGGTGCCATGCTGGTCATCGTGCATAACCGGGCAGTCAAGGGCCTCGATAAGACGCTCTTCGAGTTCGAAGCAGCGCGGAGCGGAGATGTCCTCGAGGTTCACGGCACCGAAGCTTGGGCGCAGGCGGACCAGGGTCTCGATGATCTCATCCACGTTAGTGGTGTTGAGAACCAGCGGAATCGAGTCCAGCTCGCCGAAAGCCTTGAAAAGCGCGGACTTTCCTTCCATGACCGGGAGGGAGGCGCTGGGGCCGATGTTGCCAAGTCCAAGGACCGCGGTGCCATCGCTGACGACCACCACAAGGCGCTCGGCCCACGTGTGCGTGCGGGCAAGCTCCGGATTGGCGTGAATCGCCCTGCTCACCTCAGCGACGCCGGGGGTGTAGGCAATGGAAAGGTCACGCTTGTTCAAGAGCGGCACGGTGCTGGAAACGGAGAGCTTGCCGCCTTCGTGGGCCGCGAAGATTTCCTCTTCGCTCAGCGCCAGGGCAGTCAGGTTCTGTTCAGGGGTGATGGTTTCGACGGACACGTCGTTGTCTCCTCAGGCTAGCCGTGAACCCACGGCACAATTCGGGCAGGTGTAGAGGCTTCGGTGCCGGGCCAAGGGTGGTGGTCCGTGCTGTGAAACTCCTGCGGATATGGGCTGCTAGCCGCTTGGGTCCTGTCTTCGTAGGCAGGTCCTTGATAGGAAGACTAGAGACATCCAGCCATAAACACATACTTTTGGTCGTAGTGGTCTAGACCAATTACGCCAGTTGCCGGAAAAAGCTACGCGTCCGCAATCAACTTGCAGGCGTTCTTCAGGTCCTTCTCGGCATCGAAAAGCGAGATCCGACGGCAGTTGACCGACTGGACCAGACCACTGATCACGTGCAACAGAATCCGCGCCCTGCCAGCGTCGCCGATCGCCGACGTGACCATCTCGGCAGAGAGCACTTCGATGTCTCGCAAAAGCACCGGGATGTCACCGTCGCGGGTATCCCACGTGCGGGAAAGACAGTGTTCGACGGCGGGCTGCATGACCCGCATGTGGAAAATCTCCATCCCCAGACCGGTGAGTTCCTGCTGGCTGCACCGCGAAGACGCCGGCTTGGCGTCATTGAGTTCCCGTAGCTGCTGCCGGTAGACCGCGAGCATCAGATGGACCGTAGACGGGAAGTAGCGGTAGAGCGTCCCCAGCGGAACGTGGGCCCTGGTGGATACGTCCGAAAGGCTCACAGTATCGAACTGCCGCTGGGCGAAACCTGCGGCAGTCTTCAGTATCCGGGCGTAGCGCAGTTGCTGTCTCGGCGTGGTGGGAGCAGCCGCCATCTGGGGCAACCCCGCGGCCAGATCCAGCGAATACGGTTCCAGGGAGTTCGGTTCGGACATTTCCGGCGTTCTGTTGGTTTGGGCTTCGTTCTGGGAGATACCGCGGACGCCAAAGGCCGGGCGCGGTCCTGACAATGATACGGCAGCAAGTTGCCAGTTCCCTGAGAACGGATTCGCAGGCTATGCGACGCCCTTGATCTTCACCACGAATACGGCGCCCAGCAGGCCGATGACGGCTGCGGCCACATACAGCGAGATGTAGCCACCCCAGAAAGCAACAAAGGGATAGGCAATGAGCGGCGCGATCACCTGTGGCAAGGAGTTGGCCACGTTGATGACACCAAGGTCCCGGCCCCGGTCCAGCGCAGTGGGCAGCACTTGGGTAATGAGGGCGAAGTCGACCGCCAGGTAGGCACCAAACCCGATACCGAGCACCACCGCGCCAGCAATTGCTCCTGTCCAGGTGGGGTCGAGCCCAAGGATCAACGCAGCTAGCGAAATGACGATCGAGGAGATAATCACGAGGGGTTTCCGTTTGCCCATGCGGTCACTGATGGCACCGCCCACCACGCTTGTGACGATCACCATGAGGGCATAGAGGCCCGTCAGGATCAGCACGCCGAGCTCAGGCTTGATCCCCTGCATCTCCTCAAGATGCACGGCATCCTTGAGGAAGAACAGCAAGTACAGCGTGACCATATGGTTGCCGACATTCACCAGCAAGCGTGTCAGCCAGGCCCAGGCGAAATCCGGATATTTGACCGGCGAGATCCAGAACCCCTTGGCGAATGTCCCGAGCTTGAACGGTGGCCGAGTCTCCGCCGATAAAGGAACGTCGTCGTTCTTGAAAAGGTAGAGCACGACGCCGGCCAGCAGAGCGGCAGCGCACACGATGTATCCGAGGGCAAAGTTCCCCGAAACCACGGACGCGATCACTGCGCCCGCCAGGATCCCCACGGTTTGGCCCATGGCTGCAAGCCCGCCGACGGTGCCGCGCTGAGGCACCGGGACTCGGTCCGGGATGGCCGCCGTCAGGGCCGCGTACGCACCGTTGCAACCGGCCTGAACCAGGCACCACAGGAGGGCCATGACAGCGACGTTGGGCGCGCCTGCCAGGGCTATCAGGGCTGCCGCGCCGAGAATGGCACCAAAGAGCACCCACGGGACGCGCCGTCCGAAGCGTGACGTGGTGCGGTCGCTGAAGGCACCGAACAGGGGATTCGCCACCAGGGAAACCGCGGCGCCGGACCCCGTGACGAGGGCGAGAATGGCTTCCTTCTGGCCTTCGTCAAAGTGGATGGCCTGCTGCCCAAGCAGCACCTGAATGGGGCCGAAGAAGGCAGCATTGATACCAACATTGACCAGCACCACTCCGGTGACCCACAAGGCGCGGACGCGCTCTACGGGCTCGGCGAGCGCCGTCGTCGACCCTTGTGTTTGGGCAGGATCGTGGGCAGGATCCGTCACGGGCCTTTCAGGCAATGAACCAGGCAGATCGGACAGGCTCATGACGGTGCTCCCCTAGCGGCTTGACGTGTGGATTTTAGCCTAGCGCTGTAGGGGTACGATGCGTTGTCATGAAGGCACCTATGTGGACAAGTGCACCGACCCGGACGCGCTAGGGTGAGTCCGCACCCGTTAGGGTAACTCCAACGGACCGAGGAGGATCAACGATGAACATGCCAGCGAACCCCATCAACACCGCCGATCTGTACGACGAGCGCGCGGAAGATGTTGAGTCAATATCACTGCAGTTCCAGGACCTCGGCGGCGTCTCCCATTTCAACGGCCCCGCGCGCACCATCAAGTGCTTCGAGGACAATGCCCTGGTAAAGACCGTTCTGGCAACCCCGGGCGACGGCGCGGTGCTGGTGGTGGACGGCTACGGCTCGCTGCGCACAGCCCTGATGGGGGACATGATCGCGGAGAGCGCGGTCGCGAACGGCTGGGCCGGCGTCGTGATCAATGGGGCCATTCGCGATCGCGTGGCGATCGCGAAGCTGCCTCTAGGCGTCAAAGCCCTCGGAAGCAATCCCAAGAAGAGCTCTAAAGTGGGCCGTGGAGAAGTGGACATCGCCTTGGTGATCGATGGAGTGCACATCGAACCCGGCAACCTGATCTACTGCGATCCTGACGGGATTCTCGTGGAGCGGTGAGAATTTTCTCCCCATTCGGGTAAGACAGGGAATACAGGTGCGATTAGGATAGTTACTGAAAGCAACTATCCTGCTTAATCCCCTTTTCTTCGACCCCTTGGAGAAGCAATGTCCAAAGCCACGCCCGCTCGGGCCGCCGGTGAGGTCCTGACGCACCGTCAGACGCTCACCGTCATGGTGGGCCTCATGCTCGGCATGTTCCTGTCCTCCCTGGATCAGACCATCGTGTCCACGTCCATTTACACGATCGCCAACGACCTCGATGGCCTGTCCTTGCAGGCATGGGCCACCACGGCGTACCTCATCACGTCCACGGTGAGCACTCCGCTGTACGGCAAGCTCAGCGACATCTTCGGCCGCCGCCCGCTCTACCTGGCCGCGATCCTGATCTTCCTGGCCGGTTCCTTGTATGCCGGTTCGGTGCACTCCATGACCGAGCTCGCCATTGCCCGCGGTATCCAAGGCATGGGCGCCGGCGGTCTGCTGGCCCTCGCCCTGACCATCATCGGCGACATCGTTGCCCTCAAGGACCGCGCAAAGTACCAGGGCTATTTCATGTCCGTCTTTGGCGTTTCCTCGGTCCTCGGTCCCGTGGTCGGCGGCGCTTTCGCTGGCTCGTCCAACATCCTCGGCTTCGACGGCTGGCGCTGGGTCTTCTTCATCAACCTGCCCATAGGCCTGGCCGCCTTGGCCGTGGTGTTCCTTTATCTGCACCTGCCCGCGAAGCACGTCAAGCAGAAGATCGACTATTGGGGCGCGGCAGCCATCACCTTGGCAATCGTTCCGCTGCTCCTCGTGGCAGAACAGGGACGCAGCTGGGGCTGGACCTCCGTCAACTCTTGGATCTGCTACGGGCTGGGCTTCGTCGGTATCGTCGCGTTCCTGCTGGTTGAGAAGCGCGCAGGCGACTACGCTCTGATTCCCCTGCGGCTCTTCAAGAACATCACCTTCGGCCTGTCCTCCCTGCTGAACTTCATCATCGGCATCGGCATGTTCGGGGCCATCGCGATGCTCCCCATGTACCTGCAGCTGGTCAAGGGCCTCACCCCCACCGAGGCCGGCCTCATGATGATCACCTTCACAGTGGGTATCCTCTTCGGTTCCATTACAGCGGGACGAACCATCTCGGCGTCCGGCGTTTTCCGGATCTTCCCGATTCTCGGCACGGCCATCTTGACGGCGGCTGCGGTTGTCATGGGCCTGTCCCTTGGCGTGGACACCGGCTTGTGGGTTCCCGGCCTGATCGCCGTGTTCTTCGGCATGGGCCTCGGCTTCTGCATGCAGCCACTCACCCTCGCCATGCAGGTGTCCGTACCGCCGAAGGATATGGGCGTGGGCACCTCCACCGCGGCGTTCTTCCGTTCCATGGGCGGCGCCGTGGGTACCGCAGTGTTCATCTCGATGCTCTTCAGCCTGGCGGCCGACAAGATCGCCTCGGGCATGAAGGATGCCATCGGGAACGCGGACTACCTCAAGGTGCTCAAGGATCCCGCGGTTGCCGCCGATCCCGCCAACGCCAAGCTGTACGACTTCTTCAAGAACGGCGCCAGCAACGATTCGCTGAACGACACCAGCTGGCTGCACCACGCCAACCCGGTGCTCACCCGGCCTATCACCGAGGGTTTCGCGCAGTCGATCGACGCCGTCATGCTGACCGCAGCGGCGCTGACCGGCCTTGCCTTCCTGATCAGCTTCGCCCTGCCGAACAAGAAGCTGACCGACCCGAAGGCGGCAGCAAAGGAATCAGTCTCGGCCCACTAGGTTCCGCTAGGCACCAAACCGCGTCACGGCAGGCAGTCTTTTGGACTGCCTGCCGTTGCCGTTTCCAGTGCTCGCGCCGTGGAGTGCCCGACGGCGGCGCGAAAGTTTGCGTGGCGTGACACGTCCAGTGTGGCTGGCGGCATTGACTGGAAGTCACGCTGGCAGCGTGCCACACTGTGTAGCGCGAGTGCACCGGCGTCCCCGTCGGAATCAGCAGCCGACGACGACCGCGCCGCACAATCCACTACATTTCCTCAAGGGAGAGCCATGCCCATTTCCAGCTCCGACAGCCATTCCGGCGTCCCACGCAAGGTAATTGGCCTTGCCGTTGCCGGTGCTGTGGGCGGGTTCCTCTTCGGCTTCGACTCCTCGGTGGTCAACGGCGCCGTGGATGCGATGAAGGACGAATTCATGCTGAGCGAGGCGGTCACGGGATTCGCGGTTGCGGTGGCCCTGCTCGGCTGTGCGGCGGGAGCTTACCTTGCGGGCAAGGTGGCCGACCGCTACGGCCGCATCCCCGCGATGAAACTTGGTGCCGCCCTCTTCCTGGTCAGCTCCATCGGGACGGGCTTGGCTTTCAGCATCTGGGACTTGGTTTTCTGGCGGCTAGTGGGTGGTCTAGGCATCGGCCTTGCTTCCGTGATTGCACCGGCCTATATCTCGGAAATCTCGCCGCGCCAGGTCCGCGGGCGGCTCGCGTCGCTGCAGCAACTGGCGATCACCACCGGCATTTTCGCGGCCCTGCTGTCCGACGCCGTCCTGGCGACGTCCGCGGGAAGCGCCCACCACGCTTTGTGGCTCGGTATTGAGGCCTGGCGCTGGATGTTCATCGCTTGCGCCGTACCAGCAGCGGTCTACGGTCTGATCGCCTTCCGACTGCCGGAATCCCCACACTTCCTGGTCCTCAACGGCAAGGAAGACACCGCACGCAAGATCTTCGACACCCTGATGCCCGGCGACGATACCGAACGCCACATCCGCGAAATCCGCGACTCCATCCAGCAGGACAAGCTCTCCACCACAAAGGGTTCGCTGCGTGGCAAGGCGTTTGGCCTGCAACCCGTGGTGTGGATCGGCATCATCCTGTCGGTGCTGCAGCAATTCGTCGGCATCAACGTGATCTTCTACTACTCCACCACCCTGTGGAAGGCAGTCGGCTTCCACGAGCAAGATTCCCTGGCCATCTCCGTGGCAACGTCCATCACCAACATCTTGGTCACCCTCGTGGCAATCGCGCTCGTGGACCGCATCGGCCGACGTCCCATCCTGCTGACGGGATCCCTCGGCATGGCCGTGTCCCTGGGCGCCATGGCGATCGCCTTTTCTTCCGCCACTGGGACGGGTTCGTCCGTGTCCTTGACCGGCGCCTGGGGTCCCGTAGCCTTGGTAGCCGCCAACGTGTTCGTTGTCAGCTTCGGAGCCTCGTGGGGCCCGTTGGTGTGGGTGCTCCTGGGAGAGATCTTCCCCTCACGCATCCGAGCCCGCGCGCTCGGCCTGGCCGCCGCGGCCCAGTGGATCGCCAACTTCGCCATCACCTTGAGCTTCCCCATCATGGCGGCCGGTTCGTTGCCGCTGACTTACGGCATGTACGCACTGTTCGCGGCGGCGTCGTTCTTCTTCGTCATGTTCAAGGTGCCCGAGACAAACGGCATGTCCCTCGAGCAGGCTGACACCCTGTTCGTCCCGAAGGGCTCCAAGCCCGCGGAACTTGCGATCACACCCAAGTAGCCAAGGCTGTCACGCACCCAACTGGCTCGCATTTGTTGTCGTTATGAGGGCTTATAACGACAACAACTGCGAGCCAGTTGGGCTGTCTTACACGAGGTGCGGCTCGTGCGACTTCAGGAACCGGCGGCCGCCCACGGCCACCAGGATCGCGAACGCCAGGGCAACCGCCGCGGCAAAGAAGGGAACCTGCGGGCCGAATTGCTCACCTAGCTGGGCTGCGGCAAACGGAGCCAGCGCCCCGCCCATCCAGCGCACAAAGTTGTAACCGGCCGAGGCCACGGGGCGCGGCGAATCGGAGACTTCCATGGCGAGTTCGGTGTAGAGCGTGTTGTTGATGCCCAGCAGGGCCCCGGCCACAATAACCAGTACGACGACGGCGGTCACCGAGTGCCCCGCGGCCAGTCCCAGACCGGCGAGGTCCAGCAGGAGAGTTCCGAGGGTGCCGACCAGGACGTTGGTGGTGCCGAAGCGCCGCTGCAGCACGGGTGCCACGAAGACTGAGAAGACAGCCACTGCCACGCCCCAGCCGAAGAACACTGCGCCGATACCGTAGGCATCCATGCCCAGGATGAACGGGGTGAAGGCCAGGATGGTGAAGAATCCGTAGTTGTAGAACAGGGCGCTGGCTGCGGTGGTGCGAAGGCCCTTGTGGCCCAAGGCAAGGAGCGGGTCACGGAGGCGCGCCTTCGCGGCGGGGGCCGGAGTCTTGGGCAGAAGGACCATCAGGGCGATGAAGGAAACCGCCATGAGGACCGCGGTGCCGAAGAACGGTGCGCGCCACTGCCATCCACCCAGGAGCGCGCCGAGCAGAGGGCCGAGGGAAATGCCCAGGCCGAGGGCGGCCTCGTACAGAATGATGGCGGTTCCGGTTCCGCCGCTCGCGACGCCGACAATCACGGCGAGCGCGGTGGCCACGAAGAGGGCGTTGCCAAGTCCCCAGCCGGCGCGGAATCCGACGAGCTCACCCACGCTGCCGGAAAGACCGGACAGTGAGGCGAACACGACAATCAGGGCCAGGCCGATCATGAGGGTCTTCTTGCCGCCGATCCGCGAAGAGACGAACCCCGTCACGAGCATCGCGACGGCTGTCACCAGGAAGTAACTCGTGAAGAGCAAGGACACCTGGCTGGGGCTGGCCTGGAGGTTCTTGGCGATGGCCGGCAGGATCGGGTCAACCAGGCCGATACCCATGAAAGCGAAGACGGCGGCAATCGCCGTGGCCCACACAGCCTTGGGCTGCTTGAGGAACGAGGCTTTCTCGGCCTCGAGGGTTTCTTCCGCTGGCGGCAGTTGGTCTGCGAGCTGGCCTTTCATGGACTGCTCTCCTAGTTTTGGCTTGTCTTAGTTCTGGACTGAGTTGTTGATCTTGTCGAACACCGGAAGGGCGGCCGCGACGGAATCGCGCTCATCTTGGCTCAGGGTCCCGAGGATCCGGGCGATGAATTCGTTGCGCCGGCGGTCTGCATTCTCGACGGCGGCACGCCCCGCCGGCGTCGCGGCGACGCGGACGGCGCGGGAATCGTCCGGGTCTGCTTCGCGCTTGACCAGGCCGGCGCGCTCAAGCTTGATGATCTGCTCCGTGGCGCTAGGGACCTTGACCCCAAGGTTCCGGGCGATTTCTCCGACGCGAGCACCGCCGTCGAGCGCCATCTTGAGGACGCCAAGCTGAGCCGAACTAAGTTGCTCCTCGGAATCGAGGCGGCGCATCACGTAGACACTCTGCCGCAGGGCTTCCCGGAATGATTGGGCGAGGGCGAGGAGCGCGTCGTCAGCTGGATTGGTGTTCATATTTAGGTAGCCTAACAGTTAGGCTACCTAAATATCAAGGGATGCGCGTCTCACTTAGCAAGGGCTCCTCCGACCTCCTTGCTACAGCGCCAGCTTCAATCCCTCGTGACTGGCCACGAAGCCCAGCCGTTCATAGAAGCGATGGGCGTCCTTGCGGGATTTGTCGCTGGTGAGCTGGACCATGGTGCAACCACGGCTCCTGGCCTCTTCGATGGCCCACTGCATCATTGCCGCACCAACGCCATGGTCCCGCAGCTCGGCGGCGACACGCACGGCCTCGATCTGGCAGCGGAGCGAGCCCTTCCGCGCCAAGCCCGGAATGAAGCTCAGTTGGAAGGTTGCCACGCAGGCACCGTTCAAATGGCCCACCACCAACAATTGGGCGGGATCCTCGTTGATCTGCTGGAACGCCTGCAGATAGGGGCCAACGTCCTCGGCGTTTTCGCGGGAGCTGCCCAATTGATCAGCTGCGAGCAATCTCAGAATGGCGGGGAGGTCCTCCCAGTGGGCCCGGCGGAGGGTGAAGACTCCTTCGTCCAGAACCATGCTCAACAGCGGCTTTACTCCTGGATTTGCGTGACTCATAACACTAGCCTGACACAGCGCGAGATCTGTTGCACGAATTTCGAGTGAAACGTTCAATCGCAATTTCTTGGATGGTCCACGGCTATTTTCACGACCCTCCTCCACCTTTGGGGGTCCAAACCGCAACCCTCCTTCACCTTTGAGGGACCAAACCGCAACCCTCCTTCACATCGCGAAGGAAGGTTTCGTGCTTCCCGCCAAGGTGAGAGAGCGTGACCGCTCCAGGACGAGCAATCCGATCAGGAATCCTGCGAACAGCCCGACAAAAAGAAACGCCGCAACACGAACCTCGGACTGAGATGCATGGCGGTCAGGACAGCTTCCCCGCGGGCACGCTATCCGGTGCGGCCTTCTTGCTGCTGGCCTCACGGAAAAGCAGCTGGACGAGGCTCGGCTTTTGCGCGAAAGTGGCAACAGCCACGGTTTTGCGCACGAATTCATCCGAGGTGAGCTGCTGCAGCATAGAGTCCGCAAGGTCGGTCCGTGACGTGAAAATGCCATTGATATAGCCGACGGCCATCTTGTAGTCCGTGATGGATTCGGTCTCGAAAAGGCCGGAGGGCCGCATTATTGTCCAGTCCAAACCACTGGCGGCGACGGCCGTTTCCATCCGCCGCATGTCCTCGTACAGAGTCTTCCCCAGCAGCTTGGTAACGAGGGGCTGCAGCACTTTGTCGAAAAGGAACCCGCCATGCGGACCGGCCGTGGTGTCGGTGGCGCTGGAGCTGACGCAGACCAATCGACGGACGCCGTGCTTGCCCATTGCCCGGATGATGTTGCCAGTGCCCACTGAATAGACCGTGATCGGCTGGCGGCTGTATGGAACACCAAGGGTTGAGAGAACAGCATCATTTCCTTCGACGACGGCGCTCAGGTCGTCGAAGTTGTACACATCGGCGCCGACCACGCGTAAGCCGGGGGCGGAAAGCGGGAAATCGTGCGGCCGGCGCGTAACAGCGGTGACGACATGGCCGGCGTCGAGCGCCTGTGCGGTGAGAATCCTTCCGGTGGGGCCGTTTGCCCCGAATACTGCAATCTTCATGTGATGCGGCCTCCGGTATTCTTGTCCTAGGAAAACCATACAATACAGAAACGATATCATATGAGTTCAATATCAAATCAAGAAGCCCCAACCCCCCGCCTTCGGCGGCGTGCTGTTGCTGAGCTCAAGGCCGAGCTTCGCGGCGTACGCCTGCAACTATCGGTGCTCAATCACCAGGTCGGCACTCAAGCCGAGCTGAAGGACGTTGACCTTGATTGTCTTGACCTGATTTCGAACCGGGGGCCGCTCAGCCCGAGCACGCTGGCCAAACACGCCGGCCTGCACCCAGCCACCATGACCGGCATCCTCGACCGGCTCGAACGCAGAGGCTGGATTGCGCGGGACCGCGATCCCTCCGACCGGCGCGCCGTGGTAATCCGGGTTCTTCCCGATAGAAACGCCGAGATGTTCCGCCTCTACGCGGGAATGAACAGCCTCATGGACACCATCTGTGCAGACTACGACGACGCCGAAATCGCCGTCATTACCGACTTCCTGCGGCGCGTCCAGGCCGCCGGGCGAACGGCGTCGGAAGAACTCGGCAGCTAATCGACGCTCGCTCACCTTTGGGGCCCAAAACGCTCACCCTCCTGCACATCAAAAGTGAAGGAGGGTGAGCGTTTTGGCCGTCAGATCTGCAGGAGGATCGCCCGAAAGCAGCCTAAAGGTGAGCGAGCGTTCGGGAAAAGCGAGCCAGATCTGCAGGAGGATCGCCGGGGAGGGTCCCCGGGGAGCGTCCCCGGGGAGGGACCCGGGCCCGGCTCGCCGGGCCCGGGTTTAGCCTTCGGCCTTGCGGTCTTCGATCAGCTTCTGCACCTGCGGGAACAGCGGGTGCGTCGGCGGCAGATCGGTAATGCGCTCAACCGCCTCGGCGGCGTCCATCTCGGAAAGCATCCGGGTGAGCTCCACGGCTTCGTCGTCTGCCCCGTCGTCGAAACGAAGGGCGGCGGACATCGCGTCGAGCAAGGCAACGGGGGTGACTCCGCGCTCGGCGAGCTCCGCGGCCGGGCCGATGAACCGTTCGTGCCGGCCCAGTTTGCGCAGCGGGGCACGGCCTACCCGGTTCACGGTGTCCGGCAGGTACGGGTTGGTGAAGCGGGACAGGATCTTCTGAACGTACGCTTCCTGCTCGGCCTCGACGAAGCCGTGCTTGGCCACGAGAAGCTGCTTGGTTTCCTCCAACACGGCCCGTACTCGTGAAGCTACGGAGGCATCGGCCATGGCTTCGGAGATCTTCTCCAAGCCGACGCCGTAGCCGAAGTACGCTGCCGAGGCGTGGCCGGTGTTGACGGTGAACAGCTTGCGCTCGATATACGGACCAAGCTCGTCCACGAAGGTCGCTCCCGGAATCACCGGGGGCGTACCCGCGAACGGGGTCCGGTCGATGACCCACTCGTAGAAAGTCTCCACGGTGACGTCCAGGCCTTGGCCGGGCGCCTGGTTGGGGACGATCCTGTCCACGGCAGTGTTGGCAAACACCGCCACGGAGGAAAGGTCACCCGCGGCCCCGTCCCAAGCGGCGTGCACTTCGGATTGCAGCAAGTCGGTCGCGTTGATCGCGTTCTCGCAGGCCATGACCTGAAGCGGAGCCAGCGACGGCGACCGGCCAGCCAGGCCGCGCGCGATCACTGGCGCCACGAACTTGAGGATGTGCGGCCCAACCGCCGTGGTGACGAGGTCCGCCGTCGCGATTTCCGCGACGACGGCAGCCTCCTCAGAGCCCGAATTCAGGGCCCGGAAACCGGACACGGTCTTGACTGTTGCATTTTCGCCAACCTCGTGGACCTCGTAGGAGGATGCGGAGGCGAGCTGGCTGATCAAGGCGTCCGCGACATCGGCGAAGACCACCTCATATCCAGCCTCGTGCAGCAGCAAGCCGACGAATCCCCGTCCGATGTTCCCGGCCCCAAAATGGACTGCCTTCACTATGCGTTGACCTTTCCGAACAGATCCAGCACTTCCTCCACCGACGTGGCCTGCTCAAGCTGGGCTACTTGCGCCTTGTCCGTGAAGATCTTGGCGATGGAGGCCAGGATGTGGAGGTGCTCGTTGTCGATCCCGGCGACGCCGACGACGAACTTGACCTGCTTGCCACCCCAGTCGATGCCCTCGGGGTAGCGGACAATCGACACACCGGAGTGCAGGATGTGGTCCTTTGCGGCGTTGGTGCCGTGCGGGATAGCCAGGAAGCTGCCCATGTATGTGGACACCGATTCCTCGCGTTCATGCATGGCGTGAATGTAGCCCATGTCCACGGAGCCGCGGTCCAGCAGGAGCTTGCCGGCTTCGTCGATGGCCGAATCACGGTCCGTCGCGGTGCCGTTGAGGATCACGCTTTCGGCGAGCAGAACATCCCTGCCCACGACGGCGGTGGCCGGCTGGGCGGCCGGTTCGGCCGCCGTCGTCGATCCTTGAGCGCCGGGAGCCGCGTTGCTGCTCTTGACCAGCTCGACGATCTCGTCGTACCGCGGGCTGTTCATGAAGTTGTCCACGGAGACGTGCACGGCTCCGGTCGTGAGCGGCTGCGCGCGTTCGGCAAGGTCCTGGTGCGTGATGACGACATCGTAGGTGTCGGTGAGGTTGGCGATGGCCGCGTTGGTGACCTTGACCTCCGGGAAACCGGCTGCCTTGATCTTGTTCCGCAGCACCGATGCGCCCATGGCGCTGGAGCCCATGCCGGCGTCGCACGCGAACACGATGTTCTGGATTGGGCGGGTCAGGAGGGCGGTACCGCCAGCGGCGCCCAGGAGGGCGGAGGAAACGGAACTCTTCTTGCCTTTCATTTCTTCCATCTTGGAGGTGGCTGCGCCAAGGTCAACCTCGTCGCTGTGATGCGTGGTGCGGAGAATTAGCGAGGAGACGAGGAACGATACCGTCGCTGCCAAGATGACCGCCAAAATGACGCCCACATAGCTGTCCCGGGAGGTCTGGGCAACGACTGCGAAGATGGATCCCGGGGCTGCCGGAGCCACGAGGCCGGAGTTGGTGATTGCGAGTGTCGCAATGCCTGTCATGCCTCCGGCGATAGCTCCTAGGATCAGCAGCGGGCGCATCAGGACATACGGGAAGTAGATCTCATGGATCCCGCCAAGGAACTGGATGATCAAAGCGCCGGGTGCCGAGGCCTTCGCTGCTCCGCGTCCAAAGAAAATATAGGCGAGAAGAATTCCGGCTCCCGGACCGGGGTTGGCTTCAAGCAGGAACAAGATGGACTTACCTTGGTCGAGCGACTGCTGGATCCCCAACGGGGTCAGCACCCCGTGGTTGATTGCGTTGTTCAGGAAGAGGACCTTGGCGGGCTCGATGAAGATGCTGGTAAGCGGAAGGAGTCCGTTGTGGACCAGGAACTGGACGAAATTGCCCGCCGCCGTACTGAAGGCCTGGACCAGGGGAGAAATACCGAAGAAGCCGAGCATGGCGAGCAAGCCTCCCCAAATACCTGCGGAGAAGTTGTTCACCAGCATCTCGAAGCCCGGACGGATCTTGCCATCCCAGATGGAGTCGATCTTCTTCATCGTCCAGCCACCGAGCGGGCCCATAAGCATTGCACCGATAAACATCGGAATACCGGCACCAACGATCACGCCCATGGTACCGATAGCACCCACCACGCCGCCGCGGACGTCGTAGACCATCTTGCCGCCGGTGTACGCAATCAGGAGCGGCAGCAGATAGGTGATCATGGGGCCGACAAGGCCCACGTTCGGCGCGCCCGCAGCGTTGTTGCCGAAGCCGCCCAGTTCGGGGACGGGCAGCCAACCGGTCTTGATGAACAGGGCGGTAATGAGGCCCCATGCAATGAAGGCCCCGATGTTGGGCATGATCATGCCGGAGAGGAAAGTTCCGAACTTTTGGACACCAACGCGCAGGCTGGTGCGCGGTTTCGCAACGGACGCTGTTGCCATCTGTGAATTCCTAACGTGAGTCCCGCATCAGTGCGGGATCAGTCGATATCTATCGAAGGAGGACAGCTCTAGGAGCTGCTGGAGATTCGGTGAAGCCATTCAAGGAAAAGCTTCAGTTCCGAACTGGATAGTTGGTCTGAATGCGAGGCTTGGAGTGCCGCATTCAGCGCGATTGCCGCAACAACAACGGACGACTTGCCGGAGTCGTCGGCTGCGGCGCCACGGGCTGTTTCCGTGGACACAGCGAAAATCATGGAATCCCGGGTCATGGTGGAGAGCTCGAGGTTCCGGTCTTCCAATGGCTCTGCAATGAGCATGAGCGTGACACCAACGTTGGCTGCCAGGATGCTCCTTGCTGCCTCGCGCGGGGGTACGTTGATCTGCCCGGCAATGGCCGCCTTGCTCAGCATTTCCTCCAGAAGCGACTCGGCATCAGCCACGATGGCCGGCCTGCTTTCGGGACGGATATTGCCGAACATCACCAAGTAAAGGTGCGGTTGGGTGAGTCCGAACTGGACGTGGTTGTCCCACATCCGCCGGACGTCTTCCAGGGGTTCCCCAGAAGGTGCGAAGTCCCGCTCCCCCGCCACGTACTCCTCGAAGCCGGCTGCAACGACGGCGTCGAACAGCCCCTCCTTATCGCCGAAGTGGTGGTAAAGCGTGGGCGCCGTGACGCCGGCAAGTTTGGTGATTTGGCGCGTAGAGACCGGCGACCCGTCCGAATTCGCCAGCAACTCGGCAGCTGCACGGAGCAGCCGAGTTTTAGGCGGAAGCTGGTCATCGAAACTCATAGCCGCTACCCTAGCACCTATAGCAACGCTATATGAAGTGAGTCACAGGAGATTTTTTCGGACCCCGAGGCGCCGCAGCCGGTGGGTCCGATCCGAGAGCAGGAACAGAGGATTTCAGTGCAGAATTTCCAAGGAGTAGGCGTCAGCCCGGGCCGCGTCATTGGCACTATCCGTCAGATGCCCAAGCCAGTCAGCGAACCGCCGTCGGGCGAGCAGCTCGCGGTTTCCACGACGGCGGAAGAAGCCGTCGCCGGACTGAAAGCGGCGGCCCAGTCGGTCCACGACGAACTCAAGGCACGCGCGGACCGGGCCAGCGGAGACGGTAAGGCCGTGCTGGACGCCACCGCGCTGATGGCCAAGGACACCATGCTCCTGAAGTCGGCCACCAAGCTCATCAACAACAACGGCAGCTCCGCGGAACGCGCCATCTGGGAAGCGGGCGCCTCGGTATCGGAGATGCTCCACAACCTGGGCGGGTACATGGCCGAGCGTGCCACTGACGTCTTGGACGTACGCGCCCGGATCGTCGCCGAACTCCGCGGCGTCCCCGCCCCGGGGATCCCGGCGTCGGACACTCCTTTCATCCTGGTGGCCGAAGACCTGGCCCCTGCGGACACCGCGACGCTGGACCCCGCCATCGTGACAGCACTGGTCACTTCGGGCGGCGGACCGCAGTCCCACACGGCGATCATCGCGCGCTCGCTCGGCCTGCCCGCCGTCGTCGCTGCCCGCGGGGTGGACGAGATCCCGGACGGCTCCGAGGTCTTTGTGGATGGCGCGGCCGGCTCCCTCTCCCTCGAACCCTCCGAGGAGCAGCGCGCCGCCGCCCTCGCATGGGTCGAAAATGCCGCCACGCTGGCGGTTTTTGATGGAAACGGCACGACGGCGGACGGCCACTTGGTTCCGCTTCTCGCCAACGTGGGCGGGGCCAAGGACGCTGCCGCGGCCGCCGCGTTGGGCGCCCAGGGCGTGGGCCTTTTCCGCACCGAATTCTGTTTCCTGGAACGCGACACCGAACCGACCGTATTGGAACAAGCCGCAGCGTACAGGGGCGTGTTCGACGCCTTCCCGGGCAAGAAAGTGGTCCTCCGGACCCTCGACGCCGGCGCCGACAAGCCCCTTCCCTTCCTCACCGATGCCACCGAACCAAACCCGGCCCTCGGTGTGCGCGGCTACCGCACCGACTTCACCACGCCCGGCGTTTTGGAACGCCAACTCGAGGCAATCGCCATAGCCGCCGAGGAATCAGAAGCCGACGTTTGGGTCATGGCGCCCATGATCTCGACGCCGGCCGAAGCCGCCCGTTTCGCCTCGCTGTGTGACGCCGCCGGGATCAAGACTCCCGGTGTCATGGTGGAAGTTCCGTCCGCGGCTCTGACCTCGGCCTCGGTTCTGCGCCACGTAGGCTTCGCATCCCTGGGCACCAACGACCTCACGCAGTACGCCATGGCCGCCGACCGGCAACTCGGCCCCCTTGCCGAGCTCAACACGCCGTGGCAGCCTGCTGTTCTGCGCTTGGTGCAGTTGACCGTCGCGGGCTCTGCGGAAGAGGGCAACAACAAACCCGTTGGCGTCTGCGGTGAAGCAGCCGCAGACCCGGCCCTCGCCGTCGTACTTGTTGGCCTGGGGGTGTCCACACTATCCATGACCGCCCGGTCCCTGGCCGCCGTCGGAACCGTGCTCAAAACGGTGACCCTGGAACAGGCACAGGAGCTGGCCCGCTTGGCGCTCAGCGCATCCGACGCCCTCGACGCCAAGGCCTGGGTCCGTGCCAAGTTGCCGATCCTTGAGGAACTCGGGCTCTGAGCCCCGCCGCACCAACCTCAATCTGAACAAAAGGAGAAACCATGCCCGAACGCACCGCCATCATCGCCAGCCGCTCCGGAATGCACGCCCGCCCTGCGGCGATCTTCGCGGAAGCCGCAGGGGAATCCCCGGTTGAAGTGACCATCGCGATGGCCGGAGCCCCCGCCGATGACGCGCTCGACGGCGCCAGCATCCTTTCGCTCATGACGCTCGGCGCGGCGAAAGGCGACGTCGTGGTGCTGCGGGCAGAGGGCGACGGCGCCGACGCTGCTTTGGATTCCCTGGTAACTCTGCTGGAAACAGACCTCGACGCGGTTTAGCGCCGGGGCCCAGTGGGTGGGGACTGTGGCCGGCCGCAAGGGCCGGCCACAGCTTCCCGGGGTCTCTACCGGAAAACGCGCCACCAAGTACGGGGGACCGCGATGGCGCGCTGTCTGATTTGTGGGACCGGGTGCCGAATCGTGACGCGGAAATTCGATTCTTCTTTAACCGCCCTCGTCTTTAAGCGCCTCATCGATTGCTCCAACCGCACGCTCGCTCACATATGAAGGCCCCTTTCCCGACCCTCCTGCAGATATGACGGCCTTCAATCTGACGCCCGCTCACATATGGCAGCGTCCCGCCCCACGCTCCTGCAGATATGACACCAACCGAAAGGGACCGGGAATGCGCAAGCCTAGTGCCGCCGTCGCCTTCTATGCGCTCAGTACTGTGCTGCTCCCGGTCTCGCTGCTCGGCTATGCGATCTGGGTAGGCAAGCTCCTGGCCGCGAGGCCTTCCGGCGTGTCGACAAGCGCGCAAGCACCGCTCACCGTGAGGTGGGCGATGCACAATTTCGGCCTACGAGAAGACCAGGCCGCGAACCGGCTGTTGCCCATCCTGCCCGGAGTGCCTTGGCTGGGTATGCGGCTGGCATTTTGGCCGACGGTCTTCGCGCACCGCGTCACGGGCTTCGTCCCGAAGGCCTTCCGGTACCCCTTCGAGGGCGAGATACCTCCACAAGCCGAGGCGTCGGCCAGGGTCACGTTCTTCGACGGGGCCTTGGACCGCTTCCTTCCGGGGATCGACCAGTTGGTCATCCTCGGAGCCGGCTTCGACACGCGCCCATACCGCCTCCCGCAGGACGCCCCGGTCACTTCCTTCGAGATCGATGCCCCGAAGACGCAGGCCGTCAAGCGCGACATACTGATCAAGGCACGAATCGACGCACCTAGGGTCACGTTCGTGCCCGCGGACTTCGAGAAGGACGACTGGCTCGCCAAACTCGTGGACGCCGGGTTCGACCCCCGGCGCCCAGCTCTGTTCCTCTGGGAGGGCGTGACGATGTACCTCGACCGGAGAGCGATCGAGGACACACTGAGCAAGGTTGCGAGTTGCGCCAAGGGCAGCCTGCTCGCGTTCGACTACTTCACGACCGAGACCCTCGAGTCGAGTATGCCTTATTGGCGATTCGGGAGGGCTGCGGCCAAAGCAGTGGGAGGACCGTTGAAGTTCGGCGTGGACAGTGCACCGCCGTCGCGGGAGCGTCTATCCGAACTTCTCCGATCCTGTGGGTTGGCGCTACTCGAACAGCACGTGCTCGGTCGTGAGACCAAGAAGAAGCGCGCGTGGGGCGGCTTCGCGATTGCCGTGGTGGAGTGACGCAATGGCTCCAGCGACCACACCGAGCAGAGGGAAATAGGGCCTGCGGATCTGCAGGAGCGTTCCGTCAAAAGGGCTCAGATGTGCAGGAGCGTTCCGTCAAAAGGGCTCAAATCTGAGCGAGCGTCACAGGGCAGGGCAAGAGCAAGCCGCTCAGGCGAAGGCGGAAATGCCCGTAATGGAGCGTCCTATGATCAGGGCCTGGACGGTCTCCGTTCCCTCATATGTATGGATGCCTTCGATATCGGCGAAGTGCCGTGCCACGCGGTTGGCCAACAGGATTCCGTTGCCGCCGAGCAGGTCACGCGCGTTCGAGGCGATGCTGCGGGCGGTCCGGGTGCACGTGAACTTTGCGAGCGCCGCCTGCGCGGGGGTCAGGACGCCCTCTTCGTCCAGCCTGGTCATCTGCATGACCATGAGTTGCATCGTGGCGAGCTCGGAGTGCATGCGGGCAAGACGCTCCTGCACAATCTGCGAAGCTGCCAGCGGGCGGCCGAACTGCCGGCGCTGGGCGGCGTACTGCACCGCAGTCTCGTAGCAGGCCGTGGCATGCCCGACGGCGGACCAGGCCACTCCCAGCCGGGTCGCCAAAAGGACGCGGGCGGTGTCCTTGAAACTCCTTGCGCCCGGGAGGACGTTTTCCGCCGGCACGAAGACGTTTTCCAAGCGGATGTGCGCCTGAAAGATGGCCCGCAGGGAGAGCTTGCCCTCAATGGTGGCGGCGGAGTAGCCGGAGGAATCCTGCGGGACAAGGTAGCCATGGACCTGCCCGTCATCGCCACGAGCCCAGACCACCGTCAGGCCACCGATCGAGCCGTTGCCGATCCACTTCTTTTCGCCATTGAGGACATAACCGCCCTCGACGGCTGTTGCGGTGGTTTCGAGCCCTACCGAATCGGAGCCGTGCGCCGGCTCGGTCAAGGCGAACGCGCCATATTCCTCGGCCCGGGAAAGCGCTGGAAGCCAGCGGGCCTGCTGTTCGGGAGATCCGCATTCGGCCACGGAACGCAAAGCCAAACCACCTTGGACCGCCACCACCGTGCCGATGGAGCCGTCGCCGCGGCTCAGCTCCATGGTGACCAGCCCGGCGGCGGTCTTGCTCATGGCCGGGAACCCGTCGACGTCGATCCCGTCGCGCAGAAGGTCGAGTTCGCCCAGACGCTTCACGAGGTGCAGCGGGTACTCTGCGCGCTCCCAGTAGCCCGCGATGACCGGGAGGACTTCATTTTGGACAAAGGCCCGGGCGCGATCCCAGTAGGCGCGGTCCTCGTTGCTGATGTCCTTGAAAACGGAGGCCGGATCCGGGTCCAGGGCCTCGTTCAGGACATATTCGGGCTCCGTGGTGCCTATCGGGAAAACAGCGCCGTGCGGAAAAACGGCATTCAGTTCTGCGGAAGTGTCGTCGGACGTCGTCGTCATGGAGGAATCCTCGCTCTGGGGTTACGATCTGCGACTCCCAGCATGCGCTGACACTCAGTTTCATGTCAAGGAACTCAGTTCCAAAGAACCGCGACGAAACCGAGCTACGTCAGGGCGTCGCGGACCGCTTGGAGGATTTGCTCCGTGCCTGCGGCCGGATCCAGGACAGCAACCACGACGGCGGGACGCCCACTTTCTGCGGACGACTCACCAGCCGCCTGGCTCACTGGAACCCGGGCAGGACCCCCGGCGAAAGTGTCAGCCAGAGCCTCCAAATCCCGCGCGAGCCGGGCAGCCAACCCTCGGGCTTCAGCTTGCCGCGCGTCGCCCTCGATGTGCTCGCGGTCAACAGCCGCCCGCAGCCATTGGCGCAGGACGCTGTTGTGCACCGCGACTACTGCCGCAGCAAAGGCCACGGCAGTGAGTTCCCGGTTCTCGCCCTCGGGAAGTGCCGCCTGGAGATGGCCTCGAAAGGCCCGCTGATAGCGATGTGTCATAACCAGTTCACGATCACGAAGGGCGGGCACGCGGCGCAGGAGCTCGTAGCGCGCCAAGGAGGTTTCGCGGCTACCTACGTGGTGGTCGAAGACCAAGAGCGCGGCATCCACAACCGAACGCAACGGATCCGCCGTCGTACGCGAAAGCAGCTCTTGAACCCGGGCGAGAATGCGGTCGTGATCAGCGAAAATGATGTCCTCTTTGGAGCCGAACTTGCGGAAGAACGTGCTGCGGCTGATTCCTGCGGCGTCGGCGAGGTCGTCTACGGAGGTGGCGTCGTAGCCTTGCCGCACCAGTAGCTCGATTGCGGCGGCCACGGCGGGTCCCGGATCAGGATTGGCGGGGTAGTTGACCATAGGCGTGAATCTAGCGCAGTTCCGTCCAACAAATCGATGCGGCTAGGCTTCTGCCATGGCATTGATAGCTCCCCGCGTGACGCCAGGCCTGCCCGCAGACGACGCCCGGAACCTGGCGCGCTCACTCCAGGACAGCAACGACATCACCGTTTTCGTTGACGGCACGGTCCACCGGCTGCCCGATGAGGCAAGGGACGCCGTCGTCGATCTCCTCGGCCGGCTGGGCCGAGGCGAAGCGGTGACGGTCAGCAGCGTGGAGGAAATGCTGACCACGTCGCGAGCGGCCGAACTCGCCGGAATCTCGCACACCTACCTGCGCAACATGACCGATCGTGGCGAAATCCCGGTCGAATACCGCGGCACGCACCGTCGGATCCGGCTCGCGGACATCATGGCGTGGCTGGAGACGCAGAAGAAGAAGGCCGCGGCAGATAAGGAAAGCTAGGCGAGGGCCGCCTTCAGCGCCGCGTGGACCCAATCCCGGTACCTCTCCGGTTCCCAGCCGAAATCCAGTACCAGTGATCGATAGGTGTCAGGGTGGCCCACGGACCAGATCACGGCCGCTGCTTGCTCATCGCTCATGCCGGAGGTCAACGCCCCGCGTTGCCGGAGCGCGTCAGCCGCTTCGGCGTAGTTCCGTAGCCGGAGCTCTGCCCGGTCCCTCAGCACTTTGGCCGCTTCAGCGTCGACGGCGGAGGCCTGCCTCATGACGCTGAACAGTTCGCTGCTGCGTGGGTGCACCTCGGAGAACCAGTCAGCCAACAATTCAATGACCGCGCCTGCGTCGACGGCCGCGGCTGTCCGCGCGCGCATGGTTTCCGGAACGGAACGGGGCGCCTCCGGACCGGCAGCCGTAGCGTCGACCACGGCCGACAGTAGCGCCGCCTTGTTGCCCACGGAGTTGTAAATGGTCTGGATAGCCACGCCAGCCTGCTCGGCAACTGCCCCGATAGTGGTGGCCACGTATCCCCTGCTCAGAAACAGTTCCTTAGCGGCCTCAACCACCGCAGCCTTCGTGGCGACAGCTTGAGCCATCCGCCTGTCGTTATGCCGAATCTCCACGAAAAAAGAATAGCATTCCAGTGACTGGAATGCTATTCTAATGAAGCCAGCACACCTCAGGAGGCTTCGCGATGGACATGAACGTTGAGCAAGTAGACACCGCGGTTATCGGCGCCGGACAGGCCGGGCTCGCCACCGGATTCCATCTGAAGAAACAAGGGCAAGACTTCCTCATCCTGGATTCACGTGCTCGCACAGGCGATGTGTGGCGGAACCGCTGGGATTCCTTGCGACTCTTCACCCCTGCGCAGCACGACTCGCTGCCCGGCCTGCCCTTCCCCGCCAACCGGGGCACCTTTCCCAGCAAAGACGCCATGGCCGAATACCTCGAGGCGTATGCCGGCAACTGGAACCTCCCGGTGCGTCATGGCGTCCAGGTCACCGGAATCGAGCGCGACGACGGCCGATACCGAGTCCAGTCAAGCTCCGGACCGATCCTGGCCAAGAACGTGGTTGTTGCAACGGGCCCGAATGCCCGCCCGAGGATTCCAGCCTTCGCGGAGGCCTTGGACCCAGGCATTCACCAACTGCACGGCGCGGAGTACGCCAACCCGGACTCAGTTCCGCCCGGAGATGTCCTGGTGGTCGGCTCCGGCACTTCCGGCGTCGAAATTGCCTTGGAGCTCGCATCCAGCCACCGCACCTACATCGCCGGAACTCCCCCGTTCCACGTTCCGGGTCCAGTGACGCGATACGCCGGGGGGCTTTGGTGGCTCTTCATCCACAATGTGATGAACCGATCCACTCCTATCGGCCGCAAGGTTGCGGTCGGCTTCACCAAGCACGGCGCGCCTCTGATCCGGGCCTCCACAAAAGAGCTCGACGCCGCGGCAGTCACCCGCCTGCCACGCCTGACGGGCACCCATGGGGGCCAACCGCTCCTGGACGATGGCCAAACACTCCCAGTCTCCACCGTGATCTGGGCGACCGGCTACCAACCGGACTTTGCCTGGATCCAAGGACTTCCGGCGGACGAGGACGGCTGGCCGCTTACCTGCCGGGGCGCCGTGGAACAACTGCCGGGGCTGTTCTTCGTGGGCATGCCGTTCCAATACGGGCTGACCTCGGGCCTTGTGGGTGGCGTCGGCCGGGACGCCGAACATGTCGCCGGACTCATCGCCGGGCAAACTGGAGCGCAGCGGAACTAGATCCGCGCGCGAAATCCCGCGGAATACCGGTCGCCCGGCCCGTTATCTAAATGTGACTTTTCTAGTCGGCTGTTGTAGCGTCGAGGGGCGACCCAATCCCCAGCTGGGCCGCTTCCGGGCTGACGCCGAGCTCTGCCGCAACCCGGATTCCGCTAGACGTGCGGCAGAGACGGGGGACCCAGAGTCTCCGGGCCTACTTCTCCACAGGCCCTTGGGGTGAAGCCGCCATGCGCGGCCGGACGGCCTCGTCCGAACCCGACAGCTAACCTCGAAGGCGTTGAGAGGCAATCACCATGTCCCCAACCATGGATCAGCCTCGCCGTGCCCAAGTGGCGCGCGAGCGCACCAAACCGACCGGACGCCGTCGGGCCCAAGACGGTGGACCGTTCATCCCTGAACCGGCTTCCGAAATTTCGACGCCGGCACCAACCACCCCGACGAACCCGACGACGGCGGCGCCCACCACGCGAGCGGCCGCCCGCGCGGCCGAGCGGAAACGGGCAGCCCAAGCCAGCGAGACCGCGAGCATTCCGGCGGTTCCACCCGCAGCGGTGGAACCAACTACCGCCCCCGAACCCGCCACCGCGGCTATTCCGATAGTGGCAACAAAGACGGCGGCACCCGCGGCTCCCGCTGAACCGGAACCCGCCACCGCAGTCATCTCGACCGTTGCACCCCCCGCCGAAACCCAGAAGGCACCCACAACCGCCCTTCCAACGGCAACTCGTGCAGGCTTCACTCCGGTGTCCTCTGCCGGATCGTCGTTCAGCCGGGAACCGCACGCCGTCCTCAAAAAGGCTGCGACCATCCGGACGATGAGCAACCGAATGGCAGTGGTGACAGGAGCCCTAGGCATCTTGTTGGCGGCGGCTTCCGTCAGCCAGGCTCTTGAGTTGCCCTTCTTCGGCCAGGAAACCCGCGCCCAGGACCAGAGCTCCACGCAGTCCGGCACTCCTTCCACGACGGCAAGCACTTCCCCCAGCACTGCAGCGCTACCTTCGGCAGCTACCCCGAGCGCCAAGGCCGGTCAGACTACTGCGGACCCAGCGCAAGGGCCGCAGCAAGGGCCCGCCGCCGTCAAGCCGTCGAGCGCGGGGGCACCATCAGTCTCCATTCGGGTTCCCTCCGTAGTCCCATCAGCGCTGCCCCCAAGCCTTACTCCGGTGCCAGCCGTTCCCACACCGGCGCAACCCGCTCCGGCTCCCAGCCCGGATCCCCCGGTCACGGTCACCCCGACCCCCACCGATCCGGCCTCGCCGACGCCCACCCCGACCGACCCGTCCTCGCACACGCCACCTGGCCAATCGAAGCCGAAACCGCCGGTACAGCCCAGCAGCCCATCGACGGCCACGCCGCAGCCCACCCAACCGGGCGTGGATCTCGGGTCGATTTTGGACGCCGCGAGCGGAGCTCTGCTGTGAGGATGGGAAAGCATCGAACCTCTTCCGTCGAGTGGCACGGCCGGTGCTGCCGGAGCACCAAGACCGCAACAGTCCAGCGTCGCCCGGACCGCTGGCGCTGCAGCCTTCAGCTGCGGCCGTTCAAGGGGTAACCGGCGCGGCCTCAAATGCGGGCAACCTCAAATCCGCGGCCGCCCCGCCCAGCGGCGCGCTTTGAGCGTCGCGTGCAGTTCGAGCCGGATAGCGCCATTCAACGGATCAGCACCGATGAGTTGCCGGACCCTGGCCAGCCGGTTGTAGATGCTGCTGCGGTGCAAGTGCAGCTTCGTGGCCACGTCCTGGACCGAACCGTCGCTGTCGTAAAGCAGTTCGAGCACGGGCAGGAGCTCGCCGTTGCGGTCTGCGTCCTCGATCGCCTGGAAATGTGAAGAGCCCGAATCGTCCCAGCCGCCAGGCGCCTGCAGCCGTTCGAACAACTGGTAGATGCCCGCCGAGCGGCTGTCCACGAGCTCGCCGAGTGGAGGATCGACGGCGGCAGCCTGGGCCGCGAGCTTCGATTGCCGGTAGGCCCGCCCCAATTGACGGACCACCGAAAACGGCTCGCTGATGCCAAGGATGACCCGGTCCACCTTCCGGCCGGCACGCTTGGCGAGCTCGAGCTGATAGTGGACCAGGACTTGCGCATGTTCGGCCCGGCCGCCGGTTTCGCGGAACAGCAGGACCGAATGCGTCTCCGTGCCGGCGCTGAAAAGTACGGAATCGACGCCGATGGTTGCCTGCAGCGCCGCGGAACGGTGCGTCAGCGTGGCCGCGATGGGATCGGCGACGCCGCGGCTGTCCTCTGCGTCAAGCACGGTAACCAACTGCCACGGGCCCCGGCCTTGGATTTCCTTCCATCCGGCCACGGCCGCCACCGCGTTGGATTCTCCTTGGCAAGCAGCCAGGAATTCCTGCTCTCGGCGGCGCCGGAACTCCGACTCGGCGGTATTGGAATCGAGCAGCAGTCCTGCCAGGAGGTCCAGCTCGTCCCGGACGCCCGGCAACTCGGCGAGGATCGCCGTCGCGGTCTGCTCGTCAAGGTCCTGCTGGACCCAGAGGTACCCCACGCGGAAACCGCGCACCAGCAGCGGGACGCAGACGCGCCCCACCATGCCGAGCTCTTCATTGGCGGGTACGACGACGGGACGCACTGCCGTGGCGATGCCGTGCGAAAGCTGCCAAGCACTGACGTCCACCGGAACCCGTTTGCTCAGGAGGAAATTCACGCGCACGCGGTCCGCATGGGATTGGTTGGAACTGTAGGCGAGCAGGACGCCGTCGAGGTCTTCCAGGGAGAGGCCGCGGCCCAACTTGAGTGCGACGTCCTCGACGATTTTCTCCACGTCTTGCTGCATGGAGAAAACACTACTTTGCCCACCGAACATCAGGCGACACCTGACGCTCTCAGCCTCGACAAATGTCGAGCCTGAGAAGGCAAAAACCCCGGAAATCCAGGGAAGTTCCTGACGGCTGCCGTCGCCTTTCATGTCGCTTGGCTCACAGCGGATTTATTCTGGAATCACAGTCCCCCGCAGAGAAAAAGGCCGTTGAAGCCTTTCGAACATGGAGCCCAAAATGATTATCGGTGTCCCCAAAGAGATCAAGAACAACGAATTCCGCGTTGCCATCACCGCCGCGGGGGTTCACGAGTTCCGCACACACGGCCACTCCGTCCTGGTGGAGCGCGGCGCGGGCCTGGGCTCCGGCATCACGGACGAGGAATACGCGGTTGCGGGTGCTGAGATCGTGGCCGAAGCCGACGACGTCTGGGCACGCGCTGACATGGTCATGAAGGTCAAGGAACCCATCAGCGCCGAGTACCACCGCTTCCGCAAGGGCCTTATCCTCTTCACCTACCTGCACCTGGCCGCCGAGCCTGAACTGACACAGGAGCTCATCAATTCCGGCGTCACGGCCATCGCCTACGAAACCGTGCAGGAAGGCCGCACCCTGCCCCTGCTGGCACCTATGTCCGAGGTCGCTGGGCGACTGTCGGTCGTCGTGGGAGCCTCCTCCCTCATGGCACCGGCCGGCGGCAAGGGTGTGCTGCTGGGCGGCGTTCCGGGTGTCCGCCCGGCCAAGGTTGTTGTCCTCGGCGCCGGCGTTGCCGGAACCAACGCCGCTGCAATGGCTCTGGGCCTCGGTGCCGATGTCACCATCATGGACATCAACATCAACCGCCTGCGCGAACTGGACGCTCTCTACCAGGGCCGCCTGAAGACCGTCGCCTCCAACGCGTACGAGATCGAGAAGTCAGTCATCGACGCAGATCTCGTCATTGGCTCCGTGCTGATCCCGGGGGCCAAGGCTCCCAAACTGGTCACCAATGAGCTGGTCTCCCGCATGAAGCCCGGCTCCGTGCTGGTGGACATCGCCGTGGATCAGGGCGGCTGCTTCGAGGACACGCACCCCACCACGCACCAGGAACCCACGTACAAGGTCCACAACTCGATCTTCTACTGCGTCGCCAACATGCCCGGCGCCGTTCCGAACACCTCCACCTACGCGCTGACCAACGTCACCCTGCGTTATGGAGTGGCACTTGCCAACCTGGGCGTCAAGGCTGCCTTCGACCGCGACCCCGCACTGGCTGCCGGCCTCAACATCGCCGGAGGCCACGTGGCTCACCACTCGGTTTCCGAGGCGCACAACCTGCCCCTCGTCGCCGACTGGCACAATCTGGTCTCGGCCTAGCCTTCTTTCCGCTTCTAACGAGCGCGACGCGGTCTAACCGGGCCCGACGGCGGGGTGCGGCTTCCATGGGAAGCGGCACCCCGCCGTCGTGGTTCTTGCGGACCCTCGCTCACCTTTAAGGCATGGTTGGCCCAACGCTCCGTCACGTCAAGTGCAGGAGGGTTGCAGGAATCGGGCGTATTCCTGATCGAGCGTCGGGCGAAAACGGGTCAAATCTGCGGGAGCGTCTGGTCGAGAACGACCGCGGGGGTTTAGGACCGTTACGGCTTGACCGGGTTGCCCGGGAGAATCTCCGAGGGGACGGGCTCTGGCAACGGCAGCGTCGGACCGGTGATAGCCGGCGTCGGGATCGTGACGGATTCCGGACCGCCCTTGGCAATGTCTCGAAGTCCCTCACGCGGATCCGACAGGGACCCGGCCGAGGGAGTGGCGCGTGGGGTTGGATGCGCGGTGCTGCTTGGAGCGTCGGGGCTGGTGGGTACCGGCGTGGATTTTGCAGGAACACTTGTCTCGCGAGTGGGCATCGGCTCTGAACGCGTCCCCTGCTGTTGCGGAGCGTTGCCGCCCGATCCGGTCGTGAGCTGGGAGACGAACGATCCCACCACGGCGCCCAAGTGTTCAATCGTGCCCGGAATGCCGCCGTCGGAGGCAGCCGCGGCGGTAGCGCCAGCGGCGAGGGAAGCGGCCACAGCAACAGCAGCGAAGGCCATGCGGCTCTTCTTGCGGCGACGGGCCACCAATTCGTCAATGGGTGCAGCCGCGCCTCCGGCAGATGCAGCGATGCCGCGCGCAGGCGCCATCAAGGCGGGCGCCATCAAGGCCTGCACTGCGGCTGACGGCTGCGGCCGGTTGTTTGCGAGGGCGCGCAGTTCCAGCAGCTCGGTCCGGATCTCGTACGCTTCGTCGAGCCCGGCCTCAGCAAGCAGGCGGTCGATGCCCTGCTCGCCGCAGGATGCGGATTTTTCGCTCATGATGTGCCATTCCTTAGTAATGCACGTTCTCTCAGTGCACTCAATGCCCTGCGCTGCAACTGCTTCACGGCTCCTTGGGATTTGCCCATGATGTCCGCTGTTTCTTCCAACGACAGGTCCGCCACGACCCGTAAAGCCAAGACCTCGCGGTAGTCGGAGGCGAGGTCTGCCAGGAGCTCCGTCACGCCCAGTCCTTCCCCGTGCCCGAAGGCTTGGTCTTCCGCCGACGGTGTACGCCGCGCGTCTAGATCGGGTTCATAGGGCGCAGCCTCAGGAGTGCGCTCCCGTTTGCGGTAGTGATCCACCATTCGGGCGTGGGCGATGGAAAAGAGCAAGGTCTTGGCCCCCTGCAGGCCGCCGCGGAGGGAAGCCAGTTTGGGGTAGAGGGCCAGGAACACGTCCTGCGTGACTGCTTCCGGGTCATCTACGCCGCGGGCGCGCAAGTATCCAAAGACCGGTCCTGAAAAATTGTTGTAGGCAGCCGTGAAGAGCAGTGCGGGATCGTCCTCGTCCGCCTGCAAATATTCATCAGCCAAAGGGTCAAGCACCCGCGACCCCTCCATCCCATGCAGCATGGTCACCGTCCCTGGCCTGGGAAATGACCACTGCCGCCGTCTGTTGCGTCGCGGGGCTCCTTGTCATTCTGCCAAGGAGCCCCGCCGTTCAAGCGTAGCTGTCGCGTTACGGCCGGACAGAATCGGCCGGTACGTCCACGGGAGCGCTGGGGACGTGGGACGGCACGGCGGGAACAGCCGGTACAGCGGGTGCGGACGGCACGGCGGGAACAGCCGGGACGGCGGGCGTAGCAGGCAACGTAGCGGTGCCTTCGGCGTCAGCCTTCACGGACGCAGAACCGTCGGCGTTCAGTCCGGCAGCCTTGCCTTCGGTCACTACTGTTGCGCAGTGTGCCTCGACGTTGGCTTCGCCGCCGGCGGCAACAACCAAGGAGGAGTAACCGGGCACCTTGGCGTCACCCTTCAGGCCACCGTTGAGCAGCGCCGTGCAAAGGCCGAATGCCTCAGGCGCGGTGGCCTTGGCGGAAGCGGCTGCTGCTGCGGCCTTGGACTTTGCGCTGTCCACGGAGTCAGTAGCCTTGGACTTCGCGGCGTCCACGGCGTCGGCTGCTTTGGACTTGACGGTCCCGGACGCGTCACCCGCCTTGGACCTGTCGGTCTCGGCTGCGTTGGAGGCGATGGGAGCCGGTGCTCCGACCAGCTCGTGGGCGCTCTGCTGGATTTCGGTGGGAAGCGCTCCGCTGAAGGCTGCGACGCCGGTTCCGCCAACCGCGACAGCTCCGGCTGCCAGGGCGCTAGCGGCGATTTTGCTGGTGGCAAGGACAGTGAACAAGGACATGGAACCCTCCGACAAACGTTTTTGGAATGCTCCGGCAGCGGCTTTGTCGCTACCGGATGATCAGTGCGGACGTTGCCCACACTCCCCTTACATCGCTGGGGGCCCCGGAGAAGTTACGCCCGATCCAAAAAAACTTTCGCGCGAACTGGCAGTAGATGACCCTTCCCAAGCGTTTTGGGGTCATTTGATGCCAGTTCGCGCCGGTCAGGCGAGCGCCCTGGCCTGCTCAATCAGCTTGAGTACCTCGACTGGGCCGGCCGGATCCACCGGGAGCAGCAAGCCGGAGGCGGCACCGCCGTCGTCGATCTTCGCCGCCAGGATCCGGTAGAACTCCTGGTAGGCGCCGCGTTCCGTGGGAACCGTGGTCCGCACGCCATCGATTTCCAGCGTGCCGTAGTACTGCGGATCGTCGACGCCGTAGCCGCCATCCGTGGGTAACCCGCCTGCAAGGATGAACGGCTCCTGGGGATCGATTCCGTACTTCACGAAGCCGCCCTTGCTGCCCAAAATGCGGAAGCGTGGAGCGTGGAGCTGGCTGTTGACGTTCATGGCAACGTGGCTGATCACGCCGGACAGGTGCTTCAGGACCAGGAAGACGTCGTCATCTGCCTTTTCTTGCGGCCGGCGCGCCAGGATTTCGGCGTGGATGACCTCCGCAGGACCGAACATCTGCACAGCGAGGTCCAGCAAATGGGTGCCAAGATCGAAAAGCAGCCCGCCGCCGTCGTCGGCTGTTGCGCTTGCCTTCCACGCCTTGCTGATTTCGGGCGCCCAACGCTCCATCGACGCCTCGCAGCGCATTACTTCACCCAGTGTCCCGGCATCGAGCAGCTTCTTCACGGTCAGCGCGTCGCCGTCCCAGCGGCGGTTTTGGTAGACCGTGAGCACGCGGCCCAGCCTCGCGGCCAGTTCGATCAGGTCCTGTCCCTGCGCGCTGGTCACGGCGAATGGTTTGTCCACGACGACGTCGAGTCCGGCTTCCAGCGCCGCCTTCGCGAGCGGGTGGTGCGTAGCCGGCGGCGTGCCGAGCACTACGAGGTCCAACTCTCCGGCAAGCGAGAGTACGTCGCCCGGCCCGTCAACGAGCTTGGTGCCCGGGTATCGTTCTTGCGCTTTGGCCTTGCGGCCCGCGTCCGAAGTTGCGATCACCTCCAAGGAATACGAGGGGTTGGCAGCGATGAACGGCGCGTGAAAGACGCTGCCGGAAAGGCCATAGCCGACGACGGCGGTGCGGATCGGTGTGCGGGTCATGCCGCTACGCTACCGGCCCAAGACAGCCCGGCGAAGGTTTTGTCAGGCGTCTTTCAGCAGGCGGGTGACGAGCTCGCGCCACGAGGCCGCCAGTCGCTCAGGCGCGACGCTGTGCATCCGCAGGGAATGCAGCACGCGCTCGGGATCCAGGGCGGCGCCGAGGGAAAGAGCCAGAAGCCAAGGATCGCGGTCCAGGCCCGCTTCCCGCAACAGCATTTCAAGGTGCCGGTGCCACAACACGACCGGTGGGGCGTCATGC
Source organism: Arthrobacter sp. MMS18-M83 (assembly GCF_026683955.1). Taxonomy (NCBI): domain Bacteria; kingdom Bacillati; phylum Actinomycetota; class Actinomycetes; order Micrococcales; family Micrococcaceae; genus Arthrobacter; species Arthrobacter sp. MMS18-M83. The sequence continues at coordinate 2,715,212 of NZ_CP113343.1, read as the reverse complement.
CGGTTTTGCGGGGAATGCTCGGCCGCGGCACGGGCCAGTTCGCCGTACTCCTCGACATACTTGATGCGCGCTTCGCCGAAGGCAATGAGGCGTTCAAGTGGAGGCGCGCCCGGGCCAAGAGGCGGCGGACCGAAGATGAACTTGCGTTGGAAGTCCGATTCGGCGTCACTCAGGAGGGTCATCATGAGCCCTGCCCTGCTGCCAAAGCGACGGAAAACCGTCCCTTTCCCGACGTCGGCCCGGCAGGCGAGCATGTCCATCGTGATGGCGTCCACTCCGTGTTCCGCCACGAGTTCCCTGGCAGCCTGCAGGAGCCGTTCGCGGTTGCGCGCGGCGTCGCTACGCTCCGGAGATGCCCCTAAAGGCAACTCGGGCCGGATGGGAATGAGGCTCACAAAAAACATTCTAGCCTCGGGAATATTAAGCGGACCGCAGTCCGTTTAGAATCTACGAAGGCAGCAACGCCTCAGAAACCGAGAGCCCGCGGCACCCCATCCGCGGCCAGACCCAAGGAGTTCCCATGTCCAAGAACACCGTTCTCGCCCTTGTTGGCAGCCTCCGCGCCGATTCCCACAACCGCAAGCTCGCCGAAGCCATCCAGCTCAACGCCCCGGAAAACGTTGACGTGCAGATCCACGGCTCCCTCGGCAACATCCCGTTCTACAACGAAGACATCGACGTCGAAGGCCAGGTCCCGGCCGAAGCCGCAGCCCTCCGCGCTGCCGCCGCCCAAGCCGACGCCATCCTGCTGGTCACCCCGGAGCACAACGGCACCATGCCGGCGTCCCTCAAGAACGCCATTGACTGGCTGTCCCGTCCGTTCGGCGCCGGTGCGCTGGCAGGCAAGCCGACCGCCGTCGTCGGTACCGCTTTTGGCCAGTTCGGTGGAGTCTGGGCACAGGACGAGGCCCGCAAGGCCGCTGGCATCGCCGGAGCCAAGGTTCTCGAAGACGTCAAGCTTGCCGTTCCGGGCTCCATGATCCGCTTCGCCGAACTGCACCCGAAGGACGACGCTGAGGTTGTTGAGCAGATCAAGGGCATCTTCGAGCCCCTGACGGCCGTCCAGGAAGAAGCCGCAGCCTAGTTCTCAAAATTCGCCGGGCCGCCGGACGGCGCTCCGCGCGCCGGCGAGGAAATGCCCCCGTCCCGCCGTCTAGGCGTGGGCGGGGGCATTCTTTGTCGATACGATGGCGGCATGGCCGACTACAACCGCCACCCCGAAGTCGACGCCTACCTCGAGGCCCTCCCCGACTGGCAACGCGCCATCTGCGAGCAACTGCGCGACCTCATCCACGAGGCCGAACCCGAAATCGTCGAAACGATCAAGCGCCGCACGCAGCCTTACTTCGTTCTCGACGGGAACGTCTGCGCGCTGCTCGCGGCCAAGGACCACGTCAATCTGTTCCTCTACGACGGCGCCATTGTTCCCGATCCGGACAACATCATCACCTCCGGGCACGCCAACAAGACCGCCCGTACGATCACCTTCCACCAGCACGACGTGATCCCGAGTACCCCGCTCGTCACCATGCTGAGGCAGATCGCGGCCAACAACCGCGCAGGCGGCTGGCGAAAGATCAAAGGAGCGGGTTAGCCGGAACGGGCCAGGAAATGGAAGCATCACGTCCCCGCGCCGCTACCATTCCGTGACTGAGATGAGGCCGAACCGTCATGGGCGGGGCGGCCTACACCGGGGCGGCCAGCCGTAACGTTGAGTTACAGGCACCAGAGGTGTTCAGGGCAGGAGCGGGGCTGTCATGCGGGTCAGGCGCGGCGTGGAATGCACGACGACGGCGATCGCCGCACTGTGCCTGCCGCTCGCGCTCTGCCTGGCTGGCTGCGCTTCCCCCGGCGGCGGCCCTCCGGCCAGTTCGCCCTCCGCTTCGCAGGGCTACGTTCCGGCGACTCAGGCGCCCGTGGCCGGGCCGGTTCCGACGCCCCGTCCTGCGCCTCCTCCGTCCCTCAACGGGCCTCCCGTGGCTCCGCTAGCCACGTCCGGCCCAGCAACCGGCACCCCCAGACCATCGGCGACGCAAAGCCAGAACCCAGGAACCGCAAAGACACCCAACCCGGCCGCTTCGCCCCCAAGCGCGTCTCCTACGGTGTCAGGAAGCCCGAGTCCGCAGGCCCCGGCGCCCTTCCCAGCCGCCGTCGATTCGACTGGGACCGCCGTGTATTTCGTGGCAATCGGCGACGGCGGCAGCCGCGGCGTGCGGTTCGGCTGCGATGACAGCCTGGTGGCTGTGCGATTCAGTGCCCCTGCAGGCGGCGACCCGCTCGCTGCGGCAATGGGGCAATTGCTGGCGCCTGATGACACCGCAACCCGGGCAGGCCTGTACAACGCACTCTCGGGTTCCGCGCTGCGCTATGTTTCGGGCTACCTCGACGGATCCACCGCCGTCGTGAACCTGAGCGGCTCCCTCCGTCCCGGGGGCGTGTGCGACCATCCGCGGATCGAAACCCAGCTGACGCAGACCGCAGTGGCGGCTACGGGAGCATCCCAGGCCGCGATCTATATTGACGGGCGCCCCCTGTCGGAAGTCCTGCGCTTGCGCTGAGGGCGGCACTACCTCCCGCCGAAGAGCGCGTCCATGTCTGCGTAGCTCAAGGTTCTGGCGAGGCCGGACCAGTTGCCGTCGCCAAGAACTTCCATGGCGAGCCGGGAGACCGTCGCGTAAGCGGCCCTGGCAGTGCCGCCGCCGATGCTGATCCGCCGCACTCCGGCGTCGTGCAATTCTCCGGGCGACGGCGAACCCAGGCCGGCCAGCGCATTCAGCGGCACGCTGATCCGTCGGGAAAGTTCGTGAAGAATATGGAGATCCGCCAACCCCGGTACGAATATTCCGTCCGCCCCGGCCTGCTGGTACGCGTCCGCCCGTCGAAGCGTTTCCTCATATGCGGTGTCCGGAAACTTTCCAGACCAATAGGTGTCGGTGCGCGCATTGATGAAAAGCCCGACGCCGGCGTCATCGGCTGCCTGCCTGAGCAGGGCGATCCGCCTGGACTGTTCCGCAATGTCGCTGAGGGGCTGTTCCGCTGAATCCTCGATATTGATCCCGACGGCGCCTGCGTCCAGCACCGCTCGGACCGTGGTCCGGAACTCTTCATCAGTGCGTCCGTAACCCGTCTCGATGTCGGCGGTCACCGGTAAGCGCGTGGCCTTTGCAATCCGCGACAGCACCTCCATCGCGAGCTGCCGCGGCAGGTGGTCCCCGTCCTGGTACCCCAAGCTCCACGAGATTGCCGAGCTGGACGTGGCCACCGCCGTCGCACCTGCTTCCTCGACCATCCGCGCCGATGCGGCATCCCACGCATTCACCAGAACCAAGGGCGCCTGTGGCACGGCGTGTAGCTCGTGGAAGAGGAGGGCCTTGGATTCGAGTTCGGGATGCATCATCATTGCTCTATTCCAGCCTCCCGGCAGCCGGACGTAAAGCGAATCGCACCCCGAATCGTGAAAATGGGATGAAACATCTGTTGCCTTGCTGGCAACTCCGGGGGGTATCCTGTCAATGTGACCCACGAAACATTGGATATCGGGCCGGAGTTGCCCGCTGAAGCAATTGACGCAATCGAGCGAGCAGCAACTGCCGCCCACCGCCACGAGGAACTCTTCTCGGAGCGCGCCGCCAACATCAAGCAGTCCGCCGTGCGTGACGTCTTCGACATTTCAATGCGCCCGGGACTCGTCTCCCTCGCTGGCGGAAACCCCTACCTGCAGTCCCTCCCCCTCGAGAAACTTGGCCAGACGGCTGCGCGCATCATCGCCGAAGAAGGCATGACGGCATTGCAGTACGGCGGCGGGCAGGGCACCGAGGAACTTCGTACCCAGATCTGCGAAATCATGGCCGCAGAAGGAATCACCGACGCCCGGCCGGAAAACGTCGTGATCACCGCAGGTTCACAATCAGCCCAGGACGTTGCCACCAAGGTCTTCTGCAATCCGGGCGACGTCGTGCTCGTGGAAAACCCCACCTATGTGGGCGCCCTGAACACCTTCGAGGCCTACCAGGTCCAGGTTGAGACGGTGGACATGGACGGCCACGGCCTGGTCCCGGAGTTGCTCGAAGCCAAGATCGCGGAGCTTCAGGCTAAGGGCAAGAACATCAAGTTCCTCTATACGATCCCCAACTTCAACAATCCTTCCGGCATCACCCTTGCCCCCGGGCGCCGTCAGCGGATCGTAGATATATGCCGTAATTCGAATATCTTGGTCCTCGAGGACAACCCGTACGGTCTTTTGCGTTTCGACGGCCACCCGTTGGCGCCGATGCGGGCAGCGAATGCGCATGACGTCATCTATATGGGGTCATTCTCCAAGATCTTCGCCCCGGGACTCCGGATCGGTTGGGCGCTTGTTCCCGAGCATTTGCAGCGGCGCTTCTACCTGGCGTCGGAAGCCGTGACGTTGTGCCCTCCCACCCTGAATCAGATGATCATCTCGGCATATCTTCGGGATTACGACTGGCGCGGGCAGATTGAGACTTACCGGGCCCTGTACGAGGAACGCTGCAATGCCCTGCTCGTAGCCTTGGAAGAGCACATGCCTTCCGGCCTCAGCTGGACCAGGCCCGAGGGCGGTTTCTTTGTCTGGGTGACCTTGCCCGAAGGTGTGGACACGTACCCACTACTCAAGAAGGCGATCGAGGCAGGGGTCGTGTTCATCCCCGGCGCGGCGTTTACGCACTCGGACGAACCGTCCAACAAACTGAGATTGGCCTTCAGCGCAGTGCCACCTGAGTCGATTGCCGAAGGCGTCCGCCGTTTGGCACCGGTACTGCGCGGAGCGATCGACACCATCAACAAAGGAGTTACATCATGAGCGGAATCGTAGTGGTCGGAGTAGACGGCAGTGAGACCGCGATGAGGGCGGCCGAGGCAGCCAGGGACCTCGCGGTCGCTTTGGGAGCCAGCCTTCGCGTCGTGACAGCATTCGACAGCGACCGCACCGAGGTCTTTGAAAGCGGCAGCGACCGATGGATCGTCTCGGATGCCGACGACGCCGAGAAGGTCGCCCGCGGAGTTGCCGGCAAGCTCAACAGCGAGCAACTTGAAATCAGCTACACAGCAGCACGCGGCAAGCCCGGAGAAGCCTTGATCCGCGAAGCCGAACGCGTCGGGGCGCGCTTGATCGTCGTCGGCAACCGTCGCATGCAAGGACTGGCACGCGTTCTCGGCAGCGTCGCCAACACCGTGGCCCACAATGCTCCGTGCGACGTCTACATCGCCAAGACGGACGAACCCTAAGCCGCAGCGGGGCATTAGACGGGGATCACGCGTTGTGGTGGGCGGTCTCACCCCGATTTCGGCCGTGCGGCTGGGTTGCCGCCGGTAAAATTGGGGTGGCCCCAAGGGCGCGAGCCGCCCATCACAACAACCCGTAGGGGATCCCTTTTGCTCACTCTGCAGCCGCGCCAGCGCGTCGGACACGACATTCTGCTCGCCCGCCACGGCAACCACATCAGCTCCATGCGCTTCGACCGCGCGAATGATCGCATCGTGGCACTTCTCGATGACGGCTCCGTAGACAGCGCTCCAAACATGATTTCCCCGCTGCTGCAGATGCCTGAGACGTTCCGCAGCATCATGCGTTCCGACTGGAAGTTGTTGCTTGTGGTTGGTTCCGCCATGTTGGCCGTTGGTGCCCTGGCCATGGTGCTCTCGTTTGGAATGATCGGCGGCATGAGCGACCAGCAATTGCGCGATCTCGCGGTCAGCTACACGTCTTACTAGATCACCCAACCCCGCAGGACCCACCAAAGGCCCGCGATGACCACACCGCCGAACAATGAACCGGCGATGACCTGGCCGCGGGTATGGTCCCGCAGCACCACCCGGGACCAGCCGACGGCGGGCACCAGAAGCAGTAGCGGCAGCCACGCCGGTCCGAACATCAGCGCCGCAATGACTGCGGCAGCGGAGATTGCCGAGGCATGACCGCTCATCTTCCACACGAGGCTGACCGCGGCCAACACCGCGATCCCGCCAATCAGGGCAAGGATCATCACTGAGACGCTGGTGGGGGCGTGGATGAGGTTGAGTACAAGCAGTCCGAGAACCACCGACACAAGCGCAAGCATCAGCAAACGAGTACGCTCCTCGCGGTCGCTGACGTGGTGGTCACTCAGTTTGCCGAGCCTCACCAGGACCAACACATAGGCCAGCGGCAGTACGCACACAAAGAGTGCCCCAAGGACCCCGTACCAAATTGTCCCCGGGAAACCCGGTTCCACAGCTGGGCTGATGAGCAGCAGGATGGACACAACGGCAGGCGGCTGGAAGACCTCGGTCAGGATCCGCGCAACACGGTGCCTCCCTCCCCCAGCGCGGCGTTGCCGTGCTCCAACGCCGCGCTGCCGCCCTCCAACGCCGCACTGCTCAGTCAAGCAGCAGCGCCGGCTCTTCGAGGATGGATGCGACGTCGGCCATGAAGCGGGCGGAGAGGTCCCCGTCCACCACCCGGTGGTCGAACGAGCCGCCCAGTGTCGTGATCCAGCGAGGGATGACTTCGCCATCCAGCACCCAAGGCTTTTGCTTGATGGTGCCGAACGCGACGATCGCCACCTCGCCCGGGTTGATGATGGGCGTTCCAGTGTCGATACCCAAGGCGCCGACATTGGTGATAGTCAGCGAGCCTCCCTGCATCTGCGCAGGCTGGGTCTTGCCCGCGCGCGCCGTACTGGCTAGCTCGTTGAGCGCGAGGGCCAGTTCCTTGAGTGAAAGGTCCTGGGCATCCTTGATGTTCGGCACCATGAGCCCGCGCGGAGTGGCGGCCGCAATGCCGAGGTTCATGTAGTGCTTGACGTGGATCTCCGCGTTGCCCTTGCCGTCGGCGTTCTCCACCCAGGTCGCATTGACGCTTGGGTTGCGGGCCGCCGCCCAGATGACAGCCTTGGAGAGGATCAGCAGCGGCGACACCTTGATGCCCTCAAAGTCCCTGGAGGCCTTGAGGCGCTTGACGAATTCCATGGTGCGGCTGGCATCGACGTCCACGAAGATACTCACGTGCGGCGCCGTGAAGGCCGATTCCACCATCGCCTTGGCTGTTGCCTTACGGACACCCTTCACGGGAATCCGTTCCACACGCTGATCCTGCGGTTTCTTGGACGCACCCCAGAACTTGTCGGCCTGGTCCAGTTCGGCATCGCGCTGCGACTGGTAGCTGACCAAATCCTCGCGAGTCACTTCACCGCGTGTCCCCGTGGGAACGACGTCGGCCAGGTCAATGCCCAGTTCGCGGGCGATCTTGCGCACCGGAGGCTTGGCCAAGACGCGGTTGACGATGCCGCTGACGGTTGCACCAAGGCCCGTGAGGCCCGGCGCCTGAGTCGCGGTTTCTTGGGTCGTTGCTCCCTGGGTCGCGGCCGCGGACCGCCCGCCGGCGGGCGCCGGTGCTGCGAGTTCGACGGTGCGGGCCGGCGCCGACGGCTCGGCTGCGGGGGTCGCAGAGGCGGTGGCCGCAGCCGAGGCGGCCGCAACAACGGAGGCGACCACTTCCGGGCGCTTACGCGGGCGGCGCTTGACGGCGTCGGCCTTGGGACCGGAGCCCACTAGCGGACCGCCCGCCGGACCGCCGTCGGACGTTCCCGGGTCTTCGGGCAGCTTGCCGTACATCGAGGCCTCGAAGACTTGTTCGGCGGCAGGACTGGCCGGAGCCGCAGGCTGTGCGGCGAGCGGCGCGACGGGTGCCGATGCGGGCGCTGCCTCATCCGGGGCATTGTCCGAGATGCCGATAATCGCGGTTCCCACTTCAACCGTGATCCCCTCAGGGACGAGCAATTCCGCCACCGTGCCTGCATATGGGGACGGCAATTCCACGAGGGACTTGGCGGTCTCGATCTCGCAGATGACGTCGTTGATAGCCACGGTGTCCCCGGGTTTGACCTTCCAGGAGACAATTTCTGCCTCAGTCAGGCCTTCGCCGACATCCGGCAAGTTGAATTTCTTAACAGTCACTTAGGTCCTCGATTTCGGCTGGCCCGTCCGCGTGGCGGAGGGTGCAATCAGGGGCGGCTAGTAGGCCAGGGAACGGTCCAAGGCTTCAAGGATCTTGTCGATGTCCGGCAAGTAGTCCTCTTCAACCTTGGCCACGGGATACGGCATGTGGAAACCGCCCACCCGGATGACCGGGGCCTCAAGGTGCAGGAATGCACGTTCACTGATCCGCGCAGCGATCTCGCCGCCGATACCACCGAACGTCGGCGCCTCGTGCGCAACGATTAGGCGGCCGGTCTTCTTGACGGAATCCGTGACGGTGTCGAAGTCGATGGGGGAAATCGAGCGGAGATCGATCACTTCAATGCTGTGTCCGTCCTCTTCCGCCGCTGCTGCGGCGGCCAGGGCAACGGGAACCAGCGGACCGTACGCCACGATGGTGGCGTCGGAACCTTCGCAGAGGACGTGCGCCTGGAACGGGTCCGACGCCGGTCCGGGGTTTTCGGTGTCAACCTCGCCTTTGAGCCAGTAACGGCGCTTGGGCTCGAAGAAGATCACCGGGTCCGTGCAGTCGACGGCCTGCTGGATCATCCAGTAGGCGTCGTGTGAGTTGGACGGGGTGATGATGCGCAGGCCCGCCGTGTGGGCGAACAGGGCCTCCGGCGATTCCGAGTGGTGTTCGATCGAGCCAATGCCGCCGCCATAGGGGATGCGGATGACCACGGGAACGGTCAGTTTGCCGCCGCTGCGAGAGTGCATCTTGGCCAGCTGGGTGGTGATCTGGTTGAAGCCGGGGAAAACGAAACCATCGAACTGAATTTCGCAGATGGGACGGTAGCCGCGCAAGGCAAGGCCAATCGCGGTGCCGACGATGCCGGACTCTGCCAGGGGGGTATCAACTACCCGGTCTGCGCCGAAGTCCCTGATAAGTCCGTCAGTCACGCGATAGACGCCGCCCAGAGGCCCGATGTCTTCGCCCATGAGCAGGGACTTCGGGTTGTTGGTGAGCGAGGCACGCAGGCCTTCGTTGATGGCCTTGGCAATGGTCATGGTGGTCATCAGTTACTTGCCTCCGTCTTCGTGGTCGCCTTCGAATCCGGCGGAGTATTCCTCGAACCAGGCAAGTTCCTCGGCCACCAGCGGGTGCGGCTCGGCATAGACTCCGGCGAATGACTCGCGGAAGTCAGGGCCCTTCAAGTTTTGGGTGGTGCTGCGGACGTGGGCTGCGAGTTTGTCTCCGTCGACCCTGACTTGCTCAAAGAAAGCTTCGTCGGCCAGGCCCTCGTTGCGAAGGTACTTCTCCAAGCGATCCAGCGGATCCTTGCCGCGCCAGGCCTGTTCTTCAGCGGATTCGCGGTACTTGGTGGGGTCGTCCGCCGTTGTGTGCGCGCCGACGCGATATGTATATGCCTCAATGAGCACGGGACCGCGGCCCTCGCGTGCATGCTCAAGGGCCCATTCGGTGACCGCATGGACTGCGATGACGTCGTTACCGTCCACCCGGATGCCCGGGAAGCCGTATCCCTTGGCCCGGTTGAAAAGGGGAACTTTCGTCTGGACCTCAGTGGGTACCGAGATGGCCCAGTGGTTGTTCTGGCAGAAGAACACCACCGGAGCGTTGTAGGACGCCGCGAAGACCATGGATTCATGGACGTCGCCTTCGGAGCTTGCGCCGTCGCCGAAGTAGGCCACGACAGCAGCTTTCGGGTCGTTGGAACCGTTGGCTTCTGCGAATTTCTGGTCCCGCTGGATTCCCATGGCGTAGCCAACTGAATGCAGCGTCTGGGCCGCCAGCACCAGGGTATAGAGATGGAAGTTGTTCTCAGTGGGATCCCAGCCGCCATTGGAAATTCCGCGGAACAGCTTCAGGAGTTCGGCCAGATCCACGTCGCGAGTCAACGCAACGCCATGCTCACGGTACGTGGGGAAGATGTAGTCCTGCCGCTGGGTGGCCCGTCCGGAGCCGATCTGGGCGGCTTCCTGACCGGTCAGGGGGACCCAAAGGGCCAGCTCGCCTTGCCGCTGGAGAGCGGTGGCCTCCTGGTCGAAACGGCGGACCTTGGCCATGTCGGCATAGAAACCCCGTAGCTGCTCCGGCTCAAGACGCTTGGCGTAGTCCGAGAAGACAGGATCGGTTCCTAGCTTGCCGTCCGGCCCCAGCAGCTGGATCATCTCGGCTGCGGGATCACTGGAAGCGCCTCCCGCAGGAGACTGCAGGTCCAGTCCCGTCCCGTTGATCCCGGGGGTGGGCAATTGAGTTGCGCCCATTCCGTCTCCTTGCCTGCTTCAGCCCGACGCTGAGCAAATATTTCGCTGATATATGCCGACTCCGGAATGCATTCCGGAATCGGCATATCTTGGTTTTCGTCCCTTACTTTATCCGCAGTAAGGGACGCAGGGGCATTTGTTAACCGCTAGGAAGCCTGCGGCGCTTTTGTATAGGACGCACAGAGCTCCAGGAATCGGGTGTTGGCCTCAACCTCTCCGATGCTGACCCGGACACCTTCGTTGCCGAAAGCACGCACGGACAACGCCCGTTCGCCTGCCAGGGCGGCGAATTCGGCGCTGTTATCTCCCAGATTCAACCAGACGAAGTTGCCCTGGGCCTCAGGGATGAACCATCCCAACTCCCTGAGCCCGGCGGTCACCCGGTCCCGCTCATCAACCAGGCTTTGTACCCTTTCAACAACCTGGTCGAAATTCTGCAAGGAGGTAATAGCGGCGCGTTCAGCTATCTGTGACACCGCAAAGGGCGTGGCTGCGACTCGCAGGTGCTGGGTGAGATCCGGACCGGCAACGCTGTATCCAACGCGCAGGCCTGCAAGGCCGTGAGCCTTGGAGAACGTGCGGAGGACAACCACATTGGGGTACTTGCGGTATAGCTTGATGCCGTCCACGGCGTTCTGGTCCCGAACGAACTCCTGGTAGGCCTCATCAATAACGACAACCACGCCAGCAGGCACCGACTGGATGAATCGCTCCGTTTCCTCCGCAGTGAGGATGGGGCCCGTGGGGTTGTTGGGCGTGCAAAGCAAAATCACCTTGGTGCGGACGGTGACCGCAGCTGCCATGGCCTCGAGGTCGTGGCGTCCGTCGGAAAGCAAAGGGATCTGGACACTCTCCGCACCGGCCAATCCTACGCAGATGGGGTAGGCCTCGAAGGAGCGCCAGGCGTAGATGACCTCATCGGCTTTGCCGTCGTGGTTCTGTCCTGCAAACGTGGAAAGAATCTGGTTCAGGGCCCCGAGGCTTCCGGCTCCCGTGACGACGTCGTCCGCGGGGATTCCTAGAAATTCAGCGAGCGCCGTGCGCAGCTTGGTGGAGAGAGGGTCCGGGTACCGGTTGATGTCAGACTGGTCGGCAATAGCCCGGAGCACCGCGGGGATCGGGGGCAACGGGTTTTCGTTGGAAGACAGTTTGTAACTGGTCAGGCCTTCTATGGCTGCGGGAGGCTTGCCTGCGGCGTATTTGGGGAGCCTGTCCACAACCGGGCGGGGACGCACGCCCTCCGGTGCGTTGTCAGAAGAATTCATGGCACCAGCCTACTTGTAGGCATTCGGGACGTGAGGGTGGGCTTTCCGGTCGGCGCATGTGAAAGCATGGGCGCATGGGTTCATTCATTGTGCGTGTCCTGATCAACGGGCTGGCCCTCTGGGTTGCCAGCTGGATTCTGCCTGGGATGGATATTTCCACCTCGGCAACCACCAACGCAGTCAACAACGCGGGGGTCACACAAGGCAGCGATACCTTGGGCGTGGTTCTTGCCTATCTCTTCATAGGGCTCATTTTTGGCATCGTGAATGCCTTTGTGCGGCCATTGGTCAAGCTACTCTCCCTTCCAATCACAATCCTGACTCTCGGCTTGTTCACGATTGTCATCAACGCCGCCATGCTGTCACTGACAGCTTGGCTAAGCAGCTACACGCCGGTACACCTCACCATCGATCGCTTTTTCTGGACCGCAGTTCTCGCCGCTATCATCATCAGCCTGATTTCAGTCGTGGCTAGCTGGATTCCGGGCGCTAACAGGCGCTAGGAAGACTGGAAGCAGCCTGTTCGAACAGCTTCCTCACCGTGCTCCCGATCCGGAGCGGAAATCTGACAGGACGGGCTGCTCGACCCTCGGAGCGGGAACCGATGGGGAGGGCACAGGCACCCGGGGAACCGGAACCCGTACAGGCTGGGGAGCTTCACGACCCAATTTGAACCTGCTGACCTTGGCCATGCCGCCAGCGCCCAGTATCCCGCCCAGAGTCGCTGTGGACGCCGCCAGGGAAGGATCGGAACTGAGCTGCACCAGCTTCGCCCCTTCCTCGTAGTGCGAGAGCTTGTGCGCGGGACCCAGGCGGCCTGGGTCTTCCCCTGGGGCCAGGCTCGGCGGATTGGTCAAGGTGACCGTGACCCTGTCCTTGGTATCAGCATTGGCTTTGCCGTCAGCACCTGGGACCCAATCGTCTTTGTGCTCCAAGTGCAAGCTGCCGGTACCCGCTTGCGGCGTGATTCCCCCGACAGGCGATCCTGCCGTCACGACAAACTTGAGGTCGTACTCGGCGAGGAACGCCTTGTCCTTGCTCAGGTTCATTGCATGGATCCCGCCCTGGCTGTGGCCCACGGCCACCACCGACTCGCCCGCAACCGCACCTGCCTCGCGCAACGCCTGACGGATGGCTTTGCTGGTTTCTGCCGACTCGTAGCCCAGCGCTTCGGCAATACCGGCCTCGTCCAATGGATTGCTACCCCCTGGCGGATTTCCCGGTTGAGTACCCGGAATCAACACCACCCATGCCCGTTCTCCGTCCTTATCTACTTGCGCTACTTCAATTTCGCCCTCCGAACTAGCTGAGACGTGGTCTAGCTCCCGGAGCAATCCTGAAGCCGACAGGTCCATGCTTTTCGTGGTGGTCTCGCCTCGACTGACGTTGATGGGACGTGGCCTCAGGAACGCCAACCCAGGGGTGGCTACGATGGCTCTCAAAACGGCGCCGACGTCGGTGGGGCCAACCATCGCCCCTGCAAGGTTGGCCGCCACCGGGGGCAACCCCATCATCAGTTCCAATATCCGGGTCAAATCCCGGACGACTCCTTCCGTTGCGCCCCGCCAGCCAAGGTCAAGGGGGCCGGGACCAGTCCCGAGGACTGGCATTCCCAAGCCCATTCGAAGGCGGATCGCCGCATGTGATTCCGCAAACTCATATTCACGGTGGCTTGCCCTGACATCGTTGCCAATCCGCTGAAGCTGCTCACGGACCCGCCCGATGTCCCGGCCACTTTCCCCGACAGCAATGATGGCGTTGCTTCCGCTTGTGTAGGAGGAGGCTTGATGTGGAAAGAGAGCCGCCCGCACTGCCTCGGCCTCTACTTCAATGGCCTCCAGTTGGTGTACGAGCTCGTCCAGCGCGGTTGCGCCAGTAAGCAGCTCCTCGAATTGGAAATTGATTCCGCCGACGCCGCCGCGAATACGCAGTGGGCCGTCCGGCTCGGGTGCTTTGGGGCGCGGCGACCCACCCCAGGCGACGGGAGCGATCTCGACCATCAGAAGCCTGGCTGGCCGTTCGATGCCACATTCTGGGAATGCCGAAGAGTCACCGCGGCTGCCTCGCGCAAGGCATCACGCCCCTTTCGGAGGGACGCGGCCTGCAAAGCGACAGTCGTCCTGTAGGCGCGGCCCGCCGGCGACTCCCAGCGGTCCAGCTGCAGCTGCGCCAGCTTGGCAAGCACGGCGTCGGCCCGGTCTGCACAGGCGGCCATCCGCCATCCGAGCTGCCGGACCTCCGCTCCACGCGAAACACATTGCTGGGAATCCAGATCCGGTCCCCCAGCCGCCACCTGAATGACGCTCATGACGTAGTCCTCCTGTAGGTACGAGTTGATGTCGTGGCATCGACGCTACGTTGGGCCCCGATGAGTGCGGAACCGCCTTGGCGGGCTATGTGGACAAACTGCTGGAAACATGGCTGTGGAGGGGAAGCCGAGTGGTTTTGCACATAGAGAAGTACCGCTTAATGACGCTGAGCGAGTTCATGAAAGAATTGCCTCATGCCTGAAACCGTCGCCGCCGCTGTTACCCGTACGCCCTCTGGACGCCTGGCCCTCGCCGCGTCGCCGGAGCCGATCGCCCTTGGCCCGCTGGACGGCCGGTACCAGTCCGCCGTCGCTCCCCTGGTCGACTACCTTTCCGAGGCCGCCCTCAACCGTGACCGTGTGGCCGTCGAAGTCGAGTGGCTCATCCATCTGACCAACAACAATGTGCTCCCTGGCGCCGGACCCTTGACCCCCGAACAGCAGGAGAAGCTGCGCGGCATCGTCACCGAGTTCGATGCCGGTTCGGTCACGGAACTCGCCGAAATCGAAGCAGTCACCGTCCACGACGTCAAGGCTGTTGAGTACTACATCGCCCGCCGCCTTCCCGCGATCGGTATCGAGAACCTGACCGCAATGGTGCACTTTGGCTGCACGTCGGAGGACATCAACAACCTCTCCTACGCCTTGGGCGTCAAGGGCGCCGTCGAGGAGGTCTGGCTCCCCGCGGCCAGCGCCTTGGTGAAGCAGATCGAAGCGATGGCCGAGGAAAACCGCGCCGTCCCCATGCTTTCCCGCACGCACGGCCAGCCCGCCACGCCCACCACGTTGGGCAAGGAACTGGCAGTCATCGCGCATCGCCTGAACCGTCAGTTGGACCGCGTTTCCAAGACCCAATATCTGGGCAAGATCAACGGGGCTACCGGTACGTACGCGGCACACGTCGCTTCCGTTCCAGGCGCCGACTGGCAGGCCGTAGCCCAGTCCTTCGTTGAGGGCTTGGGCCTGACCTGGAACCCGCTGACCACCCAGATCGAGAGCCACGATTGGCAGGCTGAACTCTACGCCGACGTTGCGCGCTTCAACCGCATCCTGCACAACGTCTGCACGGACATCTGGAGCTACATCTCCATCGGATACTTCCGCCAGATCCCGGTCGCAGGCGCCACCGGGTCCTCCACTATGCCGCACAAGGTCAACCCGATCCGCTTCGAAAACGCCGAGGCCAACCTTGAGATCTCCAACGGACTGCTGGACACTCTGGGCGCCACTCTGGTTACCTCCCGGTGGCAGCGAGACCTCACGGACTCTTCCTCGCAGCGCAACATCGGCGTCGCATTCGGGCACTCGCTGCTTGCAATCTCAAACGTCGCCAAGGGACTGAAGGCCTTGGACGTTGCCGAGGAGGTACTGGCGGCCGATCTCGACACAAACTGGGAAGTCCTGGGCGAAGCCATCCAGATGGTCATGCGGGCGGAGGCCATCGCCGGCGTTGAGGGCATGGAGAACCCGTACGAGCGTCTCAAGGATCTCACCCGCGGCCAGCGTGTCGACGCCGCCCGTATGCAGGAGTTCGTCTCCGGTTTGGGGCTGTCCCCCGGGGCCGAGGCGCGGCTGCTGGCCCTGACTCCGGGAAAGTACACCGGTATCGCCAGTCAGCTTGTGGACCACCTGAAGTAGAACGCAGCACTGCGGAAACAGTGGCCGCCGTTCGACGGCGGGCCAGGGCACAGAGCTCTTGCCCGCCGTCGGGGCCCGCTCCGGTCGCTTGCGGTCGGCGTCTGCTCTTGCCCGCCGTCGGGGCCTGCTCCGGTCGCCTGCCCCGGTCGCCTGCCCCGGTCGCTCACCGGCTGCGCTGCCGACCGAACGGCGTGTCGGCCCGGCGCCTAGGTGCCGGGCCTGATTGGCTGAAAGTCACCGGGTCGCAACGCACGTGGTTCCGGCATTCCGAATCGACTGTTAGGACTGTGTCAGCATGAGGCTCTTGCTTATCCGCCACGGGCAAACCCCCGGAAACGTCTTGGGCCAATTGGACACAGCGTTTCCCGGTCCGGGGCTGACTGAACTCGGCGAACGTCAAGCCGCCGCACTCCCTGCATCCCTTGCCAACGAAGACATCACGGCCATCTATGCGTCCACCCTGATCCGTACCCAACTGACCGCCGCTCCACTCGCCAAAGCCCTGGGACTCGAGACCACCGTGTTGGAGGGTCTGCAGGAGATCGAGGCGGGTGCTTTGGAGAAGCTCACCGACCACGAATCGCACCACCGGTACATGAGCACGGTTTTTGCCTGGACCGACGGCGAATTGGACGTCCGCATGCCGGGAGCAGGTGACGGTCACGAGTTCTTCGCCCGCTACGACGCAGCCATCGCCAAGGTGGCGGCGGCGGGGGACGAGACCGCCGTCGTGGTCAGCCATGGTGCCGCGATCCGTTGCTGGGCCGGGCGCCGTGCAGTCGGTGTCGGCCGCGAGTTCGCCGCCACCCACCAGCTGCAGAACACCGGAATCGTAGTGCTCGAAGGCGACCCGGACAGTGGCTGGCGCCTGCTGCATTGGGACCAAAGCCCTGTGGGCGGACTTGCCTTTGCCGACCGGACAGCAGAGGATCCCACGGGCGACGCACTCGAATAACGCCTGTCTGAAGATCAGCCCAACGCGCCGGTATTTCTCCGGACGCTTACGCGGAGGAAACACCGCGGTAACCCCCGCTTCTTAGGCTTGATTTGCATAACCCCCTCCGGCGAAAGAGGTTCCGATGCAGACTAATCCGCGGCTCAACATCAAACAGGTCACCTGGGCGAACCCAGTGGGTGCAGACCTTCGCGCCGCCCAGCAAGCGGAACTGGACTCGCGATTCGGTAACTCAGACCACGAGCCCGGACCCGCACCATCGGAAGCTGATACTGCCGTTTTCGTCGTGGCTTACGAAAAGTGCTCAGGACAGCCCCTGGGTTGCGGCGGTCTGCGGATCTTGGACGCCGAGACCGCAGAAATCAAACGCCTCTACGTTGTCCCTTACGCTAGGGGGTCGGGAGTGGCGAGCTCCATCCTCGCCGCGCTGGAAGCGCAAGCGCACTCCCACGGCTTCAGTGTGATCACGGCGGAAGCTGGATCGGCCCAATCGGATGGTCGCAGCTTCTACGAAAGCGCCGGCTTCGCCGCAGTGCCCAACTTCGGTCCATACATCGGTGTCAGCCACTCGCAGTGCTACGCGAAGCCGATCGATTCGCACAGCGCATCGCACACCGCGATGGCCTAAGAGCCGCCCCGGATCAATCCAAGCTGCGTCCGCCCTGGCCCAGATGTGCCCGATTCAGGGCTTCGATTTCTTCATCGCTCAGGTCGTCGAAGCTCTTGGCCTCGTGTTTGTCGCTACGGGAGAACCGGACAAACATCAGGATGATGAGGGGAAGGTCCACGATCTCCGCGAGGAACCACATCAGGTCCCCGGCGAGTTGCTGGTCGCGCAGCGGTGAGGGGAACCAGCCCGGTTGATTGCCCAAAACTGAGGCGGCGCCGTCGAGAATTCCCGGGCTGAGGCGCATCAGGACGCCCGGCACGGCGTCGGCAAGCAACTCGATGAATACGAAAATGAACTCGACCACAATGAGCGATCCAGTGCGTCCTGCGCCGTCTTCCATGATCGGAACCGTCATGAGGAGGCCCATGACAGGCACCAGCAAAGTCAGGATGATGTCGGCGACCGGGTTGGTCCGGAGCACATAGAACAGCGGGGTCAGGAACACCGTGAACATGGCGAGCCCCAGAAAGGCCGCTATGAGGGTGTTGCTGAGCATGCGAACGAGCCGATGCCCGAGGACCGCTTCCACCCGTTCTGCGCCCACTGGGCCCAGGGTCTGCCTTGCCAGCGTTAGCGGCTTTCCCAGGCCAATCAACAATGGGACCACAAACAGGTAAGACGTCACTTTGAGGGTGAAAGCCCACCGCAGGTCGTGGCTGTAGGTGCCCGGGAATCCAAAACTGAGGGCAGCGAAACTGCCGAGGCCAAGGGCAAAGAAGGCAAACGAATTCCACCAGGGCCAGCGGATCTCCCGGCGCTTGGCGGCAACCAGGCCCTTTAAATCCAGGATGACGGCGGCAACAAGAATGACCAAGGCAGGCCAATTCATTGACCAGGCGCCCAGCACAACGTCCAACGGTGGCATGGTCAGCGGTTCCAGCCGGAAGGCCGGGCGGCGAGCCCAGCACTACGGTGGGTATTGTCGATCTTCATGGTGTTCCTCCAGCGCGTCCCCGGCGTGCCGCATGGTGCGCGAATCGGCGTGTGTCGTGTTGTGCCCTGAACCGGGTGCACCCTATCCATGTTACGGAGTCCCGCGAAGCATGGCACGCCGTACAAGACGCGGGCGCCCGGCCTCGGCTAATCTCGCATTATGGAAAAGGCTGACATCACGTTCCGGACCCGCAAATGGGTACGTCCGGAGGACCTCAACGCCAACGGCACTCTGTTCGGTGGAAGCCTGCTGAAATGGATCGACGAGGAAGCGGCAATCTACGCGATCCTCCAGCTTGGAAACGGCCGCGCCGTCACCAAGTACATCTCCGAAATCAACTTCGTGAGCTCAGCCGTCCAAGGCGATCTGGTGGAAATGGGCCTCACGGCAGTCCGCTTCGGCCGGACCTCATTGACGATGCGGGCGGAGGTGCGCAACATGATCACTCGCGAGAGCATCCTGACCATCGAGGAAATCGTCTTCGTCAACCTCGGGCACGACGGCAGGCCGGAACCGCACGGCTACACGGAAATCACCTACGACCGCGACCGCATCCCCACGCACCACCTGACGCAAGCGCTCCACGAGGACTGAGCGCCCGACGTCGGGCCCTCCAAGAAGCTTGCCAGGAGCCAGGGCGCGCGTCGCCCTTCTCACTGACACTCCCGGGAAACGGGTGCTGGCGGCCGCGAAATTCGCGGCCGCCAGCTTGTATTTCCGGTGACGGGAGTGATGTCACCGGAACCTTTTGGGTCGCCTCAGGCGAGGCGGCGGTTAGCGCCGGTCGAAGGTGAGACCACCGGGGACCTGGAACGTGGGCATGAGCTCAAGCATGCCCACGTTGACGTGGCGCGGGGTTTCGATGGCGTAGTCGAGGGCGTTGACGATGTCGTCGGTGGTCAGCGACTCGTAGCCTTCGTAGTACGTCTTCCAAGCTTCTTCCATGGCTTCAGGCGTGCCACCCATGTTCCGGCCGAAAATCTCGGTTTCCACCCGGCCGGGGCAGATCTCCGTCACGCGGATGCGCTTGCCAACCGTGTCATTCCTGAGCTGCCGGGAGATTTGGTGCACCGCCGCCTTGGTGGCGTGGTAGACCGTGTGGCCGTAGAAGTTGTAGACGCCGGCGATGGAACTGATGTTGATGATGTGGCCGAGGTCGCGCTCCACCATCCCCGGCAGGACAAGCCGCGTGAGCTGAAGCAAGCCGCGAAGGTTGACGTCGATGAGCTCGTCGATGTCCTGCTCGGATGAGTCCAGGAGGTTGCCGGGCCGCGAAACGCCAGCACAGTTGACCAGGACGTCGACCTTCAGGTCACTCACGACGGCGGTCAGGGCCGCTGTGTCGGTCAGGTCCACTACGTGGGGGATGGCTCCCGTACGATCGGCCAATTCACTGAGACGTTCCTCGTTGCGGGCCACCGCATGAACGGTCAGGCCCCTCTTGGCCAGGCGCTCGGTAATCGCGGCCCCCATACCGGTTGACGCTCCGGTGACGAGGGCGGTGTTGTAGTCGGAAAAAGACATTACTTCTCCAAAAGGTGGGGAATGGGGACACGAAGTGTGCCCAGAGGTCAGTGGCGCCTAAGCGTCGCGGAGGGGTTCGTGGGCCCGGTCTTTGACCGTGCTCACGGCTGCAAGCGTGCCGAGGGCCGTGATGACTGCGTAGAAGGCGGGCATGTAGATGTTGCCGGTGCTGCTGATGAGCCAGGTCATCAGCAACGGGGCCGTTCCGCCGAAGAGCGCGGAGGAGATGTTGTAGCCGAGGCCGTAGGCGGAATACCGGACCCTGGTGGGGAACAACTCAACGATCAGGATGTGGATGACGGCCGTGTGGCCAGCAAAGACAACGGCCATGATGGAGGCGCCGAGGATAGCCAGGCCCATGTTTCCCGTTGCGATGAGGGCGTAGGACGGGATGCCCAGGATGGTCATGGCAATGGCAGAGCCGGCGATGACCTTCTTGCGGCCGATGCGGTCGGACAGGGCACCCATGAAAGGAATGGCGATGCAGATGACAACCAGGCTGCAGGCGGTGATGAACAGCGCCTCGCCGATGGTGAAGTTCAGCTGCTTGCCCTTGAGGAAGGTGGGCATGTAGGAGAACAGGACGTAGTAGCCGGAGCCGTTCATGAGCGGGATGAAGAGGGCCAGAACCATTGCCCGGCGGTGCTCAGCAGACTGGAAGGCTTCCTTGAGCGGGTTCTTGGAGAGGCCGCCCGCTTCCTTGAGCTTCGTGAAGTTGGGGGTGTCGCTGATGGCCTTGCGGATGTAGAAGCCGATGACGCCCATCGGAATGGCGACTAGGAACGGAACGCGCCAAGCGAAGGAGCCGAAGCCGCCGCCGTCGATGGCAGCCGCGGTGAGCCAAGGAGACATGGAGAACGCCACAAGGGTACCGGTGAGCAGGGCTGCGAACGAAGCGATCTGAGCGTAAGAGGTGATGATGCCGCGCTTGCCCTCGGGGGCGTGCTCAGCCAAGAAGGTCATGGCGCCGGCGGCTTCGCCGCCAACCGAGAAGCCCTGCAGGAGCCGCAAGAGGACGAGCAGGATGGGCGCCGCGATGCCGATAGCCGCGTAAGTGGGCAGGATTCCGATACCGGCGGTGGCCACGCTGATCAGCAGAATGACGAAGACCAGTAGCTTTTGTCTGCCGATCCGGTCGCCCAAGTAACCGCAAACAACTGCGCCAAGGGGCCGGACGAAGAACGATACTGCGTAGCCGGCGAAGACGAACAACAGGGCGTTGTCCGGGTTGCCCGGGGCGAGGAACACTAAGGCAAGCGTTCCAGCCATGAAGGCGAAGATGCCGTTGTCATAGAGTTCCACGAAGATGCCAACGCAGCCTGCGGTGACAACCTTGCGCGTTTGACGGCCTGTGAGCCGTTCATGCTGCACTTGTGCAGCGTTGGTGTTAGCGGTCATGACATTTCCTTCTTGATGTTGAGCGTAGCAACGCCTATTGGTTTTGACGACGGGTTCTTAGCTGCATGCCGCAACCGGGAGGTCCTGCCACTGGGGTCGGCATCCAATGCCAAGTAGTCCGAAGACTGTGTTGACTGATTCGCGGAGGGATTCAAGCTGCGCCCGCGAGCGCCGGTGGGCGGAAGTTGCCTCCGCCACTGTTGTTTTCCTGAAGTGGACCTTGTCGCCCGGGCGGGCTTGAGCAAGGATGTCCAGGCCATTACTGGTGACCACAGCGAGGACCGGATATCCGGCAGTGACGCCGCGTCCCCGATGCAGTACCAGCAACTCTTCCCGGGAGGGAACCTCGACGGCTCCCACCGGCACCCCGCGTGAAAGCACTTCGCCACTTGAGGTTCTTTCCGGAAGTTCGCCGCCGAGCCGCAAGCCGATGTGATTGCTCCGGCCACTCACGGCGTACTCCGATGTGAAGAGCAACCCGGCGGAATCGCCGAAGTCGGCGACATCCGGTCCGTCGGTCACGTCGACCAGCAGTTCCTGCCCCATGTTCGGCCGTTCAAGGCAAAGGCGAAAGAGCGGAAGGTCGAAGTACGGCTGGCGAACAGGGCCCACACTGCGGCGGGTGAGGAGCGTGGTTCCATCCTTGAGCTGCAGGCCGAAGCCCACAACCGTGTCCGGAGCGCAACTGCCCAGCAAAGTCGGTGCCTCCACCGAGCCGTGGACGGCCAGGTATGCACGGAGGCCCCGGTTGATTCCCCGGATGGCCACCGTCTCGCCCGCACGGACCGAAACCGGTTCCCACTGGCTGCACGGACGCCCTCCGACGGTGAGTGTCAGCGGAGCCCCCGTAACGGCGATCAGGATGTCGGAGTGAGCCTTCATTCTGAAGTCGAGAGCCGTGATCTCCACCAGGGGATCGTTGTCCAGGTTGCCGGCCAGGATGTTGGCGGCCCTGGCCGAATACTGGTCCAGGGCGCCGTTGACAGGCAGTCCAAAGCGGGGTCCGCGGAACCGGCCAAGGTCAGTGACCACGGCGTTGCCGGGCTGCTGGATGAGAATGTGTCCGCTCATGGCCGTGGTTCCAATTCCCTGCCGACGTACGAGTCGAAATCTCCGGCCTCGATACGACGGAACCGAAGAATATCTCCGGGCTTGTAGGGGACCAGTGGTTCACGGCGAATGTTCAGGACGGTCAAAGGGGTCTGACCGATGACGCACCAACCCCCCGGCGCAGACGCGGGAGCGATGACGGCTTGGCGTCCTGCCACTGCCACTGCCCCTGCGGGGACGCTAAGGCGCGGATCCTTGAGGCGCGGCACAGGCTTGGGGAACGCGGGGCCGTCCATCATTGGCGAGCCGGCAGGAGCACCCAGGCATCGGACGGTGTACGTCTTTTCGATGTGGAGGCGGATGACTTCCTCAGCGTCGATGCCCTGGTATTCGGCTACTTTCTCCAGGTCGGGACCATATTCTCCCCCGTACACCACGGGGACATCAAACTCACGGGGAGCCGTTGCGGCGCCGGCGGAACGGCCCATTTCGAGGAGTCCCAGTTTGACGAACGCGCGCACCTGGCGTGCCGACACCAGGACGGGGTCGAATTCCACCAGCACGGAATCGTAGGTGGGTACCGCGCCGTGAAGGCCCTCGGCACCACAGCTCTCCAGCCAGTCCGCAAGACGGTGGACTGTCAGCCAGTTGTCCTCGCTTGCTTCAGCAAGGGCGACGACGCGCAGTGCGGAGTCTCCGGATTCGTAGATCTCAGTCGGAGCCGCAGTAAGAACGGACATGTCAGGCCGCCTTCCTCTTGGCATCCATGACCTCTGCCAGCGGGGCGATCCGGACGCCGGCCGAGATGAGCTCCGAGCGGATGAGCCGGGCAAGTTCGACGGCGCCCGGATTGTCCCCATGAAGCAGGACGGTGTCCGTGGAAATGTCGATGTCGGTGCCGTTCGCGCAGCGGATCTTGCCTTCGCAGACCATGCGGACGGTTCGCTCCACAATCGCAGAGGGATCGTGCAGGACGGCGCCGGGCTGGCTCCGCGGAACCAGCGTGCCGTCTTCCTGGTACGCGCGGTCGACGATGCCGACAATGGCCACGGCCAGACCAGCGGAACGTGCCGCTTTGGCCAGTTCGCCCTCCTGGGCGACGACGATGAGTTCGTTGTCTACCCGGGCGGCGGCCTCAGCCACGGCGGCGGCGTAGTCCGCACGCACGGCTACGAGGTTTCCCAGCCGGCCGTGCGGCGCGATGTGGGTGACCTTGGTTCCGTGGAAAGCTGCGAAGCCGGACAGGGCTCCGAGTTGGTACAAAACATCGGAACGTACTTCGTCAGCACTGAGGCCCATGTCCCGGCGACCGAAGCCGCGGAGGTCGGGGAAGCTCGGATGCGCTCCGATGCCGACTCCGCGGCGAACGCACTCAGCAACGGTGGCGTCCATGATGTCGGGATCGCCTGCGTGGAACCCGCAAGCGATATTGGCGCTTGAAACGATCTCCAGAAGATCGGAGTCGCTGCCTATGGTGTAGGCACCGAATCCCTCTCCAAGATCCGCTACAAGATCAATTGTCGGGTTCACGTGGTTCTCTTTCCGTGGTTCTGCATTGACGTCCCGCAATTCCATACGTCCGTGAATCTACAAACGGAACGGCTGGAATATCCGATGAATTCGGCTGCCTGTTCGATTGAAAGTGTTTAGCTAAAATTCTTCAATCAGATGCACTGTCGATAATTCTTTGGTGATAGAAGTCTCGCACCGACGAAGTTCCGGCACAAAGACCTATTCGCTATCACGGGATAGCTCCCGGTTATGACCTACAGCACATGTGCCGCACGCGAAGATCCCGGCGGGGATCAGGTTCGGCGCGGACGCACCGGCGGCCCGGGTGATCGCATGCTGTCGGCCCGAAGGCCATGTGCCCGAAGGTCTCATGGGGTGCTCTTTACGTGACGATCTACTTGTAGGGCAGCGTCCCAAATGCGTCTATATTTGGGTATCGGTGCAATTTGGTTGATGGGGAGTCAACGAACTGCCGGCAATGATTGGGAAACATCACCATGGGGATGTGGATCTCAAATTAGTCGTTGAGAGACAGGTCACACAAAGACTAATTGTGTGTCCCCACATAGAATTTCCTTATGGCATCTATGCCCCTGTGGGGGCCTAGAGGAAGGCAGACCCATGGACACTCGGAAGCTCTCGTACTTTGTAAAGATCGTCGATTCGGGGAGCATCACCAAGGCCGCCGCGGCGCTCCACGTCGCCCAACCTGCCCTCAGCCAGCAGGTGTCTGCGCTTGAAAGCGACCTTAAGCAACGCCTGCTGATCCGCAGCAAGCAAGGAGTCGAGCCAACGGCGGCAGGACACACCCTGTATCGCCATGCCCAGACCATCCTGCGCCTCGTCGAACAAGCGCGGCAGGACGTAGCGACGTCCGGGGCGGCACCGTCCGGCAGGGTGTCCATCGCGATCGCACCGTACAGCATGGCCTCCAGCCTGACGCCGCAGATCATCCGCGAGGTTGGCCGGCGTTACCCGGACATTGTGGTGCACCTGACGGAGATCTTCGGCGGCGTGCTGAGCGAGGCGATCAAGAATGGCCGCCTCGACATGGCCCTGATCTACGAGCCGGGGAAGATCCGCGGAGTGCAGTTCACCACCATGATTGTGGAAGACCTGCACTTGGTGACCCATGAAGACGTCGATGTGGCTCAGGGCCGAACAACAGTCACCCTCGAAGAAGCCAGCAGCCTTGGACTTTTCCTCCCCGAAAAGAACCACACCCTCCGCCAGATCATCGAGAAGGGGCTGGCCGACCGAGGGTTGCCCTTGCGGCTCGTAGGCGAAGTGGAATCCGTTCCGTCGCTTGTTCGGCTCATTCGCGCGAACCTCGGGGCCACCGTGCTACCTAAATCCGCCGCTGATGCGCTCTTCCCCGATGAGACCTTCAAGGTATTGCGGATCGTCGAACCGGCCCTGCAGAGCAAGATTGCCCTGTGCACCCCCGACCATGAGCCGCTGTCCGAGGCCGCCTCGGCCGTGCTCATCCTGGTCAAGGAGATGCTGCAGCAACAATTGATCAGCAAGTACGCGGCCGATCCATCCGAGGCCTGATCCATCCATAACATTGCCTTATCCGGACAGACATCTTTGGTCTTATTCACGGGCGCCTTAATTTCCTATTATCGAATTAGTAAGTAATTCGAAAGCGGCTCACGGATTCCGTGAACCCAATCAAAGGAACAACGGTGAAAAGGATCAGCCAGACCAGCTGGGTTTCGAATCCAACCCTCGGAACGATCAGTGCACGGACCGGATTCCACTGCCCAAGGAATGGTTTCTGGCGTCCTTTGGGTGGCGTGGGCGAACCTCTCTTCGTCTTCGAAGGAAGCCTTATGCCGGCGCATGCCGGGCACAGCATCGAGTGGTATCTGGTCGACGCCCGTACAGGACGCCTCGGACTGGACTGATTCGACCGGCCACCCGCCGTCGTCGGCTCCTCTCCAACCCGCCGCACCACGCAAGGCGCCGTGCCCCTGGCAAGGCGCCTTCTTCGTGCCCGGAAACGGACGCGCAAAAGGCCGGCCACCGCATTCGGTGACCGGCCCCAGCGAGACAATCAGTCTTCGACCAGGAGCCCCTTGGCCTTTAGCTTCTCCGTCAGACCGCACAACTCGATGGTGGTGCCTCCGGCGTGGTAGGCCTTGATGAGCTCGCGTTCGGCGTCGTCGCGGGCCTGGGAGAGTGCGATGACCTCCTCAGCTTCCTCACGGCGCACCACCACGACGCCGTCGGCGTCACCGCGGAGGATGTCTCCGGGGTAGATGATCTCATCGCCGAAGACGAGCGGGTGGTTGATCGGGCCCAGGGTTTCCTTTACCGTGCCCTTGATGCAGACGCTGCCGGAGAAAACAGGCAGGCCCAGGTCGATGAGGTCCTGGGTGTCACGCACGCCGGAATCCGTCACCATGGCCGCAATGCCCTTGGCCTTCATGGCGTTGCCCAGGACGTCGCCGAAAGTGCCGGCGTCGGAAAATTCCTGCGCCCCCACCAAGACGACGTCGCCGGCCTGAGCATAGTGGATGGCAACCTGCAGCATGAGGTTGTCTTGCGGGGCACAGGCCACGGTGACGGCCGGGCCGCAGAAGGACATCGAGCGATCGATCGGCTTGATCTTCGAGCTCAGGGCGCCGCGGCGGCCCTGTGCTTCGTGGATGGTCGCGGAGGAGAACGCCGCGAGGCGGCTGACGACGTCGGCGTCGGGCCTCTGGAATTTGGTCTTTACGTGGATCATTTTCTGAATCTTTCTCTTGGCTGACTTCTGGGGTGCCCGTGGGGCTTAGTTGAGGGCGCTGACTGCCTTGCGGATCGAGTCCACGCCAGCGTTGATGGTCTCCAGCGAGGTCGCAAAGGAGATCCGGAAGTAGGGGCCTAGTCCGTAGGCCGAGCCCTGGATGACGGCGACCGCGGCCGCGTTGAGGAGGTACAGCGTGAAGTCCTGGTCATTTTCGATGACCGTCCCGTCGGGAGCCGTCTTGCCAATGACGCCGCTGCAGTTCACGTAGGCGTAGAAGGCGCCCTCGGCGGCGGCGACGGACAGCCCGTCAATGGCGTTGAGGCCTTGGACGGCGACGTCGCGGCGCTTGCGATATACCTCCACGCTGTCCCGGACGAAGGACTGATCGCCGTTCAGCGCGGCTGCCGCGGCTGCCTGGCTAATGGAGGACGGGCATGAGGACGTCTGCGACTGCAGCTTGTTCATGGCAGCGATCAAGGGTACCGGGCCCACCCCG
Source organism: Arthrobacter sp. MMS18-M83 (assembly GCF_026683955.1). Lineage (NCBI taxonomy): Bacteria > Bacillati > Actinomycetota > Actinomycetes > Micrococcales > Micrococcaceae > Arthrobacter > Arthrobacter sp. MMS18-M83. Next base: position 2,688,522 of record NZ_CP113343.1, on the reverse strand, counting down.
TAGCCAAGGCGCCAGCCGGTCATTGCGTAGGCCTTGGAGACACCGTTGACCAGCAGGATCCGGTCGCGCAGGGACGGAACCGCCGTGACGAGGCTGGTCACCCGGCCGTCGCCGAAATGGATTTCGTCATAGATCTCGTCGGTGAGGATATAGACGTGCGGGAATTCCTCAAGGACAGCACCCAGGGCCTGTAGTTCTTCGCGGGAGTACACGGCGCCCGTCGGGTTGGACGGTGCGTTGAGGATAAGCCACTTGGTCTTGGGCGTGATGGCTTCCTTCAGGGCGGCCGGAGTCAGCTTGAAGCCGGTGTCTTCTCCGCAAGCGACGATCACCGGAGTGCCGTCGTTGGCGAGGACCATGTCCGGGTAGGACACCCAGTACGGTGCGGGGACGATCACTTCGTCGCCCACGTTGAGCGATGCCATGAGGGCTACGTAAAGGACCTGCTTGGCGCCGCCGCCGATGGTGAGCTGGTTCGGCTCGTAGTGTGCGCCGGTGTGGCTTTCGATCCGGCGGAGGATGGCGGTCTGCAGCTCGGGCGTTCCGGTTACCGAGGTGTATTTGGTCTCGCCGGCGTTGATCGCTTCGATGGCGGCCGCCTTGATGTGGTCGGGGGTGTCGAAGTCCGGCTCGCCGACGGTCAGGTCGATGATCGGGATGCCTTCGGCTCGTAGTTCACGGACGCGGGCGGCGGCCGCAACGCTCGCTGAGGACTTGATGCGTGTGACCCTCGACGCCGGCAGGTACTCGGACATTGTCTTCTCCAGAATCGTGAAACTCAGGATTCGGGTGTCGAATCCCCAATTTCGAGACTAGGCACTGCCGGGCGCCGTGGATAAGACCTAATGTGCGTGGATCAATAAGGGGCACTTATGACGCTTGTGCGGTCTGGCATTGTTTCGCCTTCTTCTCAGCCCATATTGGTTCTTCACATGCACTTTTCTTATGGGTTCACCTGGTATTGGTATTTCCGCAGCTCCGCGAATGCCGCCTAGATTTCATAGATCAGAAGAGTTCGCGAAGAGTCCGAAAGGGATCGCATGGCAGCCCAATCCGGGTCCCTTCGGGGCTCGTCAGCCACCGGCAGGTACGCCTACCGGGCCAAGTCTCCAGCACGACCCCAAGCTGCGGCCAAAGGGGAACATGCCAAGCTCACCCAAGCCCTCGCGGCGTATAGGCAACTCCTGTCCCATGCTGCAAGTGCTATCCGAACATTGACCGCTGCCCGGAATGAGATGATCGCCCAGGCACTGGAAGATGGGCTCCCCCTGGCCACAATTTCCGCAGTGACCGGGGAAAACATTCGGGCCGTCCGGACCATTGCTTTGGCTTATGACCTCCACCCGAGCGGATTTCCGCGCGCCGCGCATGTGGATGCCTTGAGGGCGAAAAGCGATGAACTCAACGCAGCCGAAAGGCACCGCGACCAGATCACAGAACGCAGGGAGGCATTGATCGTCATGGCGCTCCGCACCCAAGCCTGCGACGACCTTGAGCTTGCCTCGCTGACCGGCCTCACGCCCGACCATATCCGCAGGTCAACACGGGGCATCGCACGGACTGCCTAGTTTCCGCGGGCCAGCCCAGACCGCGCCTCTAGCTCGTCATTGCCTCTTTCTTTGCCGGAGGCGTCCTGCAGCTAAACAGTTCCTGCGTTCCTGATCTCCTGGCAATGAGCACCGTCAATGCGCGGGCTGACGTTGAAATCGGTTCAAAATGTTGGATCGATCGCGCACCAACGTTCCAGATGCGCTTCAAGCCCAGCACACGGTCATGCTCATCCGTGGCAACCAAGGGCGGACTTCCCTGCCCTGCCACGGGCCTGCGTTTCCAACACAGACTGACTACCGTCGCGTGCTCCCAGAATTCCACGGCAGTCACGAAGAATTCGCGCCCCTCATCATCTCGGAACAGCCCCGACTGCGGGACGTAAACCGCCCGAAGATCGTACTCCGGGAGGCCTGAACGCCTTGCAGCCGGCGGTTGGGCAAGGGCTGCAGTTCGTTGAGGATTGACATCTGGTTGCGCGACCACGGCATGCTCCATTGAAATTGCGGACGGCCCCTCCTCGACCGCCCTCCGAGCGGCCTCGGGATATCCAATGTAGCTCCGTCCAAGGACCTCCGGAAGAGTGCCGACTACCTACTTAGTTCAGTAGCTCGACGGCGTGTCACCTGTCCCGCCAAAGGGCGCTCCGCCGTCGGGCGTTGCCGGAATGAACTTGTCCGCGAGTGCTTCCGTGCCGCGCGCCAGGAGCGCGACGTCCGCACCGACCAGCACGAAGGACGCGCCGGCGGCCATGTACGCGCGCGCCGTGCCTTCGTTGAAGGCGTTGACGCCGGCCGGCTTTCCCGCCGTCTTCGCCGCGCCAACGCAGTGCTCGACGGCGGCGCGCACCTTCGGGTGTTCCTGCTGTCCCAGCAGGCCCATGGAAGCGGCGAGGTCGGAGGGACCGACGAAGATGGCATCGACGCCGTCGACCGCCAGAATGTCCTCCACCGCCGCGACGGCGGCCTCGGTTTCGATCTGGACCGTCACGCTGACCGTCTCCGAGGCGCGGGCGAGGTAGTCCGGGATGCGGTTCCAACGCGAAGCGCGGGCCAATGCCGAGCCGACGCCCCGCACGCCAAGCGGCGGGTAGCGGACAGCTGCGACGGCGGCCTTGGCTTCCGCGGCGGAGTTGACCATGGGGATGAGCAGGTCCTGCACGCCCAGGTCCAGGTATTGCTTGAGGAGCACGGTGTCGTTGGCCGGCGGGCGGACCACGGCCTGGACGGCGTAGCCGCGGACCGCCTGGAGCTGGGCGAGGATGGATTCGAGGCCGTTGGGGCTGTGTTCGGCGTCGATCAGGAGCCAATCCAAGCCGGCCCCTGCGCACAGCTCGGCGATGAGCGGGCTGCCGGAACACACCCACATCCCGGCGAGGGGCCGGTCCGCGGAGGCCAAGGCTTCGCGAAACGTGCGGTCTGGTTCTACTCGAACCGGCATGTGACAACTCCCAAGGGTCCGTAGTCGGCGTGGACGGTATCCCCTTTGTACACCCAGAGCGGGCGGGTGAAGGAGCCGGCGAGGATGATCTCCCCGGCCTTCAGCCCGTCGCCGTGCGGGGCGATCTTGTTGGCGAGCCAGTGCACGCCGTTCGCGGGATGGTCCAGGACGCCGGCGGCGACGCCGGTTTCCTCCACTGTCTGGTTCTTGTAGAGGATCGCCGATACCCAGCGGAGGTCGACGGCGTCCGGGCGGACAGGGCGTCCGCCCACCACCATGGCACCCATCGCGGCGTTGTCCGAGATGGTGTCCACGATGGTCCGGCCCTCCATCTCAATCCTGGAATCGAGGATCTCGAGGGCCGGAACCACGTAGTCGGTGGCGTTCAGGACGTCGAAGATGGTGCAACCCGGCCCGGAGAGGTCCTTCTTAAGGACGAAGGCCAGCTCCACCTCCACTCTTGGGTGGGTGTACTGGTCCCATGCCACGGAGCAGCCGGTTTCCAGGACCATGTCGTCAAAGATGGCGCCATAGTCGGGTTCGGTGATGCCTGTGGCGGCCTGCATGGCCTTGGACGTCAGCCCGATCTTGCGGCCTACCAGCTTCCGGCCGGCGTCCTCGTTCCTGCGCCGCCACAACTGCTGCACGGCGTAGGAATCCTCCACTGTCATGTCAGGGTAGCGGGCTGTCAGGCGCGGAACCGGGGTCCGGGACCGGCCGGCCTCCAGCAGTTCGTCCGCAATCGCTTCTATCGTCTTCGGGTCAAGCATGGTTTAGACCTGCGCCCCGAGCTTGAAGCCCTCCGCGGCCGCGTCATCCTTGCGGGTGTAGGAGAAGCCGTCGGCGCCGACGGTGACGGCCATTTCGCTTTTTTCCTCGCGGATGATGACGGGTTGGGGGTTGCCGTCCAGGTCCAGGACGAGGGAGGCCTCGGTGTACCAGGAGGGGACCACGGGGTTGCCCCACCAGTCGCGGCGCTGGTTGTCGTGCACGTCCCAGGTGACGGTGGGGTTGTCCGGGTCCCCGGTGTAGTAGTCCTGGGTGTAGATCTCGATGCGGTGCCCGTCCGGGTCCAGGATGTACAGGTAGAAGGCGTTGGAAACGCCGTGCCGGCCGGGGCCGCGTTCGATCCGGTCGCTGATGCGCAGGGCGCCCATCTTGTCGCAGATCTGGATGATGTTGTGCTTCTCGTGCGTGGAGAAGGCGATGTGGTGCAGGCGGGGGCCGTTGCCGCCGGTCAGGGCGGTGTCGTGGACGGTCTGCTTGCGGTGCATCCACGCGGCGTACGTGACGCCGTCGGAGTCCTTGATGTCCTCGGAGACGCGGAAGCCGAGGTCCTCGAGGTACTTCCGGCCGCGGGGAACATCGGGGGTGACCTGGTTGAAGTGGTCCAGACGGACCAGTTCCCCGGCGGAGTAGAGGTCGTAGCGCTGGGTGAGGCGTTCGACGTGTTCCACCTCGTAGAAGAACTCGTAGGGGAAGCCCAGCGGGTCCTCGACGCGTACGGAGTCGCCGACGCCCTTGGTGAAGCCTTCCTTGCGGCGCTCCACCCGGCAGCCCAGCTCGCGGTAGTAGGCCTCGGCGGCGTCCACCTCGGCCGGGGACTTCACCCGGTACGCGAACGCGGCGGCGGCGGCGACGGGTCCCTTGCGGAGGACCAGGTTGTGGTGGATGAACTCCTCGAAGGAGCGCAGGTAGATGGTGTTCTCGTCTTCTTCGGTGACGTGCAGGCCCAGGAGGTCCACGTAGAACTCGCGGGACTTGGCGAGGTCGGTGACGACGAGTTCGAGGTAGGCGCAGCGGACGATATCCGGCGCCGGGACGGCGGGGGTGGGGACGAAGTTGGTCATTGTTGTCTCTCTTCTTTGAAAGGAATTCCACCCAACTGACTCGCAGTAAGTGTCGTTTTGGAGCCTCATAACGACAACAAGTGCGAGTTAGTTGGGTTAGGCGCCGAACTTGGGGGTGTGGACAGTGCCGAGGGTGATGTGCACGGCCTGCTGGTCGGTGTAGAAATCGATGGAGCGGTAGCCGCCTTCGTGGCCCAGGCCCGAGGCCTTGACGCCGCCGAAGGGGGTGCGCAGGTCCCGGACGTTGTGGCTGTTGAGCCAGACCATGCCGGCTTCGACGTTCTGCGCGAAGTTGTGGGCGCGGGTCAGGTTCTGGGTCCAGATGTAGGCCGCCAGGCCGTATTTGGTGTTGTTCGCCAGGGCGAGGGCTTCGTCGTCGTTCTCGAAGGGGGTGATTGCGACGACGGGGCCGAAGATCTCCTCCTGGAAGATCCGGGCGTCGGGCGCGACGTCGGCGAACACCGTCGGCGCGATGTAGTTACCCTCGGGCAGGTGTTCCGGGCGGCCGCCGCCGGCAAGCAGCCGGCCCTCGGTCTTGCCGATCTCCACGTACGAGGCGACTTTGGCGTAGTGCTCGGGATGGACGAGGGCGCCCACCTGGGTCTTGGGGTCGTGCGGGTCCCCGACGACGATGTTCTTCGCGCGGGCGGCGTACTTTTCGCAGAACTCCGCATAGATCGCGCGTTCGACCAGGATGCGGGAGCCGGCGGTGCAGCGTTCCCCGTTGAGGGAGAAAACCCCGAACAGGGCCGAATCGATCGCGGCGTCCAGGTCGGCGTCGGCGAACACGACGCACGGCGATTTGCCGCCCAGCTCCATGGACAGGCCCTTGAGGTTGGCGGCGGCGTTGCGGAAGATCGTCTGGCCCGTGGTGGTCTCCCCGGTGAAGGAGATCAGCGGCACGTCCGGGTGTTTGACCAACGCGTCGCCGGCTTCCTCGCCCAGGCCGTTGACCAGATTGAACACGCCGTCGGGCAGGCCCGCATCCTTGAAGATCTGGGCCCAGAGGGAGGCCGAGAGCGGGGTGAACTCGGCCGGCTTGAGGACCACGGTGTTGCCGGTGGCCAGGGCCGGGGCGAGCTTCCAGGATTCGAGCATGAACGGGGTGTTCCACGGCGTGATCAGGCCCGCGACGCCGATCGGCTTGCGGTTCACGTAGTTGATCTGGGCGCCCGGGACCTTCATGGCGTCGTCGAACTGGGCCACGATCAGGTCCGCGAAGAAGCGGAAGTTCTCCGCCGCACGCAACGCTTGGCCCTTGGCCTGGGTGATCGGCAGGCCGGTGTCGAAAGTCTCGAGCTCGGCGAGCCGGTCTTCCTGGGCCTCGACGGCGTCGGCGATCCTGTTCAGGACGCGGGCACGCTCGCGGGGCTTCATCTTAGGCCACGGACCGTTCACGAAAGCTTCGCGGGCCGCGGCGACGGCGAGATCGATGTCTTCCTTCTGCCCGGCCGCGGCGGTGGCGTAGTTGCCGTTCGATACCGGATCCAGGACATCGAAGGTCTTCCCGCTCACCGAGTCAACGAACTGGCCGTCGATGAAGTGCTGGATGTGGGTGGGAAGGTCCTTCGGCACGTAATGGGCGGTGGTTTCTGGTGCAGTGAACGTCATTACTTTTCCTTTTACTGGTGGAACGCGGGGTCACTTACGGCCCATGTTGAGCCGTTTAATGGGCGCTAAGTGACCCCGCGTTGCTTTGTGCGAGGTATGCGTCGAGGGTGGCGGCGCGGTGCCGGCGGGCGGCTTGTTCGATGGTGTCGGCGTCGGCGTTGCTTTCAATGAGTTGGAGCAGCGCCTCGTGTTCGTCCACGGATTCATGCGCGCGGCCGGGGACGAATCGGAACGTCGAGGCCCTGATCGAGGCGAGCCGGTTCCAGCCCCGGTGCACGAGGTCCAGAATGTGCGGATTCGGGCAGTGTTCAAAGAGCACGCTGTGGAAATCCTGGTTCAGCGCCGTGAAGCGGACCGGATCGAAATGCTCCAGGCAGTCCCGCATCTCCGCATTGACTGCACGGGCCCGGGCGATATCCGCGGCCCCGATCAGCGGTGCGGACAACGCCGTGGCCGCGCCCTCGATGATGCTCAGGGTCTGCATCGTGTACAGGTACTCCGTGGGGTCGATCCCCGAGACCGTGGCGCCGACGTTGCGCTCGAACTTCACGAGACCTTCAGCCTCCAGGCGGCGGATCGCCTCCCGGACGGGGACCACGCTGACGCCCAGGTCCTCGGCGATCTTGGCCAGCACCAGCCGGTATCCGGGCGAGTAAGTGCCATCCACGATCCGCGCCTTGACGGCGGCATAAGCTTGCTCGGATTTGCTCCCGACGGCGATTTCAGTCACCTTGGGCTCCTTCCCACTCTTCGTAGCGGGCACGCCACTGCGCATTCATCGGATAAAGACCGTCCACGCTGTTGCCCTGCCTGACCATCTCGAAGATGAACGCCTCTTCCTTCTCCTGCTCGATGCACTCATCTACCAGTTCCCCGGCGATGGCCGGCGGAATCACCAGGATGCCGTCCGAGTCGGCCACGATGATGTCCCCGGGCTGGACCGTGGCCCCGCCGCAGGCGATGGTGATGTCCGTGTCCCACGGGATGTGCCGGCGCCCCAGCACGGCGGGGTGGGGGTTGGCGAAGTAGGTGGGCATGTCCAGTCCTGCCACCGCTGAGTAGTCGCGGACGCCGCCGTCGGTGATGATTGCCGCCGCGCCGCGCATCTGGGCACGCAGCGCCAGGATGTCCCCCACCGTCCCGGTGCCCTTTTCGCCCCGGGCTTCCATGACCAGGATTTCACCCTCGTTGACGGAATCGATGGCCCGCTTCTGGGCGTTGAATCCGCCGCCGTGGGTCTTGAACAGGTCCTCGCGGTTCGGAACATAGCGCAGAGTCCGGGCGAGCCCGACGACGCGGCGGTCCGGGCGGGTGGCCTGCAGTCCGTCGATGCTTACGTTGTTCAGCCCGCGTTTCCGCAGCTGGCTGGACAACGTGGCGGTGGCGACGCTTTCGAGTTTCTTCTTCAGCTCCGGGGTCAGGACAGGCACGACGACGGTGAGGCCCGCCGCTTCGCGGGAACCGTACGCTTCCTCGCGCTGCACGTCATCGGACTTGGGCCGGGCGCCGAAGTCCGCGAACGCCGTCGTACCTTCCACGACTGTGGTGGCCAGGCGGCCGCTGCTGAGCCCGCCAGCGGTGACCTCAACCTCGACGACGTCGCCGGGTTGGGCGACGGAGGCGCCGGCCGGGGTGCCGGTGAGGATGATGTCGCCGGTTTCGAGGGTGAGTAGCTGGGAGAGATCGGCGACGAGGCGCGCGAAGGGGAACAGCAGGTCTTCGGTGGTGTCGTCCTGGACGAGTTCGCCGTTGTGCCAGGTGCGGATCCTCATTTGGGAGGGGTCGACGTCGGCGGCCGGGATCAGCGCGGGGCCCACCGGAGTGAAACCGTCGCCGCCCTTGGACCGGAGGTTGGAGCCCTTGTCCGCGTAGCGGAGATCGTAGACGCCGAGGTCGTTGCTCGCCGTCACCCACCCGATATGGCTCCACGCGTCCTCAAGGCTCACACGGCGGGCAGGCTTGCCAATAATCAGCGCGATCTCGCCCTCGTACCCGAGGAGTTCACAGCCGGCCGGACGCTCCACTGTTGACGGAGCTTCTGCCGAGCCGAACGTCAGGGACGACGAAGGCTTCAGGAAATAGGACGGCTGTTCCGGGGTGCGGCCGCGCTGCGCGGCCCGGCTGGGGTAGTTAATATGCACCGCGATGACCTTGCGGGCCGCGGCCAGGGTGTGGTCGGTGACCTGTTCCAAGATTGTCTCCTCATCGAGTACGAAATCGTATACGATAACTATGACCGGGGAACTTCGCGACGTCAACCCTTTGGCGCAATACGGCGCCAAAGGTGGCCTGTTGGCTATTTGAGCTCCCCGATTATCGAGGATCGACGACGGATCCCAGGCTCCGCGTAGCGGGCACTCCTGGATGCGACAGACGGCGGAGCAAACGATGAAGAGGCACAAGGCGGCAGCTGTCCTGATGATAGTTCAGGGCGGGCTCATGGAATTGGTGTGTGCCTGGCACTTTCGATCAATCGGCCCAAAGGCTCTGAGCCTGCACGTGGTTGCCAGCGCTCTGCCGTTCCGGGCAGGTCCACGTCCGAGTTGCCGCCGGCTTCGGATCAGGACTGTCACCACTCAGGACGCCTGCGCCAGACCGGAAGGACTGTGTCGGATTCTGCACGATCAATTCAGCCCGACCCGGTTCCCGGCCCCGGAATGACGCGGACGCCTGCGAACCGCCGTCGAATGATTGCGCAGAATCCGACGCAACGGCCAGCCAACCTGTCCGAGACCACCCCCTCGCAACGACTAAACCAAGCGCCTTGTCACCAGCGTCACACCTGGCGTACAGTTTTGGGCAGAACAAGTTCAATTATCGAATCTTGAATTCTATAATTGAACAACCACACAACGAAGTGAGGAAAGCCCGTGCAGTTCCACCACCACGGTTATGTATCCGGTGACCCGCGAGTCCAGCCGGCCGCCGGCGTCGGAATCAAGAGACCCACTGATCTTCCCGACGAGGTCGACGTCCTCATCGTGGGCAGCGGGCCCGCCGGCATGCTCGCCGCCGCGCAGCTGTCCCAGTTCCCGGGCGTCGAAACCCGGATCGTGGAGCGCCGCAGCGGAAGGCTCGCGATCGGCCAAGCCGACGGCATCCAGGCCCGCAGTGTCGAGACTTTCCAAGCCTTCGGGTTTGCCGAGCGGATCATCGCCGAGGCGTACCGGATCACCGAGATGGCGTTCTGGAAGCCAGACCCCGCGGATCCCTCGCGCATCATCCGGTCCGCCCGTGCCCTCGACGATCCGACCGGAGACATCAGCGAATTCCCGCACCTCATCGTCAACCAGGCGCGCGTGCTGGACTACTTCGCCGAGTTCATGGCGAACTCCCCCACCCGCATGTCTCCCGACTACGGGTACGAGTTCCGCGGCCTTGAGGTCACCAACGAAGGCGACTACCCCGTCACCGTGACGCTCCTCCACACGGCCGGCCCCAATGAGGGCCAGGAGCGCATTGTCCGGGCCAAGTACGTCGTCGGCGCGGACGGCGCACGCAGCAAGGTGCGGGAGTCGATCGGCTGCACCCTCGCCGGCGACCAGGCCAACCATGCCTGGGGCGTCATGGATGTCCTCGCGGTCACGGATTTCCCCGACATCCGGACGAAGTGTGCCATCCAGTCCGGCACGGGCGGCAGCATCCTGCTGATCCCGCGCGAAGGCGGCCACCTCTTCCGCATGTACGTCGACCTCGGCGAGGTGGACCGGAATGACAACCGCTCCGTTCGCAGCACCACGATCGAGCAGATCATTGCCAAGGCGAACGACATCCTCCACCCGTACACCCTCGATGTGCGAAACGTCGCCTGGCACAGCGTCTACGAAGTGGGCCACCGCCTCACAGACAGGTTCGACGACGTCCTGCCGGACGAGCGTGGCACGCGCACGCCCCGCGTTTTCATTACGGGCGATGCCTGCCACACCCACAGCGCGAAGGCCGGTCAGGGCATGAATGTCTCCATGCAGGACGGCTTCAACCTGGCCTGGAAGCTCGGTCATGTGCTCGAGGGCCGCAGTCCGGAGAGCCTGCTGTCCACGTACTCGGCCGAGCGCCAAGTCGTTGCCAAGAACCTCATCGACTTCGACAAAGAGTGGTCCGCGCTCATGGCGAAGAAGCCCGAGGAGTTTGAGAACCCCACCGAGCTGGAGAACTTCTACGTGAGCACGGCAGAGTTCCCTGCCGGTTTCATGACCCATTACGCCCCCTCGCCGCTCATCGCCGAGCCCACACACCAAGGTTTGGCGACGGGATACACCATCGGCAAGCGTTTCAAATCCGCGCCCGTGGTGCGCGTCTGCGACACCAACCCGGTCCAACTCGGCCACCAGGCCAAGGCGGACGGACGGTGGCGCATCTATGTCTTCGCGGACGCAGCCCAGGCCGGCGCGCCATCACCCGTCGTCGACTTTGCCGAGTGGATCGCGAACTCGCCGGACTCGCCGTTGGCCGCAACGCCGTCGGGCGCTGACCGCGACGCGTGGTTCGACGTCAAGGTGATTTACCAGCAGGAGCACACGAGCGTCGACATCGGGGCCGTCCCGGAGGTATTCAAGCCTCAGGTGGGGCCGTTCAAGCTCACCTACCTTGAGAACGTCTACGGCACGGATCCTTCGGCTGACATCTTTGAGCTGCGCGGCCTGGACCGCGGCGGCGTCGTGGTGGTGGTGCGCCCGGACCAGTACGTCGCGAACGTCCTGCCCCCCACGGCGACGGCGGAACTCGCAGCGTTCTTCGCGCCCCTCCTGCGATCGGGACGGACCGCGGCAGCGTGAGCTGTTGGCGCATCCTGGCGGGAGTGACTCCGGAAGGGTTCATTCTGTCGGTGGCCCGTCGTAGGGTACCGGCATGGACATCATCATGGTTCCCGGATTCTGGTTGGACGCCTCGTCATGGTCGGAGGTCACGCCGCCGCTCGTTGCTGCGGGACACACCGTCCACCCACTTACGCTGCCTGGGTTGGAGGCCGTTGATGCCCCACGGTCCGGCATCGGCCTCAGGGATCACATCGACGCCGTAGTGGCAGCTGTCGACGCCGTCGGCAAGCCTGTTGTTCTTGTCGGCCACTCAGGCGGAGGTGCGATTATCCACGGCGCCGTCGACGCCCGCCCGGACCGCGTGGTCCGGGCGGTTTACGTGGACAGCGGCCCGCTCGGCGAGGGCGCCGTCATCAACGACGAACTGCCGGTCGAGGGCGACGCCGTGCCCTTGCCACCATGGGAGCTTTTCGAAAATGAGGACCTCGTGGACCTCAATGACGAGCTGCGCGCCGCCTTCCGCGCACGCGCCATCCCGGAGCCAAAGAACGTGGCCACCGATAAACAGCGGCTGCACGATGTTCGCCGCTACGACGTCCCGGCCACCATCATCGCGTGTGAATTCCCCTCCAGCCTGCTCGGCGAATGGATCGAATCCGGCCACCCCTTCGTGGCCGAGCTCGCGCGTATCAACGATGTCGAATTCATGGATCTGCCCACTGGACACTGGCCCCAGTTCACCAAGCCGATTGAACTCGGGGAAGCCATTCTCGCGGCGGTGGAGCGGACTGGTTAAGGGCTGTTTGTGTGCCTCAGGCCTTATATGTGCCTCAGTTGCTCGTCGGGGGCTTGCGGTAGCTGTCCACCGTGACTTCCAGCGCTTCGTCCCATGGTGTTGCCGTGACACCCAGGATCCGCTGCGTCTCCGTGGAGTCGATCACGAAGGGCATCCTGAATTGGTAGCTTGAGGCTGAGATCTCGCGCAGGACAGGAATGACCGTACCGAGGGCCCTGAGTGTCCACTGCGGGATCGCGGCGACCCGGCCCTTCACTCCCCAGCGCTCATTCACCTGCCGCACGATTTCCGAGCGAGGGACGGACGCACTCGGCACATGCCAAGCACGGCCCCATTCACCTGTGTGGTCTGCGGCTGCGATCAGCGTCTCGGCGATATCGGGCAGGAAGCTCCAACTGTGCTCTAGTGCGGGGTCTCCAACGACGCGCGCCGTTTTGGAAGCCAACACTGGTTCGAAAAAGCCACTACCGAGGTGCGTTGACATGCCAGCGGCCCCTGGGCCGAAGTAGTCGCTCGCCCGAACCTCGGCGGCCCGGAGTTCACCGCGTTCGTGCGCGGCCAGCACCTTCTCCCAGCCCGCTTTGCGCACCAGGCCCTTTTTCTCGGTCGTGGCGAGCGGTGAGTTCTCGGTCATCGGACCGTCCGGGGAGCCGTAGGCGTAGAGGTTACCCATGAGCACAAGAGCGGCCCCAGTGTCACGCGCCGCCTTGATCACGGCGTCGAAGATCGGAGGCCAGTCCGCTACCCAGTCGGTGTACGGCGGGTTGGTGCAAACGAAGATTGCGTCGGCCCCGCGAGCGGCCTGCGTGACGGCGGCAGGGTTGTTGGCGTCCAGCTTCACCGGAGCCGCACCAGGGATCGTAGTGCCGCTGCGGGTGCCGAGAGTGACTTGGTCTCCACGGGCGGTGAGCTGCCTCGCAAGCGTCCCGCCTACGAGTCCCGCGCCGAGGATGAGTTGGTTTGCCACGATGGTTATCTCCTGAGCTGTCCGGCCAATCCGTTGCTGGGTGACATCGCACACCCTACAACACGAAGGAGGCCATCACCCTTGACAAGATTCGAGGGGGCATGAATGATACGAGCCTCACCAGCTTTGTCCTCCTTCCCTTGGACAGTGGCTGAATTGGTGTCCGGCATTGTCGAAAGAGTGTATTGACAGTAATCGTGTGGGCGTGTTTTTCGGTCGGGATGGTTGGGCTGCTCCTGAACTGGATGAGTGTCATCGGAACCCTGATAGTTCCTCGGCCGCTTCACAGCACCCTTTCACGGGTGACCCATATGGTCACGGCGAAGATGTTCTTTGCCATCACGAAACACGTAACCTCGTACGAAGCACGTGACCGGATCCTTGCCTGGCAGTCTCCGATGTCGCTATTCGTCCGCTTGCTTGTTTGGGTGATCCTTTTCGACTTGTCGTTCAGCCTCCTGCTTCTTCCCTTCGTCGACGGTGACATCTGGCAGGCCGCTAGCGAAGCTGGCTCCGCGATGTTCACGCTCGGCTACGCTGCGCCGTCGAACGTTGGCAACACAGTGTTGGTGTACGTAGCCGCGTATACCGGGTTGATAGTCATCGCTTTACAGATTGGCTACCTGCCAACGCTTTATGCGGCCTTCAACAGGCGTGAAGCGGAAGTCACGCTCCTGGTGTCGAGGGCAGGCTCGCCGTCGTGGGGACCTGAGCTTCTGGTGCGCACACGGTTTGGCATGGCCGCCCAGAACAGCACCAGCGAGCTTAGCGATCTCTACCGCATCTGGGAGCGGTGGGCCGCTGATGTGGCAGAATCACACAGCACTTACCTCACGTTGGTGTGGTTCCGTTCACCCGCTCCGCAATCGAACTGGCTCAACTCCCTGCTCAGTGTGATGGACGCGGCTGCGTTGCAACTTTCGTTGAGTCCGGGGTCTGCACCGAGTACCCGGGCGCGGCTGGTTCTTCGGATGGGGTTCACTTGCCTGAATCAAGTGGCGCGGGCCATTCGTATCCCGGTGGACGATGATCCCGATCCCGATTCCCCACTCGACGTGACTTTCGAAGACTTCCAAGCGGCAGTGGAACTCCTGCGAACCGTCGACTACCCGGTTGAAGTGACAGCGGAACAGGCCTGGCCCCATTTCAGGGGCTGGCGCGTCAATTACGAAAAGGTAGCGTACGCCCTCGCCTACGCAATCGACGCCCCGCCTTCAATGTGGAGTGGCCCGCGGCGATTCCCGTCGGAACCGACAATGCCGTTCCGGCCGAAGAACCGTACCTCAAAGGAAGTAAAGCCAGACGATCCGCAAATGCTTGGCCAGCGGAGGACACGCTAAAGGTTGACCGACATAGAAAAGGAGAAGCATCATGCCCATGATCGACGTATATGCCACCACCGGGACCTTTGCAGACAAGCACCAGCTCGCGATTGACCTGGCGTCGACTGTGATGCGGGTGGAGCAGGTTCCGGACATTCCGATGTTCCGAAAGAACACGGCAGCATTCATCCATGAACTCCCGGAAGGGGACCTGTCGAATGTCGACGGCGACAGCCGCGACGTGCGGGTCCAGGTGCTCACGAACGCGGGCGCATTGGACCGCGACAAGCAGCTCGTCTTGGTCGAACAGCTCACTGCCCTCATCGCAACAGCCGCGGCGGACCCGACGCTACCCGAACGCACTTGGGTTCTCCTGACAGAAGCGCCCGACGGCGGTTGGGGCCTCAACGGCCACGCCAACACCAACAATGAACTCATCGAGGCCGCGCGTGCGCAGATCGCCTCTCTCCAAGGGCAACCCCCGCAGGGCTGAACTTCCGGAAGTAACCGGAGATGGGGGCACCAGGCGCCCACGGACGTGAACGCGGCTACTCGGCAAACACCTGCTTGGCGACCGCCATGGCGGACATCGCCTTCGGCCAGCCCGCGTAGAACGCCAAATGCGTGATTGCCTCGCTCAATTCGGCCTCGGTCAGTCCGTTGGCCTTCGCCAGGCGCAGGTGTCCAAAAAGCTGTTCGGTGCTGCCGCTCGTTACGAGACTCGCAACGGTAATGAGGCTCCGGTCGCGCTTGGCCAACTCGGTCCGTTCCCAGACGTCGGCGAAGAGCACGTCGTCGGTGAGTGAGGCCAGTTTGGGCGAGATGTCCCCGACGAGTTGCTGGGCGCGGGATTGTTCGGTCATGTTGTTCTCCTTGTTCGTGATTCTCCGGCCGGGGCGAAGGGCGGGCCTTCGGTGCCTTCGTCGTCCTCCGCGGGTGCCCAGCTGTTGAGCAGACGGAGTCCTTCCTCGGACCGGGAGCCGGGTTCGGCGGCGTAGATGAGCAGCGTCAGGCCCTCGTCCGTGGCCAGTTGCATAGCCTCGTACGTGAGTTCTAAATCGCCGACGACGGGGTGCCGCAGGCGCTTGGTGCCGTTGCGATGGGTGAGGACTTCGTGGGAGGCCCAGAGCTGGCGGAAGGGTTCGCTGTGGGTCGCGAGTTCCCCGATGAGGTCGGTCAGGCCTTTGTCGTAGGGATGCCTGCCAGCCTCGGCGCGCAGCGTTGCGACCATGCCGCGGGCCATCTCCGGCCAGTCGGGATAGAAGTCCGCCGCGCGCGGGTCCAGGAAAAGGAACCGGGCGGTGTTCCCTGGGCGTCGGGGATCGATGAAGATCGGCGCGTAGAGCGCCCGTCCCAGACGGTTGCTGGCAAGGAAGTCGGCTTTGCCGTTTCTGACCCAAGCCGGTGCCGCGATCGAGTCGAGTATGCGCTGCAAGGCCGGGCGCACGTGAGTCACTGCCGGGCGTGCCATGCGGGTGCCGCTGCTGTTGGCTGTGTTGGCGAGGTCGTAGAAGTGGGCGTGCTCAACCTCGCTCAGCTGGAGCGTGCGTGCGACCGCGTCAAGAATGCTTTCCGAGACGCCGGAGAGGTTGCCCCGCTCCATCCGCACATAGTAATCCACGCTCACGCCGGCGAGCATCGCCACTTCCTCCCGGCGAAGGCCCTTGACGCGTCGGTGCCCACCATAGACCGGAATCCCGGCCTGTTCGGGTGTGACGCGGGCACGGCGGGACGTCAGGAAGTCCCGGACCTCGGTCCTGTTATCCATTCCCCTACCTTAGTTTCGACGACGGCGACGCACGGGTTCGCCGCTTCAGGCCTGGCCTGCGGGGCGCAGCAGGATCTCGTTGATGGTCAGGCGTCGGGGCCGGCTGACGGCGAACGCGATGACTTCGGCGATGTCCTCTGCCGTGACAGCCACCTGGCTGTACATCGCCTCGGCGCCCGCCCTGGTCTGTTCGTGCGTGATGTGGCTTGGCAACTCGGTGGCAACCGCCCCCGGTTCGATGACCGTCACGCGAACCCCTGGTTGCAGTTCTTGCCGGAGCGATTCCGACCAACCGTTGATCCCCCACTTCGTCGCGGCGTAGACGCCATTGCCGGGCCGGGCCGTCCTGCCAGCAACGGAAGAAATGTTCACCAAGTCCCCGCCACCATCTCGGAGCTGGTCCAGGAAAACCTCGGTTGCTGTGATCGCGCCGATCAGGTTCACCTCGATCATTTGGCGGTAGTCGTCCTGCTGATCCGAAGAGAACGGACCGAGCAGCATGATCCCCGCGTTGTTTACCAAAACGTCAGTCCCGCCGAACTCGGCCTTGACCCGTTCCGCAGCCGCCAGCAGGGAGCCGCGGTCGGTGACGTCCGCCTCGATAGCAATGGCGCCATCCCCGAGTTCATCCGCCAGCGCCTGGATCCGGTCGACCCTTCGTGCAAGCAACGCCACACGATACCCATCCGCAGCGAGCGCCCTCGCCGTTGCGGCACCGATTCCCGACGACGCGCCGGTGATGACGGCTACCCGTCCCTGTCCAGTACTCATTGTTGGCCCCTCGTTCGGTGTGCTTTTCGGCTTCGCTTTCAATCCTAGGAACGCGCAACAGAATGAGGGAGGGCCGGTCTTTACCTGTTTCGCGGCGGGACGCCGGGTGTTAGCGGGGGGACGCCGGGTATACAACGCCTAAAGCGATGGATATCTTCTGAGACCCACCATGCCCCCGGCGGCGATCAGTGCTCCGCCAAAGGCCAAAAGCCATCCCGCCACAGACAAGGTCGGTGCCACGGGCTGACCGTTCGGGGCTGGGCCACCGGGGTCAACACTGGGGCCAGCCGCCGACGCTGAATTCCGAGCCGAAGGAGCGGGAGGAGTGACAAACGGCGTCGGCACTGCGGACCCTGTCGCAGCTGGTGGCGCGGTCTTGATCGGGTCCGGCTCCACGGTCGCCACCGGCGACGGGGGTGAGGCTCCGCCGGCCGGAACCGTAGCTCCCGGATCCGGTTGTGGTTGCGGTTGTACCGGTGGACTAGGCGTGCCTGGCGGGGTGGGTTTGCCCGACGGCCGGGGAGTCGCGGAGCTGCCGGGCGAGCACATGCCGACCAGTCCAAGAAGGCCCGGCGAATCGCAAGGCGCGGCCACTGCAGTCCCTGCCGGTGCAAGTGCGATCAGGCACAAAGCGAAAGGAATCGCGACAAGGGCAGATTGAACCTTCCGGCGAGTCATGGCTTCGACTCTACCTACTGAGCGGGAACTTGGGAGACAGGTGAAGCCTGGCCGATCCACAAGACCGGCCCACCAAAGATCAAGGCCGAATCGAAAGCCGCTTAGGCATCCGAGGATTCTCAGGGCGTGATTGGCCCTTCCAGGACACGGAGCGCAAGGGAAGCATCCCCCTCGATGACGGCGGAGTCTGTGAGGTCTGAACGTCCCCAGAGACCGAGATACATGCTGCGCAGAGGCGCAGTAATCGACGCCGCGACGGGCCCCGTACCAATGGTCCGGCTGCCGGATCCTGGGACGTTGAAGGTCACGGCGGCTTCCGGTTGCGGCATACGCCCCAGCCTCAGCTGGCGCGGGATGAACATTTCCAAAACCTCGTCGATTCCATCGAACATGAAGTCTTCACTGAAGGCGGGGGCCTCCAGATCTGATGCCAAGCAGGCGTCGACAAGGTGGATCGCGTGTTCGTGTGCTTGGCGCCTGAGCCAGAATCCGGCCTTGCGGGGAGGGGGCCCGAAATTCCAGCATTCTTTCTCGGGATCCATCCTCGCCATTGTCTCGAGAAACGAGTTCGACCCCTCGAGGAACCACCCTGCAGCGCCGACGGAAGGGGCAGGACGTTCCTCGACGAGCTTCCCCCAAGAATAATCTCCGCAGCCCATCGTTCGATCGAGCCAAGGTGCCCGAAAAGTCCGTCGAGTGTCCAACCCGGACAGGCGGGAACCGAATGTGCAAGCTTATCTTCAGGTTGTCTGGCAAGGATGCGGAGTTGATCGACGCAGATGGACAGCTCGGCAAGGTAGAGATCGGGCGACATGGATCGAGCATAGACCGGCGCCGGACTCATGGCATGAACCGGTACCCAATCCCCACCTCGGTGATCAGGTGGCGAGGGTTCCCGGCTTCCGGTTCCAGTTTCCGCCGGAGCTGGGCCATGTACACGCGCAGGTAGTTGGCTTCCTTGGCGTACGCTGGCCCCCAGACCTCGCTGAGGAGCTGTTGCTGGGTGATCAGCTTCTCCGGGTTCCGCACGAACAGATCCAGGATCCTCCACTCGGTCGGCGTCAGGCGGACGTCCACGCCATCGCGCGTTACACGCCTCATGGCCAGGTCCACCGTGAACGAGTCAGTGACCAGCACGGGCGGCTCTTCGCCCGGATCCGCGGTTCGCCGCAGGATCGCCCGGAGGCGGGCCAGCAGCTCATCGAGCCCGAACGGCTTGGTGATGTAGTCATCCGCGCCGGCGTCGAGGGCTTCAACTTTGTCGTCGGAGCCATGCCGGGCGGAAAGGACCAGGATGGGCACGTTGCTCCACGCACGCAACCGGGTAATGACAGTGGTTCCGTCGATATCCGGCAACCCTAGGTCGAGGATCAGTACGCCCACCGGATGCTGGGCGGCAGAGCGCAAGGCCGATTCGCCGTCGGACGCGGTGGCCACGGTGTAACCGTGGGCCTGGAGGGTAATCCGCAAGGCTTTGACGATATGGGGATCGTCGTCCACCACCAGGACGTTGCTCATCTCGCCTCCCTGGGGGCGCTATCTGGACTGCCCGACGGCGGCATGTGGCGGCGCTCCATGAGCACCGATTGCGCTTCCAAGGGAGCTTGCGCCTCCTCATGCGGGAACGCGACCCCGGTAGATAACGGCAGCCGGATGACCATAGTCAAACCACCACCCGGAGTCTCTTCCGCGGTGAGTGTGCCTCCCATCGCTTCCGTGAATCCCTTGGCTACAGCGAGGCCAAGGCCAACCCCGGTGGTGGAAGGAACGTCGTTGAGCCGCTGGAACGGCTGGAACATCCTGACGACGCTTTCGGCTGGGACTCCTTGGCCGTGATCGATGATGCGCAGCTCTCCTGACGGTCTCCCGTCCAGGGTTGAGGAACTGAGGCCGCCTGCTGCACCCACCAGGACCACATCCGAATCCGGAGCGTATTTGATGGCGTTCTCCACGATGTTGGCGATGACTCTTTCCAGCATTCCGGAGTCGGCGTCGATCTCCGGCATGTTTCCGGGCAAGTCGACGCGCACCCTCCCCGGCGGTACGCCATGCAGGGCGGCCGGAATCACTTCGTACCAGCGCACCGGGCGGATGAGCGCGTTCACCGAGTCCGAGGTAATGCGGGACATGTCCAGCAGGTTCCCCACCAGGACGTCGAGCCTGTCCGAGCATTCCTCGATGGTTGCCAACAGTTCCTG
Source organism: Arthrobacter sp. MMS18-M83 (assembly GCF_026683955.1). Taxonomy (NCBI): domain Bacteria; kingdom Bacillati; phylum Actinomycetota; class Actinomycetes; order Micrococcales; family Micrococcaceae; genus Arthrobacter; species Arthrobacter sp. MMS18-M83. Next base: position 2,668,816 of record NZ_CP113343.1, on the reverse strand, counting down.
CTCCTCCTCGGGCGTGTAGTGGACATTGCTTTGCCGCAAGCCCCCCACGGCCAATTTGATCCCGGCCAGCGGAGTCCGGAGGTCATGGGAGACGGCACGCAGGATGGACGTGCGCATCGTGTTGCTTTCCGCCAAGCGCATGACCTCACGGCGGCTGGCCGCCAATTGGCGCCGCTCGAGCTGGGCCGATAGATGCGCGCCGAAGGCGCTCAGCAGCCGGCGGTCGCTGGCGGGCAGGATTCGGCCGGATAGGACCAATCGGGTTCCGGCGTCGATCTGTTCGGTGTTGTCGGCGCCGTCGGGAGGAAGGGGTGCGGCCTCCCCTGCTTTGGCGACAAGGCGCCAACCGCCGGTAGCTGCGCCCGGGGAACCCGCGCCTGTTGCCCTGAAAAGTGCCGCCCCGCGCATCTGGAACACGTCCAGCGCTTGCTTCAAGAGTCCCTCGACGGTGTCCTCCGCGCTCGATGCTCCACGCGTGAGATCACCTAAGGTGGTGGCTTCGGCACGAGCACGGGCGGCCTCCTTGGAACGCCTGGCCGAGACGTCCACCACGGCGGCCACAGCGGCTGAAACACCCACGAAGACAAGCAAAGCAAGGATGTTCTCGGGGTCGCTGATGGTCAGGGTGCCCACGGGGGGTATGGAGAAGTAATTCACAAGCAGGCTGCTCCATAGGGCACCGAGCAGGGCGGGCCACAACCCGCCGACCAGGGCTACCGCCACAGAGCCAGTCAGCTGGAGGAGCACGGCCGTCGCAATGTTGTGCGAAGGACTCGCTGCCAGCAGGAGCTGCAAAAGAACCGGAAGGACCACCGCCATCGCAAATCCGACCATCACCCTGGCACGCCCAAGGTCCCGCTGCCGCGGACGGTCAACCCCCCGGCCGCCCAAGGGATGCGACACCATGTGCACGTCGATGTCACCGGAGTCCCGCACCACCCGGTTGCCGATCCCCCGGCCGGTCAGCCTGCCAACGACGGACCGGCGCCGGGAAATCCCGACGACGATCTGCGTCGCGTTAACGCTGCGGGCGAAGTCAAGCAAAGCCCTCGCGGGATCCTCCCCCGCCACCGTGTGGTAGCTCCCGCCCAAATCCCGGACCAATAGCCGCTGGGCTTCCAGCGCCTGCGGCGATTCCGAGGCCACCCCATCGGCAGCACGGACGTGCACGGCCAGCAAGTCGCCGCCGTTGACGCGCTTGAGAATGCGGGCGGCCCGGCGGATGAGGACGTCCCCTTCAGGCCCGCCCGTAAGGCCAATAACAATCCGCTCGCGGGCCGGCCAGCTCGCCTCGATCCCCTGTTCCGAACGGTACTTCGCGAGCCCTTCGTCCACGCGGTCGGCCAACCAGAGAAGCGCCAGTTCCCGCAGGGCAGTCAGGTTGCCGAGCCGGAAATAGTTAGACAATGCGGCATCGATCTTGTCCGCCGAATAAATCTTGCCGTCGCCCAACCGCTGCCGCAGCAGCTCCGGTGAAATGTCCACAATGTGGATCTGATCGGCGCGCCGCACGACGTCGTCGGGCACCGTCTCCGACTGCCGCACATCGGTGATGGCACTCACGACGTCCCCCAAGGAGGCCAGATGCTGCACGTTGACGGTGGAGAGGACGTTGATGCCGGCGTCGAGCAGTTCCTCGACGTCCTGCCAGCGCTTGTGATTCCGGCTTCCGGGGATGTTCGAGTGGGCATATTCATCGACGACGGCGATCCGCGGCTTGCGGGCCAGGACAGCGTCGACGTCCATCTCTTCGAAGGCGGTGTCCCGGTACGCGATGGTGTGCGGCGGGATGACTTCCAATCCGTCCATCAAGGCACGGGTGTCGCTGCGCCCATGGTCCATGGCGAAGGCCACCACCACGTCCTCGCCACGTCCGCTCAGCCGGTGGGCCTCCTCGAGCATGGCGTAGGTCTTACCTACCCCCGGGGCTGCCCCGAGGAAAATGCGCAGCGTCGCCCGTGCCATGTGGTCATTCTTTCACTTGTTGAACGCGCCGGTGCCGCGCAGCGAGGCCCGGCGCCGTCACTTGGCCGGCGCCGCTGACGCTACGTCCAGGTTCAGTTCCGTGACATTGACCGAGGGCTGCCCCAGGAAGGCCTCAAGCCCAGTGACCGTGCGCCGGTCCACCATGGCCTGCACCGTGTCAGGACTCAGCCCGTGCGCCTTGGCCACCCTGGTCACCTGGAGGCGGGCGTAGGCCACTGAGATCTGCGGATCCAGGCCGGAACCACTCGCCGTCACGGCGTCGGCGGGGACGTCTGATTCCTTGACCCCCTCGGCGTCGGCGATAGCGGCGCGATTGGCCTTGACGGCGTCGAGCAGTTTGGGATCGTTGGGTCCCAGGTTGCTGGCAGTGGACGCCCCCGGGTCCCACTTGGCCGCCGAGGGGCGGGCATGGAACCACAGCTTGTTCTGGGTGCCGGCTTCATCGGCTACGACCTGCGCGATCAGCGCCGAGGCGGCTGGACGGCCGGCCGAGTCTTTCACGATGGAGCCATTGGCCTGGAACGGCGCAACAGCCTGGCCGATACCGAAAATCGCCAGCGGGTAGATCAATCCGAGGACAACGGTGGCGAGGAGCAGGAACCGCAGTGCCGTTCCTGCTTGCCGAAGATAGCCGGGAAAGGTGTTCATGGTGACTCCTAGCCGATGCCGGGGATGAAGGAAATGAGAACGTCGATGAGCTTGATCCCGATGAAAGGTGCCACAAGGCCTCCGAGGCCATAGATCGCCAGGTTCCTGGCCAAGGCCTGCGTCGCCGAGACTGCCCGGTATTTGACGCCGCGCAAGGCGAGCGGAACCAAGGCAATGATGATCAGGGCGTTGAAGATCACGGCGGACAAGATGGCCGACGACGGCGAGGACAGGCCCATGATGTTCAAGAGGCCGAGCCCCGGAAACGCCGCCGTGAACAATGCTGGAACGATCGCGAAGTACTTTGCGACGTCGTTCGCGACCGAGAAAGTGGTCAGGGCACCGCGGGTGATGAGCAACTGTTTGCCGATTCCCACAATGTTGATGAGCTTGGTGGGATCCGAATCCAAATCCACCATGTTCGCGGCTTCCTTGGCTGCCGGAGTGCCTGAGTTCATGGCGACGCCGACGTCCGCCGCGGCGAGCGCGGGGGCATCGTTGGTGCCGTCGCCGGTCATGGCCACCAGCCGGCCCTGCGCCTGTTCGTCCTTGATGACTGCGAGTTTGTCTTCAGGGGTGGCTTCGGCGACGAAATCGTCGACGCCTGCCTCGGCGGCGATCGCCTTCGCCGTAATGGGGTTGTCGCCCGTGATCATCACCGTCCGGATGCCCATCCGCCGTAGTTCGGCGAAACGGGCGTGCATGCCCGGCTTGACCACATCGGCCAGATGGATAGTGCCCAGGACCCGGGCTCCGCCGTCGTGCCCGACGCCGGCCACCAACAGTGGGGTGCCACCCTGGGCCGAGATCTCCCGCACTTTGCGGTCCACCTCGACGGGTGTCTGACCGCCGGCGTCTGCGACAAACTTTGCGACGGCGGTTGCGGCGCCCTTGCGGATCTTCCGTCCGTCGAGGTCCAGGCCGCTCATGCGCGTGCTCGCGCTGAACTCGACAACCGCGAAGTCCTCCGATCCCTTCAGGAGCGCAGCGAGGTCCGGGCCGCTGACACCCTTTTCTGTTGCAAGCTCCACGATCGAACGTCCTTCGGGCGTCTCGTCGGCCAGGCTGGAGAGCCGGGCCGCTTCGATGAGTTCGGTTCGCCCGACGTCGAGGGCAGGGAAGAAATCAACCGCGCGCCGGTTCCCGTAGGTGATGGTGCCGGTCTTGTCGAGCAGGAGCGTGGTGATGTCTCCAGCGGTCTCCACGGCACGGCCGGAGGTGGCCAACACGTTGTGCTGCACAAGGCGGTCCATGCCCGCGATGCCGATTGCCGGCACCAACGCCCCGATGGTCGTCGGGATCAGGCAAACCAAGAGCGCCACCAAGACGATCGGCGATGGCGTTGCGCCCGCGAGGGACGCGAACGGTGCCAGGCTCATGGTGACCGCCAGGAACACGATAGTCAGGGAGACAAGGAGGACGTGGAGTGCGATTTCGTTGGGCGTCTTCTGCCTGACGGCGCCTTCCACGAGCTTGATCATCCGGTCGATGAACGTCTCGCCGGCTTCCGCCGTGATGCGGATGGCGATCCGGTCCGAGAGGACCTTAGTGCCCCCGGTCACCGAAGAACGGTCGCCGCCCGATTCACGAATGACAGGCGCCGATTCACCGGTAATCGTGGATTCGTCCACGCTCGCCAAGCCTTCGATGATCTCACCATCGGAGGGGATGACATCCCCGGCTTCGCAGATGACGACGTCGTTCTTCCGCAATTCAGTTCCCGGCACCTCCTTGAGGGTGCCGTCGGCCTGGCGGAGCCTGGCGACAACGCCTTTCCTGCTGGCCCGTAGGCTGTCTGCTTGGGCCTTGCCGCGGCCCTCAGCAATGGCTTCCGAGAGGGTTCCGAAGAGCACCGTCAGCCAAAGCCAGATCGTCACCGAGATGCCGAACACGGCCGGCTTGAGAATGCAGATGGCTGTGCAGAGGGCAGCCCCCACGAGCACGGTGAACATCACCGGAGAGTGGATCATCTGGCGTGGCCCCAGTTTCCGCACGGCAACCGGCAGCGCGGAACGGATGCTGGCAAGGTCCAGTTTGGCTGGCGCCTTGGTGTGATGCTTGTGCTCCCCGGGAGTGCCCAGGGGATTGCCGTCTGCGTAGGTCTGGGCGGCGGTGTCCTTGGCGAATGCCGTGCCGGACTTGGTCATTTGAGGAGTCCTTCTGCGAGGGGGCCCAGGGCGAGGGCCGGGAAGTAGCTCAAGGCGGTCATGATCACTGTGACGCTGAGCAAGAGGGAGCCGAAGAGCCAGCCATGGGTGGGGACGGTTCCGGAGGATGCCGGGATCTTGGGTTGTTTCGCCAGGGAACCGGCCAGGGCCAACACCAGCACGATGGGCAGATAGCGGCCCAGCAGCATGGCGATTCCCATCATCGCGGACAGGTAGGGGCCGGAGGTGGTGATCCCGGCGAAAGCGGAGCCGTTGTTGTTGGCTCCGGACGTGAAGGCATAGAGCACTTCACTGAACTGGTGCGGACCGGAGGCCGGCGCGTTGGCCACGGCGTCCGGGAGCAGGACCGTGACTCCGGCCGTGGCCAGCACGACAACGGGCGTCACCAAGATGTACATCGCCGCGAGCTTCATTTCCCGGGGTCCGATTTTCTTGCCCAGGAATTCCGGAGTGCGGCCCACCATGAGCCCGGCGATGAACACCGAGACAATCGCGAGGATGAGCAGGCCATAGAGCCCTGATCCCGTGCCGCCGGGGGCCACTTCACCGAGCATCATGTTCACCATGGCGACGCCGCCGGCCAAGGGCGGCAGGGAATCGTGGGCAACATTGATGGCCCCGGTGGAAGTCAGCGTGGTGGCCGTGGCAAAGATTGAGCTTTGGGCGGCGCCGAAGCGCTGCTCGAAGCCTTCCCCCAAACCTCCGGCAGCAGCGGTTGCCGTTCCCTGTGCGGAGGCAACGGCCCAGCCCATCAATGCCGTCGAGCTCAACCAGAGCGTGCCCATGACCGCGGCTACCGTGTAGCCCTGCCGCTGGTCCCCGACCATACGGCCATAGGCGTACGGCAAAGCAAAGGGGATGAGCAGGATCAAGAAGACCTGGAACATGCTGATGAAGACGTTCGGGTTCTCGAACGGGTGCGCCGAGTTGGCATTGAAGTAACCGCCGCCGTTGGTTCCCAGGATCTTGATGGCTTCCTGGGAGGCCACTGGCCCACCAGGGATGGTCTGGGTGACACCTGTCGCCTGGTTGACGACGTCGGTTGACCAGAAATTCTGCACCACACCGCCAATCACCATCACGATGGCCGCGAGCGCAGCCATCGGGAGAAGTACACGGAACGAGGTGCGGGCAAGATCCACCCAGAAATTCCCCAACCTGTCCGTCCGGGTCCGCGCGATGCCACGGATCAGAGCGACCACCACTACGATTCCGACGGCGGCAGAGAGGAAGTTCTGCACGGCAAGCAGGCACATCTGCACGAAGATGCCCATGGTGGTCTCTGGGGTGTACGTCTGCCAATTGGTGTTCGTGGCAAAGGAGATGGCCGTGTTCATGGCCGTCCAAGGATCTACGCCAGGCAGGGAATTGTTCCCGGGCAGGACGCCTTGCAGCCGCTGGAGCAGGAACACCACCAGGATGGAGACGGCGGAGAAGACCAAGACGCTGCGCAGGTAAACGGACCAGCTCTGTTCCGCGCCCACATCCACCCCGGCCAGCCTGTAGAACAGCCGCTCCGCACGGGTTGACTTCTTGCCCTCAAACACGCCGGCGAGATAAATGCCCAGCGGCTTGTGTATCAAGACCAGCAGCAAGAGCAGAATGGCCACCTGGGTGGCGAAGGAGGCAATGCTGAAAACCATCCGGAATCACCACTTTTCCGGGTGGATCAAGACGGCCAACAGGTAGCCGAAGAGACACAGGCCTGCAATGAACAGGACCAACCACATCACGGCGTCCGCGCTCATTGCCCGTTCACCGGCCCGTCGCCGTCGACAATTTTGCCCAAAAGGTGGGCTATCCACATCACGATCCCCATGGACACCACGAAGATCCCCACAACAGCCACGTCGGCCACTGGAACGTCCTTTCATCCGCGCCCCGTTTGCGGGGCTGATGCCAGTCAACTCCTCGGCAGGCGGCGAAAAGCGGTTCCTGATGGTTCCTTAACACGGCATGGCCGAATCTTGACGGCTTCTTAACAGGTGCAGCGTGGATTCCGGGGCCATGGCCGTTAAGGATTCATCAAGATCCCCTTCAACCAGCAAATAGACCTGCAATCGGTGCTATCTTCAGCAATGATCGCGGTGCTGCGCGTCGCGCGGAAAGGACACCATGACTACCTTGAGCAGGCCGCCAGCTGATCCTTCGGCACCAAGGCCCGGGGGCATGGCCTCCTTGCGGACTTGGCTGCTGTTCGGACTGCAGGACTCCAAAGGATCGCACCAGGGCCCCGGCGCGGTGGGCGATGCCCATCTGAAGAAGCACTCGTGGTGGCAGGTCATGTGCCTCACCGGCGTCGACTATTTCTCCAGCCTGGGTTACGCGCCGGCGATTGCAGTATTGGCAGCGGGGGTGATTTCCCCGATCGCCACCTTAGTCCTGGTTGGCCTCACTTTGCTTGGCGCCCTTCCGGTCTACCACCGGGTTGCGGGCGAAAGCCCCCGCGGTGAGGGATCAATCGCCATGTTGGAGCGCCTGATGCCGCGCTGGACCGGCAAATTCTTCGTCCTGGTGCTGCTGGGCTTCGCCGCGACCGACTTCATGATCACCATGACCCTATCCGCAGCAGATGCCACTGCCCACCTGATCCAGAACCCGATTGCGCCCGGCTGGTTGCAAGGCCAAAATGTCGCGGTCACGCTGTTCCTGCTAGCACTACTCGCCGCCGTATTCCTGCGAGGATTCAAGGAAGCGATCGGGGTCGCCGTTGCCCTCGTCGTCCTTTATCTGGGCTTGAACGTCGTGCTCGTGGTGGTCACACTGGCTGAAGTCGTTGCCCATCCCGCAGCCGTCACCGACTGGTGGACGGCGCTGTCCACTTCCCATGGAAACCCGCTGATGGTGGTCGGCATTGCCTTGGTGGTTTTCCCCAAACTGGCGCTAGGCATGTCCGGCTTCGAGACCGGCGTCGCTGTCATGCCGCAGATCAAAGGGGCCCTCGGCGACACCGAAGACAATCCCGTTGCCCGCATCAAGGGCGCCCGGAGACTGCTCACCTCAGCCGCTGTGATCATGAGTTCGTTCCTGCTTGCCACCAGCTTCATCACGGTGGTGCTGATCCCGGAGCAGGAATTCCAGCCCGGCGGCCAGGCCGACGGCCGCGCCTTGGCATTCTTGGCACACCAGTACCTTGGGGTGGGGTTCGGCACCGTCTACGACCTGAGCACCATCGCCATCCTCTGGTTCGCAGGCGCCTCCGCCATGGCCGGCCTGCTGAACCTTGTGCCCCGCTACCTCCCCCGCTACGGAATGGCTCCGGAGTGGGCCAAAGCAGTGCGTCCGCTGGTCTTGGTGTTCACTCTCATCGGGTTCCTGATCACTTTCCTGTTCAACGCCGACGTCGACGCCCAGGGTGGTGCGTATGCGACCGGCGTGTTGGTGCTGATGACCTCGGCAGCCGTGGCGGTGACCCTCTCGGCCCGCCGCTTGAGGCAGCGCAAGCGCACGGTCGGATTCGGGATCATCGCAGTGGTCTTCGTCTACACCACCATCGCCAACATGTTCGAGCGTCCCGAAGGCATCCGGATCGCCGCGATCTTTATCGTGGGGATCATCGTGATCTCCCTGCTTTCCCGGGTCCGGCGCTCCTTTGAGCTGCACGCCACCCACGTCCACCTGGACCGCCAGGCACTGGAATTCATGTCCACCAATCTGAGCGGCCCGATCGCGCTCATCGCCCACGAACCCCTCCGCCTCACCGCGGAGGCGTACCGGGACAAACTCACGTCAGCCATCGAGGTCAGCCACATTCCGGTCGACTACCAGGCGCTCTTCCTGGAAGTGATCGTGGACGATTCTTCCGACTTCGAAACCGCACTTGAAGTCCGTGGTGTCACGCGCCACGGACATCAGATCCTGGAAGTGCACGGACCCGTGGTCCCCAACACCATCGCCTCGGTGCTCCTGCATATCCGGGACGTGACGGGCCTCATGCCGCACATCTACTTCCGCTGGACTGAAGGCAACCCGGTCATCAATCTCCTGCGCTTCCTGTTCCTCGGCGAAGGTGAGATCGCCCCGGTAACCCGCGAAGTCCTTCGTGAAGCCGAACCCGATATCACACGGCGCCCCTGGGTCCACGTCGGCTGACCACGGCGGAGGGTCTTTTCCGTCTACTACGATCGGCCGTCGTCGAGGCTGGAGGCTTGGCGATTCGGCGCGTGGGGGTCGATCTCCACGTAATAGATCGCGCCGGCGCCGAGCGCCCGGAACCGATGCGTAGCATGGCGGACGGGCCGGTAGTCGTGTCCGAAGGGGTCGTGCACCGTCGCCCGTTCGAGGTGATCGAGTCCGGCGAGGAAGCCATCGACTTCCTTGAGCGTCGCCGGGCGCGTTTCTTCGCCGTCGACGTCCAGGACCCAGGTGTCGCTTTCCCTCGTGCCTCGTTCAAGGGAAAGCGTCTCAAACAGCCCGGTCAGGAGGGCCTCCCGGGTGGCTGGGAAGAAGCGGTGCAAGCGATGGGCCTGCGGTGTCCGGTGTTGGTTGCTCGTCCAAGCCTGGCGGAGCCAGCCGAACTCCACGGGGCCGAGCGAGGGGCCAAGGCAGAGGTTCCTGTCCTTATCCAGTGTCAGACGATAGTCGTGGCCGGCCCGATCGAGAATGCAGGCAGCTTCGTCAACGTACTCCAAGTCTTCGAGCATGGCGGTCTCGGACGGATAGTAGGTGAACTCGCCGATGTCATCGACCACGACGTAGTCTTTCGGGCGCGGCTGCGGAGCCGTGCCAGGGACAGATTCGTCGGGAGCCGTGCCAGGGACAGATTCGTCGGGAGCCGTCCCCTTGGTTATGACGATGCGTTTCATGGTGAATCCAGCTCCTGTAGAGGGCTCGTCCAAAACCCGCCGGGCCACGGGTTTCTCCCTTTCATCAGATCACCGAACAGGTCAGCAGCTATGGGTCTTAATGGTTTCCATACGCCGGCCAGCGGAGATTTAGCACTTCTTAATGAGCCTGGCTCAAGCTTTGGCACGTTATAGGGGACCCGAAGACTGTTGGCGGGTGGTCACGCAGGGTTGCGGCCCAGGATCATGCTTCGTTTGAAGTATTCGTAGAGGCCGTCGAACACCGTACCGGTGATCCCCAGGACGGTGTCGTCGTCCAGTGCCAAGGACAGGCCCCGGATGATGATGTCCAGGCCGGGGGCGGCGGGGGCGTCGACGAACACGAAGTCCGCGGCGGGGTCGATCATCCGGCGAATCAGCCAGGCGCAGCCTGCCCGGTCGACGTGCATTCCCGACCTCGTGGCCCACTTCATCGGGTACCTCTGGCCGGAACCCTTTCGGCGGCGGCGGTGTTCTCGGTCAGGGTGTCGCGCGGGGCGAGGACCCCTGCGATGGCTTCGGCGGCGAGGGCACGTTCAGGCGGCGGGAAGTAGTCGCGGCGGTTGATTTTCCGCAGCTGTGCGCGCAAGCGTTTCGCGGTCCGGACCCGTGCGGCTTCTTCGAGCCAGAGAGCCTCCCGGGCGTCGTCGGCCAGGGCCAGGTATTCCTGCCGTCGTTCCTGGGCCATGGCTTCGGCGATGCTCCGTTCCAGGGCTTTCGAGGCGGGCTGACCGAGCCAGACGGCCGCCGTGCCCCCGTGGTCCGTGATGTCCCCGGCGATCCAGTCGAAATGCTCGCGGGTCCGTGCGTCGGCGGGCAGGGCCACCAGCCCATCGCCGAGCTGCGCCACGCCCAGGGCCTGGAGCCGCCGCCAGACCGCCACCCTGGGGCTCGAGGGCACCCGCGGGATCCGGTAGTTGAGCAGGACCCAGCCGCCGGGTATCAGTGGTTCACTCTTCACCCTAGAATTGTAACCGTGGTTACCTTGAACTGGTATGGTTCAGTCCGGACGCGCTGTACGCGCCCTTCACGGCCTCAGGAGAAGACATGATTTCGCCCTTGCTCATTGTGATCTCCGCGATTATTGCGGCCGCCGCGGTGGCCCTTGCCTCCCGTTTTGCGCGCTGGCCGGCTGCCAATCTGGTTGCCGCCGCGGCAGGCACCCTTGTGGCCGTCATCGCCTGGCGGGTACTGGCCAACATACTGCTCCTGAACGAGGACTTCATGCCCGCCGTCAGCGTCGGGGACGCGGTGTGCCTGATCGCCGGCGGACTTCCCCCGGCTGTTGTTGCCGTCCTCGACCGGAGCCTTCCGCGCAAGGCCGCCCCGGTCCTTGCCGGTGCCCTGGTCGCGTTCATCGTCAACGTCGTCATCCTCTGACCGGAACGGAGCAGCGCAGCCCGTGAACCCTGAAGCCTTGCCGGAACAGGAACCCGTACCGTTCCGCCGATTCGTGTTCTACTTCCTGCGGCTGGGAACTATCGGGTTCGGCGGGCCGATCGCCACCGTCGGGTACATGCAAAGGGACCTGGTCGAACAGCGCGGTTGGATCGACCGGAAGGACTTCCTCGACGGGGTTGCCCTGGGCCAGACGATGCCCGGCCCCCTCGCAGCCCAGGTGGCCATGTGGATCGGATACCTTCAACGCGGAGCTTGGGGAGCGTTCGCCGTCGCCGCGGCGTTCATCGCCCCGTCCTTCGCGATTGTGGTGGCCGTCGGCGCGCTCTACGCCGAATTCTCAGGGCTCGGGATCGTCCAGGCCCTCTTCTACGGCATCGCCCCCGCAGTCATGGCAATCATCACGATCGCCGCTTATAAACTCCTGAAGCTCACGGACCGGCGGGACTGGAGGCTCTGGGCGATCAGCGGCGTCGTTTTCGCCGTGACGGCGCTGACCGGATCCGAACCCATCCCGCTGATCCTGGGCGCCGGGCTGGCGATCCTGCTGCTGGACGCGCGCCCGAAATTGCGCTGGCCCCGATTGCGCCACCGCGCCCCCAAGCCGCCCGCCGGGCCGGAACCTCCGGCTTCACAGGCACTCCTGCTGCCCCTGGCGTTGTTGGCCGCCCCCGTCGCCGCGGGCGGAACACTGCTGGCCCTGGGACTGTTCTTCCTCCAGACCGGGGCTCTGGTCTTCGGTTCCGGCCTGGCGATAGTGCCCCTGCTGCGTGACGGCGTCGTCGCCCAGCACCACTGGCTGGACCAGGGCCAGTTCCTCGACGCCGTCGCAATGGGCCTGATCACACCAGGCCCCGTGGTGATCACCGCGGGCTTCATCGGCTACCTCGTCGCCGGTTTTCCGGGGGCCGTCGTCGCCACCGTGGGGATATTCACCCCGATCTACCTCGCCGTCGTCCTGCCGGGACGCTGGTTCATCCGCCACCGCGACAACAAACAAGTCAAAGCTTTCGTCGCCGGCGCCACCGCCGCGGCGGCGGGAGCCCTCTCCGGAGCCGTCGTCATTCTCACCCGGGAGGCCGTCACCGACTGGACCACCGCGGCCATCGCCCTGGCCTCCCTCGGTCTGCTCTGGCGCTTCAAAATCAATGAACCCTACATCGTCCTTGCCGCCGGCCTCATCGGCCTCCTCCTACACCGCTGACGGCCTTATCCTGCTCGGGGACCCGAGGCGCCGTGGATTCGCGGACCACGAGGTGCGTGGCAAGTTCCACCCTGCGTGAATCCACCGCATCGCCTCGCATTTGCCGCAGCACGAACCGCAAGGCGGCGCGGCCCATCTCCTGCAGCGGCTGGGACACAGATGTCAGGGGAGGCACCGATTCTTCCGCCTGGTAGGTGCCGTCAAAACCGACCACACTAATGTCCTCGGGGATGCGGATCTTTTGCCGACGCGCCTCGGCGAGGACTCCCAAAGCGATGCTGTCGCTTGCGGCGAAGATCGCAGTTGGGCGCTCTTCAAGCTGAAGCAGGGTCTTCATTCCCGCCACACCGCTCTCGGACCGGAAAGGCCCTGACAGGATGTAGCGCTCCTCGACCGGCACACCGTTCGCCATCAGTGCGGCCATGTAGCCGTGAAGCCGCGCTTGGTTGCATTCCGCGGCTTCCGGCCCGCCCAGGTAGGCGATTCGCCGGTGACCCAGATCCAGTAAATGGGCCGTGGCAGACTTGCCGCCCGCCCAGTTGCTGGCGCCCACGCTGACCACGTCATCCGGCGGCGGGTTGAGCGGGTCAATGACAACGATGGGTATGTGCCGCCGTCGGAATGGATCCAACTGAGCCGAACTGAAGGCCGAGGTCACCACGATCATGCCGCTGCGCCCCTCGTCGATGATCCGCTGGGCCCGTTGCTCCGGGCTAAGTGTCGACGCACCTTGTTGGCCCGTGATGTTGAGGAGGACTTCGACGTCGGATGCGGCCGCGTGCTCCAGCACGCCATTGAGCACTTCCACTCCATACGCCGAGTTCAAGGTGTCCAGCACTACCTCCACCACGGGCCGCCGGCCAGCGATGTTTTTTCGCTGAAGCGGTGACTTGTACCCCGTCCGCTCCAAGGCAGTCAGAACCTTGGCGCGAGTGGCGGCGGCAACGTCCTCGCGCCCGTTGACTACCTTCGAGACCGTCGGCATCGAGACGCCCGCCTCCCGCGCAATCGCGGCCAATGTCAGCTTGGCCGGGCGTTCATTGCTGGCCATGACTCCCCTACTCTTTCGAAATATTTCGGTCCCACAAGTCTGGGCGTCAACGCCAGCAGAGTCAATCATCATTTCGTAAAAGAGTTGAACTTTATGCCAGAAAGTCCTTGACGGTGACGCAGGCCACAGCTAAATTTGCTTGACGGACCGAAAGTAATGTCGAAATATTTCGACGAATCCGCAAAGCGTACTCAGTGTCAGCGGCAGTGCAGCCTCATACCTGAAGGCCGGACTCCCGAAACCAATAGCCGGGCAATCAGCGTCGAGCCCGGAGGACGAATGGAAATGCAAATGGTAAAACTCACGTTGCGTTCAGCAGCGATCGCCGTCACTGCTGCGGCCGTGTCACTCTCCCTCGCTGCCTGTGGTTCCAGCGGACCGGCCGGTTCGGCGGGCAACGCCGATTCGACCACCATGTGGGGCCTTACGGGCGGCAACCAGCCCGTGCTCCAGAAGTCCATCGACGCGTGGAACAAAGCTCACCCGGATGAGGCCATCAAGCTCGACTTCTTCGCGAACGACGCGTACAAGACCAAGGTCCGCACCGCCGTCGGCGCTGGCCAGGGACCTACCTTCATCTATGGGTGGGGCGGCGGAGTCTTGAAGTCCTACGTCGACTCCGGCCAGGTGGCCGACATGTCCGATTTCATCGGGTCAAACCCGGACGTCAAGAGCCGCTACCTTCCGTCCGTGCTCAAGAATGGCGTGATCAACGGCAAGACCTATGCCCTGCCGAACAACAACGTGCAGCCGGTCGTCCTGTATTTCAACAAGGAAATCTTCGACAAGATCGGCGCACAAGCCCCCAAGACCTGGGATGAGCTGATGGCGCTGGTGCCGAAGTTCAAAGCAGCCGGTATTGCCCCCTTCTCCCTGGGTGGCCAGTCCAAGTGGCCTGACCTGATGTGGCTCGAATACCTTGTTGAGCGCATCGGCGGACCCGACGCCTTCGCGAACATCGCCGCGAACAAGCCCGGCGCCTGGTCCGATCCCGCCGTCAAGGAAGCCCTGACCAAGATCCAGGAACTGGTTGACGCCGGCGGATTCGTGAACGGCTTCTCCTCCATCGCTGCCGACAGCAACGCCGACCAGGCGCTCCTCTACACCGGCAAGGCCGCCATGATCCTGCAGGGCGGCTGGATCTACCAGGGCATGAAGAAGGACGCAGCGGACTTCGTCAAGAGCGGCAAGCTGGGCTACATCACGTTCCCGAGCGTTTCCGGAGGCAAGGGCGATCCGGCCAACGTGGTGGGCAACCCTTCCAACTTCTGGTCGATCTCCTCCAAGGCCACTGACAGCCAGAAGAAGGCTGCGCTCGACTACGTCAAGAGCGGAATGTTCACCGACGCTGACACCCAGGCCCTGATCGATTCCGGAGCCGTTCCCGTGACCACGGGCATCGAGAGCAAGCTGGCAGCATCGCCGGACAAGGACTTCTTGAGCTACGTGTACGGCATGGCCAAGAACGCCCCGAGCTTCACCCTCTCCTGGGACCAGGCCCTCAGCCCCGCACAGGGAGACGCCATGCTGGCGAACCTGGACCAGATCTTCCTGAAGAAGATCAGCCCCGATCAGTTCGTCACAACCATGAACGCAACGATCGGAAAGTAACCAGTGTCCATCTCAACCGGTTCTTCCCGGCGGGTCCTTGAAAAGGGCCCGTCGGGGTGGCTGGCCGCACCAGCCCTCGTTTTCTTCCTCCTGTTCGCCATCCTCCCGCTCCTTGGCGTGCTCTTCCTGAGCTTCACCAAATGGGATGGGCTGGGCGAAATCAAGCTGGACGGCTTGTCGAGCTGGACCACGGTCCTAACCGATCCCGTCACCGGTAACGCGCTGTTGGTCACCGCCAAGATCATGTTCTTCTCGTTCATCGTCCAGGCGCCCATCAGCCTACTGCTGGGCGTGTTCACGTCCGCTTCCCAGAAATACCGCGCAGCCCTCGCGGTCTTGTACTTCGTGCCGCTGCTGCTTTCCTCGGCTGCCGTCGCCATCGCGTACAAGGCCCTGTTGGACCCGAACTTCGGCCTTGGCCCGGGCTTGGGCCTTCCGTTCCTTGCCCAGGACTGGCTCGGCAACTCGGATCTGGTGCTTTTCGTGGTCGTCTTTGTCATCGCCTGGCAGTTCGTCCCGTTCCACACGCTCATCTACCAAGGCGGCGTACGCCAGATCCCGGCGTCGCTCTACGAAGCGGCCCAAATTGACGGTGCAGGACGCATGCAACAGTTCTTCGCCATCACCTTGCCCCAGTTGAAGTACACCATCATCACGTCCTCCACCCTCATGGTGGTCGGCTCGCTGGCCTACTTCGACCTCGTCTTCGTCCTCACGGGCGGCGGACCCGGGTACGCCACGCGGCTGCTGCCGCTGCACATGTACCTGACGGGCTTCAAGGCGAACGACATGGGAGCTGCCAGTGCCCTGGGCGTCATCCTCGTGGTGATCGGCCTTGCGCTGGCCCTGATCCTGCAAAGACTCGGTGGCAAGAACCGCAACGCAAGCCAATTGGAAGGTGCCTGATGGCTTCCACAACCCAACTTCCCGTACCTCCGGCAAGGCGCGCCGCGCTAAGCGACAAGCAAGACCACAAGCATGGCCCCCGGTCAAAACGGACCAAGGGACCAGGACGCTTCCGTCCTAACTATCTGGGCGGCTTGGGCGGTTGGTTGTGGCTGGCGGTCATCATCGTTCCTATCTACTACGTCGTGGTCACCAGCCTGAAGAACCAGGCAGGCTTCTTTACCTCGAACCCGATGATGCCGCCAAGCGAGCCGACGCTGGACAACTACAAGCTGGTGCTCGAGAACGACTTCGCGATGTACTTCGTCAACAGCCTGATCGTCACAGTGGGCAGCGTTGTGCCGGCACTCTTCGTCTCGTTCATGGCTGCCTACGCGATCGTTCGCGGTAAGGGCCGCTTCCTGGCTTGGACAAACAACACGTTCCTCCTGGGCCTGGCGATTCCGCTCCACGCCACGATCATCCCCATCTACTGGATGATCACCAAAGCGCATCTCTACGACACCTTGTTGGCGCTGATCCTCCCGTCCATCGCGTTCGCCATTCCCATTTCGGTCCTCATCCTGAGCAACTTCATGCGGGATGTCCCCAACGAGCTGTTCGAGTCCATGCGGCTCGACGGCTGCTCGGACTGGGCCATGATGTGGCGACTCGCGCTGCCCATGACGCGGCCCGCCGTCGTGACCGTCGGCATTTACAACGCGCTCGGCGTCTGGAACGGCTTCCTCTTCCCGCTGATCCTGACCCAAAGCCCGTCCACCCGCGTGCTTCCGCTGTCCTTGTGGACGTTCCAGGGCGAATTCAGCGTCAACATCCCCGCCGTGCTGGCTTCGGTGGTGCTCGCGACCTTGCCGCTGCTGGTGATCTATGTTGTGGCCCGCCGCCAGCTGCTCAGCGGACTGACCGCCGGATTCAGCAAGTAGCTGCTGCACTGTGAATAGCACGAAAGGAAACACAATGACTACCGCAAAGCCCTTGCGCGTCGGCATGGTCGGCTACTCGTTCATGGGCGCCGCCCACTCCCACGCCTGGCGGACTGCGCCGAGGTTCTTCGATCTCCCGCTGGACCCCCAGCTCACCGCCCTTTCCGGCCGGAACGACGACGGCGTCCGGGCCGCCGCGCGCAAGCTCGGCTGGGGATCCGTGGAGACGGATTGGCGCCGGCTCCTCGAGCGGGACGACATCGACCTGATCGACATCTGCACCCCGGGCAACACGCATGCCGAGATCGCGATCGCGGCCCTTGAAGCCGGCAAGCACGTGCTCTGCGAAAAGCCGCTGGCCAATTCGGTGGCGGAAGCAGAGCGCATGACCGAAGCCGCGCAGGCCGCGGCCGAACGCGGAGTCTTATCGATGTGCGGGTTCAGCTACCGTCGCACGCCAGCTTTGGCCCTGGCCAAACGGATGGTCGAGCAGGGCCGGCTCGGAACCATCCGGCATGTGCGGGCGCAGTACCTGCAGGACTGGCTCAGTGACGAAAACGCTCCCATGACCTGGCGGCTGGACAAGTCGAAGTCGGGGTCGGGCTCCCTGGGCGACATTGGAGCGCACAGCATCGACGCCGCGCAGTGGGTCACCGGGCAGCAGATCACCGGTGTCTCCGCCCTCCTGGAAACCTTCGTCCACGAGCGCCCGCTGGGCGGTGACCTCGTGGGCCTCGGCGGCCATGGCGACGTCGGCGCCGATGCGCCCCGCGGCAGAGTCACTGTTGACGACGCCGCGATTTTCAGCGCAAGGTTCGACGGCGGCGCTACTTCGCCGGGCGCCGTCGGGGTTTTCGAGGCGACGCGCTTCGCCCTGGGACGCAAGAACGCCATGCGCCTGGAGGTCAATGGCACCAAAGCGTCGTTGGCTTTCGACTTTGAAGAGATGAACGTCTTGTCCTTCTATGACGCCGCAGAATCCCCCGACGCCGGATTCCGCCGGATCTTCGTCACCGAACCCGAACACCCCTACGCCGGCAATTGGTGGCCTACGGGCCATGGCCTCGGCTACGAGCACGGTTTCACGCACCAAGTGGTGGACCTCGTGACGGCGATCGGGGCAGGCGAGCAGCCCTCGCCGTCGTTCGCTGATGCATTGCAAGTGCAAAAGGTGCTGGCCGCCGTGGAAGGCAGCGCCGCAGAGTCCAGCCGCTGGCAGAAAGTCTAGGAGGGAACCACATGAAACGACCCATCACACTATTCACCGGCCAATGGGCCGACCTGCCCTTCGAAGAGGTCGCACGGCTCGCGGGCGAGTGGGGCTTCGACGGGCTGGAAATCGCCTGCTGGGGCGACCACCTGGACCCCTACCGTGCTTCCGTCGACGACGGTTACGTCAAGGAACGCCTGGACATCCTGGAGAGGAACGGCCTTAAGGTCTTCGCGATCGCCAACCACCTCACCGGCCAAGCGGTGTGTGATGACCCCATCGATGAACGCCACCGGGACATCCTGTCCGATGAGGTCTGGGGCAATGGCGACCCCGAAGGAGTGCGCCAACGCGCCGCACAGGCCATGAAGGACACGGCACGGGCCGCGGCACGCCTCGGCGTCAAGACCGTCACGGGATTCACGGGCTCCTCCATCTGGAAGGCCGTGGCCATGTTCCCGCCTGCCTCGGAGGCGATGATCGAACGCGGCTACCAGGATTTCTCGGACCGCTGGAACCCGATTCTCGACGTGTTCGACGAAGTGGGGGTCCGCTTCGCTTTGGAAGTGCACCCCTCCGAGATCGCCTACGACTACTGGACCGCGAAGCGCACGTTGGAAGCAGTATGCCACCGGGAGAGCTTCGGGCTGAATTTCGATCCATCCCACTTCATCTGGCAGGACCTGGATCCGGTGATGTTCCTTCAGGATTTCGCGCCGAAGATCTTCCATATGCACGTCAAGGAATCCATCCGCCAGCTCAATGGCCGCAATGGCCGGCTCGGATCCCACTTGCCGTGGGCCGATCCGCGGCGGGGCTGGGACTTCGTCACCGCAGGCCACGGAGACGTGAAATGGGAGCCGATCTTCCGCACCCTAAACGCCATCGGCTACGACGGGCCAACCAGCGTCGAGTGGGAAGACGCGGGCATGGACCGGCTCCTGGGGGCACCGCAATCCTTGGCCATGGTCCGGGAACTCGCCGCTATCGCCCCGCCGGTCGCCGCGTTCGACGCGGCCTTCTCAAGCCGCTGACCACCTGTATTTCTCGGCTGTCCGGCCGTATTTCTAAGCAAAGGAAACCATGACTGACAAGAAGACCGCCCTGGTGGTCCGTGGCGGCTGGGATGGCCATCAGCCATTCGAGGCCACAGAACTCTTTATCCCGTTCCTCAAGGACAACGGCTACGACGTCCGGGTGGAGGAATCCCCCAAGGTATATGCCGATTCGGCATATATGTCCGGCGTGGACCTGATCGTGCAGTGCATGACCATGTCCACCATCGAGAAGGACGAATTCGAAGGGCTCCGCACCGCCGTCGAAAACGGCACCGGACTCGCCGGCTGGCACGGCGGCATCGCCGATTCCTACCGGAACAACTCGGACTACCTGCACATGATCGGCGGCCAATTCGCCTGCCACCCGGGCAAGCACCCGGACGAACGCATCGGCGAACAGTCCGACAACTACGTGCCGTACACGGTGAACATGCTCCCGGCTGCCGCGAGCCACCCCATCACGCAGGGTCTCGGCGACTTTAAGTTGGTCACCGAGCAGTATTGGGTCCTCTCGGACGACTACATCGACGTCCTCGCCACCACCACCCAGAAGGTCAGGGACTGGGACCAGTGGAACCGGGAGGTCACCTCTCCTGCCATCTGGACCAGGCAGTGGGCCGAAGGCCGGATCTTCGTCTGCACCCCCGGGCACCGGGTGGAAATCCTCCAGGACAGCAACGTCCGCACAATCATCGAAAGGGGCATGCTTTGGGCAAGCCGTTAAGAGTAGGAATCATCGGCTGCGGTGCCATCATCGCCCAGTACCTGGCAAATTTCCGACGACTGGAAGCGATTGACCTAGTGGCCGTCGCCGATCTCGATCCCGCACGCGCGCAAGCGGTCGCGGATTCTTACGACGGCGTCCGCGCGGTCACGGTCGACGAGCTCCTGGCGGCGGACGACGTCGAGCTCGTCTTGAACCTCACCATTCCTGCCGCGCACGCGCCGATCGCTTTGAGGGCGATCGCCGCCGGCAAGAGTATTTATGGGGAGAAGCCCCTCGCGGCAACTACCGCCGAGGCACGGCAAGTGCTCGACGCGGCGCGGGAGGCCGGCGTCGTGGTCGGCTGCGCGCCGGACACGGTGCTGGGTACCGGGATCCAAACCGCCCGCAAGGCGATCGACGACGGCTTGATCGGTGCGCCGATCTCGGCCACCGCGACCATGGTCACCCCGGGACACGAGCGCTGGCACCCGAACCCGGACTTCTACTACCAGCCCGGCGGCGGACCCCTGCTGGACATGGGCCCCTACTACGTCAGCGCCCTCGTCACCCTGCTCGGCCCGGTGGTCTCGGTCATCGGAGCCGCAAGCCACACCCGGAACTCGCGCACCATCGGCTCAGGACCGCGCCAGGGCGAATCGATCCCGGTCACCATCGATTCGCACGTCACCGGAGTCCTGGTCCATGCCTCCGGCGCACTGTCCACGCTCGTGATGAGCTTCGACGCCGTGAAAACGAAGTCGGCCAACATCGAGGTCCATGGCGCCACGGGGTCCCTTGTTGTTCCCGACCCGAACCACTTTGACGGCGACGTTGAACTCTTCACGCTCGGCGCCGACTCCTGGCAGACGCTGCCGGCCTCGGCCGGCTACATCGATTCGGGCCGAGGCTTCGGCATCGCCGACCTCGCTGCCACCCCTGCCGGCGTGGAACCGCGCGCAGGCGGCCAGTTGGCCTTCCATGCCTTGGAAGTCATGGAATCCGTACTGGCATCCGCCCACAGCGGGTCCGCGGTGTCCATCGAAAGCACGGCAGACCGGCCGGACCTGGTGGAACTGACCGCGTTGGCGGCTCCTGTCGCAGAGGTTCAGGGAATCAGCTTGTAAGGGTTGCCCAATATTCTCCGGACTGAGGTGGCCGCGGCGCCGATGAGCGCCCCTGTCTGCCCCAGTCCGGAGAAGGCCATGTTCCCTTCCGGGATCAGTCCCGGCGCGTAGTGGTCCAGGCTCCGGCGCAGTGCTGGAGCGATCCACTCCTCAAGTGCCGCGAAATGCCCGCCCAGCACGACGGCGGAGACGTTCGCCACCCGCGCCGTGGAGGCCACCGCGATTCCGAGATAGCGTCCAGCTTGTTCCACCGCTGAAACCGCGAGCTCATCGCCGTCGTGAACGCGGCGCAGCAAATATGCCATGAGCCCCGTATTCGAATCCTGCTCTATTCCCGCAGCGGAATATATGGCATCCTGGCCTGCAAACGTCTCAAGGCAACCTCGGCCACCGCAGGCGCACAACGGACCGTCGGGATTCACCACCACATGCCCGATCTCACCGGCATGGCCTTGCGGACCTGCGAACAGCTGGGAATCTATGACCAGCCCACCTCCGACGCCAACTTCACCGGACACGTATAGGAAGTCACGGAACCGGTCGCTTTTGCCGTGATCTGCGCCGTGGCCAAACCAGAGTTCTGCGAGCGCGGCACCGTTGGCCTCGTTCGAAAGGGAAACGCCGAAAGGCGCGTCCGGCAGGAGCGTGGGCAGCTCGTCGGAGAGCTCGACGTCGGCCCAGCCAAGGTTCGGGGCGGCCAGCACCACGCTGCGCTCCGCATCCACCAACCCCGGCACCGTCAGTTCCCCGCCGAGAAGTTCGACGCCGGCGCCCGAGGCCTTTGTTGCTCCCCGCTGCGCCATGGCGATGAGGAGCGGCAGGATGTCGGCCGGCTTGCTTCCACGGTTGTGCCGTTCAAGGGTTTCGTGGAACAAGAGTTCCCCAGTGAAGTCCAGGACTCCTACCGCGAGGTAGTCGACATTGATTTCCGCGGCAAGGGCACCGCGCGCAGGGTTGAGGACGATCCCGGTTCCGGGCCGCCCGCGTTCGCCGTCGCGCGTGACATTTGCTTCCCGCGCCAGGCCCGACTCGAGCAGATCGGCTACGAGGCTTGAAACGGAGGCCTTGGTCAGTCCGCTTTCCGCGGCAAGTTGGGCGCGCGTAGCCCCACCGTGCCCCTGGATCCCGGCGAGAACAAGGGCCAGGTTTTGCCTGCGGACATCGCCCACTCTTCCGGGCGACGGCGTGGCGGGCATGATTCCTCCAGTATCCGGTTTTGACGGGGTGACTTACATCATCGTCGACGGATCAGCGGTTCGTGGCCATTTGTCCCGTGCCGCGCGGCTGGCTACGGCGGCGGCGCCGGTCTTGCGCCGGTCCTGCGCCAGAACCGAGAGGCCCGGCGCAGGAGTGCTCACATGACACGCCTTGGACGAGGCGCACGCTGACTTGGCTCTATACGACACTTGGGTAGCCGAGTCCGTGCAGCACCCGTGATCCATCGGCTTCTGGCGCGGGATCCCACGCGTGTACACAACATACGCAGAGTACACGAAAGGGGTATCATGATGAGTATGGAAACCGTGACCAGTGAAGTAAGCACCCGGGAGCTTCGAAACCACCTGGCTGATGTGGTGGGACGGGTGAGCTACGGCGGTGAGCGCATCGGCGTGACCCGCAACGGCCGCTTGGCCGCCGTCGTGATCAGCGTTGGCGATGCCGAGGCGCTGGAGGCGTTCGAGACGGCCCAGGACATCGCCGCAGTCAAGGCCTGGGTTGAGGCCGGTCGGCCCTCGCGCCCCGCCGGTGAGCTGAGGAAAGAGCTTGGCATTTGAGCCCGTGGAGCCTGCACACCTCTGCAGACTTCGACAAGACCGCCCGGAAGATCGACCGGGCCGTGCTGCGCCGCGTTTTCACGTATCTGTATGAGGTGTGCACCCTGGATGACCCGCGGAGCCGGGGGAAGGCGCTAACAGCCAACATGGCCGGGTTCTGGCGTTACCGGGTGGGGGACTACCGCGTGATCGTGGAGATTCAGGACGCTCAGCTCGTGATCGTCGCCGTAGCGATGGGGCATCGCTCAGTGGTCTACGGCGACTGACAGCCCCGGATCATCCAACGTGTACAGCACCTTGAGTCACTCCCCTTGCGACGGTCCATGCGACAGACCGTATCGGCTGGCTCTGACAAAAAGTCACGCCAAGCCACTCCCGCCTTAGTCTGCCGGGTAGCTGATCCCCGCTTGGCTGCGTGCTTCGTCCAGCAGGGACATAGTGGCCAACGTATCTGCCAGTGGCATGGTCGGGCTCTCGAGAAGGCCCTGTTGCAGGCAGCGAATCACTTCCCGCAACTGGTACGTGTAGCCATGGCCGGCCAAGGTGAATTTCTCCACCCGTTGTTCCCCGGAGCCGGAGGTGATGGTCAGCTCGGTCGGGTTGAACAGCGGGGCGTTGCAACGCAGCATCCCCTTGGTCCCGGACACAGTCGCCGTCTGTGGTGTTGCCGCGGTCAACGAGGTCATGGCCTGGACCTGGGCACCGGAGGAATAGGACAGCGTCAGCGCGGTCTCGGAATCCACTCCGCCATCGGTGAGGTGCGCCGTGGCCGTCAACGAGTCGGGGCGTCCTAGGCTAATCAGCGCCCAGGTCAGGGGATACACACCCACATCCATCAGGGCGCCTCCCCCGTCTTCGCGCCTCCACAGCCGGGATTCCGGATTGTGCGGCGCCGGAAATCCGAGGTCCGCTTGCAGCCACCGGACCTCGCCGAGTTCGCCGGATGCGATGATTTCCGCCGCCCGTTGCACGCTGGGTAGGAACCGGGTCCACACGGCCTCCATCAGGAACAGGCTCTTATCCTTGGCCAGCCGGACCAAATCGTCCGCTTCCCGGGCGTTGATGGTCAGCGGCTTCTCACATAGGACGTGCTTCCCGGCTTCGAGGGCAGCCTTCGCCACCGCGTAATGGCTTGTGTGCGGCGTTGCCACGTAAACCACGTCCACCGCGGGGTCCTGGAGCAGACGCTGATACCCCGGGAGCCCGCCGTCGTCACCGTAGGCGCTCTGGAAACCGTATTCGGAAGCAAACGCCTCCGCGTTTTCCTGGGTCCGGGAACTTACGGACTGCAGAACGGCGTCGGCCAGCAGCGCAAGATCGCTGACGACGGTGGAGGCGATCCGTCCGGTGGAAATGACTCCCCACCGGACGGGACTTCCTGATGCAGGCACAGGGTCCCGGTTCGCCGAATCAAGAAGCGGTGTCCTGACGAGCAGCGGTTCAGTTTCCGGTATCAATGCAGGCACTGGCCTTCCGGTAGTTCTGGGCGATGGAAGCCCGGAAATCCGGCTCGGGCGTGGCGTCCACAGCCACCGGCCAGTCCGGTCGGTGCCCTGCCAGCGCCCACGCCGCCTGCACCGCTGCGCCGCGGGCCACGTATTCACCGGGGCTCGGAACCACTACGGGAAGGTCGAACACCTGCGCTGCAATCCGCTGCACGGCCGGATTCTGTACGGCGCCGCCGATCAGCAGCAACCGCTCCGCACGGCCGCCTTGGCTACGCAGCGCGTCGAGGCCTCCGGCGAGCCCGCACAGCATGCCTTCGATGGCCGCCCGCGCGATGTTTGGCCGCGTGGTGGAGGCGATGCTGAGACCATGGAAACTGGCCTTCGCATGAGGCAGGTTGGGCGTCCGTTCCCCTTCGAAGTACGGCACCAGCACCACACCTCCCGCACCAGGTTCGGCCTCCAAAGCGAGCCGGGAAAGCTCGC
This sequence comes from Arthrobacter sp. MMS18-M83, assembly GCF_026683955.1. NCBI lineage: Bacteria > Bacillati > Actinomycetota > Actinomycetes > Micrococcales > Micrococcaceae > Arthrobacter > Arthrobacter sp. MMS18-M83. The sequence goes on along the minus strand of NZ_CP113343.1, from coordinate 2,644,294 downwards.
CAAAGTCGACGTCGAGCACTGCCGCAACCGAACTGAGCACTCGGGCGGCGTTCAGCGTCACGGCGATCGGCAGGTACTCCCCACTGGCATCGGCGAAGCCCGCAACGGTCCCGCTCGCATCATGCCCCGGCGAAGAGTCAACGGCGAACACGGTGCCGCTGGTGCCCACGGACACCACGACGTCGCCGGGTTTGGCTCCGAGGCCCAGTGCCGCTGCGGCATTGTCTCCCGCCCCGACACCGAGCAGGATTCCGCCATCCAACGCGTCGCTCGCGCTGGGGCCGCCGAAACACGCCGGGTGCACTCGGCCGGCGGTTTCGCCCGGGCCCAGCACGCGGGGAAGAAGGACGACGCCGGGCGCCGCCGTCGCTGTCCCGCCTGACGCTTCCCGGGCGTCTAGGCCAAACGCCAGTTTGAACAGGTCCAGATCGTAGCGTCCGGTCAGCGGACTCCAATAGCCGGTGCCGCTGGCGTCCGAGCGGTCAGTGGTCAGCTCGTCCAAGTCCGGCCCCAACGGGCTGGAGCCCGCCGGGCCGTAACCGCGGAGACGCCATGTGAGCCAGTCGTGGGGAAGTGCGACGGCGGCCACCCTGGCCATGCTTTCCGGTTCGTGGTCCCTGATCCACCGGATCTTGGTGATGGTGAAGGAAGCCACGGGCACCAGCCCCGTCCGCCGTGCGAAGTCTTCCGACCCCACTTCGGCGATGAGATCCTCGGCGGCCCCGGCCGAGCGCGTGTCGTTCCACAGCAGCGCCGGCCGAACAACCTCGCCTTCGCGGTCCAGCAGCACCATGCCGTGCTGTTGGCCCCCTACGGACAGTGCGCTGACATCGGCGAGGCCGCCGGCGTCGTCGAACGCTTCGGAAAGCGCCCGCCACCACTCATCCGGATGGACTTCTGTTCCATCCGGGTGGCTCGCCCGGCCCGAGCGGATGAGCGCACCGCTTTCCGCGTCGAGGACCACCACTTTGCAGCTTTGAGTAGAGGAATCAACCCCGGCAACCTGCGTCATGAGATCAACGCGCTCCGAGAAGGTGCTCAATGAAGAGCTGCTGGAGCTTGACGAATCCGAAGCCCTTGCCGCCAAAGTAGGCGTCGGCGTCGAAGTCCTCATAGGCGGACTTGTCCGCCCGCAGCTGCTCGTAGCCTTCGCCCGGGTTCAGGGTGGGTTCGTTGATTTCGGCCACCCGTGATGCCTGGAGGGCTTCCTGCACCTCGGGGTCGGCGCGGAATGCCTTGGCGCGCTCTTTGAGGAGCAGGTAGGTCTGCATGTTTGCGGCTGCAGAGTCCCATACGCCGTCGATGTCCTCGGTGCGACTGGGCTTGTAGTCGAAGTGGCGCGGGCCCTGGTAGGACGGGCCGCCGTCGGGACCGCCGTTTTCGAGCAAGTCCACCAAGGAGAACGCGTTCTGCAGGTCACCGTGGCCGAACACCAGGTCCTGGTCGAACTTGATGCTGCGCTGGCCGTTGAGGTCGATGTGGAAGAGCTTTCCTTGGTACAGGGCCTGGGCGATGCCGTGTGTGAAGTTCAGTCCCGCCATCTGCTCGTGACCGGTTTCGGGGTTGATGCCCACGAGCTCCGGGCGTTCCAAGGTTTCGATGAATGCCAGGGCGTGGCCCAGGGTGGGGAGCAGGATGTCGCCGCGGGGTTCGTTCGGCTTCGGTTCTATGGCGAAGCGGATGTTGTAGCCCTTGTCCGTGACGTAGTCGCCCAGCAGGTTCACGGCCTCGCGGTAGCGTTCCAGGGCGCCGCGGATGTCCTTGGCGGCGTCGTATTCGCTGCCTTCACGGCCACCCCACATGACAAAGGTTTCGGCACCGAGTTCAGCGGCGAGATCGATGTTGTCCAGCACCTTGCGCAGCGCGAATCGGCGGACGCCGCGGTCGTTGCTCGTGAAACCGCCGTCTTTGAAGACGGGGTGGCTGAACAGGTTGGTGGTGACCATGGGAACGATCATCCCTGTGGCCTTGAGGGCCCCTTGCAGACGGTCGATTTCACGCTGGCGGTCGGCGGCCGAGCAGCCGAAGGGGAACAGGTCGTTGTCATGGAAAGTGATGCCGTAGGCACCAAGATCGCTGAGCCGGTTGATGGCTTCCACGGTGTCCAGCGGCGGGCGGGTGGCGGAACCGAACTGGTCCTGCGCCTCCCATCCCACAGTCCAAAGGCCGAACGAGAACTTGTCTTCACGGGTGGGCTGAATCGTCATTGAGTGCTCCGGGTAGTTGGGGTGGCTTTGCCCGCTAGGGCTAATTGTTTCGCTATCCAACATATTACGAATTCGTGTGATGTCAACCACTTGCGCCAATAAACTCTTTGCACGGCCGGGTCGAAAATTCGTGAAAGTTCTGGCGCGGCGGCCGACTCGCTGTTATGTTGTTGTGAACCCCAAATAAGGCCGAGGGCCTCTGAATCGAGGCCCCTGAACGAAGGATTCAACCGTGACTGATCAGCTGGTGGCGGAACGCAACTGGGCAAGAAACTACAGCTACCAGGCACCGCAGATCGCCCACCCCGCAAGCGTGGAGGAACTCCAGGAGCTGGTGGCAAGCGCCCGGCAGATCCGAGCGCTGGGTTCGCGGCATTCTTTCAACTCCATCGCTGACACAGCAGGCACCCTCGTTGTGCTGGACCGACTGGATCCGGGCATCAGCGTGGATGCGGCGAACATGACCGTCACGGTGAGCGGTGGTACGCGGTACGGGACGCTCGCGGCGGAACTCCAGCGTCAAGATTTCGCCCTTCACAACCTGGCGTCGCTCCCCCACATTTCCGTGGCCGGAGCCGTCGCCACTGCCACGCACGGCTCCGGAGACTCCAACGGCAACCTGGCCACTGCCGTCGCGGGCCTTGAACTTGTCACCGCGGACGGCAGCATTCTCACCGTGCGCCGCGGCGACGCCGACTTTGACGGCATGGTGGTGGGGCTCGGCGCACTCGGCATCGTCACCAAGCTGACCCTGGACATCCAACCAAGCTTCGACGTCGCCCAGAGCGTCTTCGAAAACCTCAGCTGGGATCTCGTCCTGGATAACTTCGACCAAATAACCTCTTCCGCCTATAGCGTCAGCCTCTTCACCGACTGGAGCGGAGAGACAGTCGGCCAGGCGTGGCTCAAGAGGCGCAGCAGCCATCCGGCGCCGGAAACGTCAGATTTCTTCGGCGGTACTCCGGCAACCGAGGCCCGGCATCCCCTTCCCGGCGTCTCCGGAAGCAACTGCACCCAGCAGCTCGGCATACCCGGGCCGTGGTCCGACAGGCTGGCCCATTTCAAGATGGAATTCACTCCGAGCCAGGGCGACGAGCTGCAGAGCGAGTACCTCATCCCCCGGGAGCACGCCGTGGACGCGCTCCGCACCGTGCGCCGGCTTTCCGACGTGGTGACCCCGCTGCTGCTGGTTGGCGAGATCCGGACGGTTGCTGCGGACCAACTTTGGCTGAGCGCCAACTACGGCCGCGACGGCATCGGTTTGCACTTCACCTGGCGCCAGGACCAGCCGGCGGTCGAGGCCATCCTGCCGGTGCTCGAAGCGGAACTGGCCCCGTTCGCCGCCAGGCCGCACTGGGGCAAGCTGTTCGACGCCGGTGGTGCCGCCGTCGCGCCCTTGTACCCCCGCTTCGGCGACTTCATCGCCCTGGCCGACCGGCTGGATCCTTCCGGAAAGTTCCGCAACAGCTTCCTGGAACGCACGGTGTTTGGGAGCTGATATTGTCGCGATGATGCCCTCCCCCACCCGAAATCCCGCCACCGCCAGCGAGCCCGATCCCTCGCGGCGAAACAACCTGGCCCTGCTGACATCCCTGGTCCATCACAACGGGGTGCTCAGCCGCGCCCAGCTGACCAAACGCACCGGCCTAAACCGGTCCACGGTAGGGACGTTGATAGGCCAACTCGTGAGCCTGGAAGTGGTGTATGAGACGGCGCCCTCGGGTGAATCCCAGGTGGGCAGGCCCAGCCCCATCGTTCATCCGCGGCCATCCATCGCTGCCCTTGCGGTCAACCCGGAGATCGACGCTGTCACCATCGGTCTTGTCGGCCTCGGTGGGAAGGTACAGAAAAAGATCCGTTTCGACACCGAGCGGATCCCGACGGCCAAGGAAGCCGCGAACATTGCGTCCGCCGTGATCGCCGGAATGCGGTCCGAGCTCGACACTTCGTATCGGGTCATGGGCGTAGGTATCGCGGTGCCTGGGCTCGTCAACCGCGACGACGGCGTGGTGCGGCACGCGCCGCACCTGGGCTGGCGCAATGAGCCCGTGGCCAGCATGCTTAGCGAGGCCACCGGCTACCCATGCCACGCGGCGAACGACGCATCGCTGGGCGCGGAAGGTGAACTCCTGTTCGGCGCGGGTGCGGGGCAGAAGAACCTGGTCTACCTCAACGGAGGAGCCAGCGGCATCGGCGGCGGAATTATCGCTGACGGGGAATTGCTTCGTGGAGCATCGGGCTACGCAGGGGAACTCGGACACACCTTTGTCCGCTCATCCGGCAAGGCTTGCCACTGTGGCGCCACGGGCTGCCTTGAAACCGAGGTCTCCCAGTCGCCGCTTTTCGAAATCGCCGGCCTGGGTGGTGGCGATGCGGGCCAACTCGAGCAAGCGCTTCGTGGAAGCAGCAGCGAAGCCGTGGCCACTGAAGTCGGACGCCAGCTCGAGTATTTGGGCCTGGCCCTACGGAACGCAGTAAACACTTTCAACCCGGAAGCGATCGTCCTGGATGGCTTCCTTGGCGTTCTGCACGCTCTGTCTCCCGGGACGCTGGACAACCTGCTCCGGTCCCAGGCCATGGACGGACCGGCAGGCCAGGTGAAGATCTACCGAGCTGCCCTCGGCTCGGATCTGATGATGATCGGAGCCGCCGAACTGGCCTTCACGCAATTCCTCGCGGACCCTGCCGGCGTCTTCCCTACTCCTACTCCTTAGTCAGGCCGACCATGCTGAATCAGGAACCCTCACTTAATCATGCAGCGCCCAATCAGGCAGCGCCCAATCAGGCGCCGCGTCACCGCGCACCGTCGCCCATGGGCGAGCACTTTGAACTCACGGCGAGCATCGGCGGCCGCAGCCAGCGCGTTGTAGTGACGGAAGTCGCCGCGAGCTTGCGGGAGCTCGACGTCGACGGCGTGGCCCTCATCCAGGACTATCCCGTCGATGCCCAACCGCCGTGGTGCGCTGGCTGGGTCCTGGTCCCGTGGCCGAACCGGGTGGCCGGAGGCACGTGGAGCTACGACGGCGTTGCCCAGCAACTCGACATCACCGAACCGGACAACGGCAATGCCTTGCACGGATTGCTGACGCGCACTCCCTACAGCGTCAGTGCCCACACCGCGGACAGCATCACGCTCGACGCCGGTATCTCGCCACAGCCGGGATACTCCTTTGAGCTGGCGACGTCGGTCCGGTACCAGCTCGTGGAGCATGGGCTGCTTGTCACGCATCGCTTGGAAAACATGAGCCACCGATCCGCGCCGGTCGCGCTGGGCGCGCATCCGTTTCTCCGCTTGGGCAGCGTACCGACCGAGGAGCTCACCCTCTACATCAACGCCGATACGCATATCGAGGCGGACGAACGCCTGAACCCGAGCGGAATCACAACGGACGTCAGCGGAACCCGGAACGACTTCCGCACAGGCCAGGTGGTTGGCACCGTGGACCTCGACGACGCCTGGGGCGATGTCCGCCGCGAAGACGATGGAAGCTCCCTGCACTATCTGGAGGCGCCCGACGGCAGCCAAGTACAGCTGTTGATGGACACCTCCTTCGGTTATGTCCAGGCGTTCACCACTACGGAGTTCGCCACTCACGGCGGCATGGTGACCGCAGTCGCCGTCGAACCGATGACGGCACCCGCCGATGCCTTCAACAGCGGCGAAGGCCTGCGCTGGCTGGAACCCGGAGAAGTCTGGGAAGCCAGCTGGGGCATCCGGTACCAGGCGACGCGCAAATCCCTTGCTGACGCGGCGAAGGCCTGACGACACCCGAATTTCCGTCGCGCCAGGCATTCAGGGTCGCGCCAAGCATCCGGAGTGTCGCCAGGCGTTCAGGCCGCGGGTCAATCGGCGGGGTTACTGCGCCCCCGGCCAGCCCGTGTACGACTCCGCCAAATATGCCCGGGCGTGCCGGGAGGCGACCACGGAGTGGAGCTCGCCGAGCTGGCGCGCCCTGCCGAAGTCGTCCGAACCGGGAACAGTGTGCAGCATGGAAGTCATCCAGTAGGAGAAGTGCTGGGCCTTCCAGACGCGTTCCAAAGCACGGTCGCTATATGACTCGAGAAGCGCGTTGGAACCCTTTGAGTAGAAGGATTCGAGGCCTTCGAAGAGCACCTTGACGTCGTGGAGAGCCAGGTTCAGCCCCTTGGCACCCGTCGGCGGGACGGTGTGGGCGGCGTCGCCCGCGAGGAACAGGTTCCCGTGGCGCATTGGGGTGTGGACGAAGCTCCGGAACGGCAGGACCATCTTTTCGAGGACCGGCCCCTCCTTGAGTTCAAAGCCGTTTCCGTTGACGCGCTTGCGGAATTCGGACCAGATGCGCTCGTCATCCCAATCGGCCACGTTTTCCTTGGGATCGCACTGGAAGTACATGCGCTGCACGTTCTCCGTGCGCTGGCTGATCAGAGCGAAGCCGTTCTCCGAGTTGGCGTAGATCAGTTCATCCGAGCTGCGCGGAGCCTGTGCCAGGATGCCGAACCAGGCGAACGGGTATTCGTGGAAGTACCACTTACGGTTCGCTTCCGGGATCTGGAAGCGGCAGTGGCTTCGGGATCCGTCGGCACCCACCAGGAAGTCCGCCCGGATCTCGAACTCCTGACCCGCTGAGTCGGTGAACCAGACTTTCGGCTTGCCTTCGAGGTCCTGGATGGTGGTGTCCGTGACGCTGTACCGGACGTCGCCGCCGTCGTCCTTTCGCTGTGCGGCGAGGTCGAGGAACACGTCGGTCTGCGGGTATAGCCAGACCGATTCCCCCACCAGCTCCTTGAAGTCGATGCGGTGGCTTTCGCCGTTGAACCGCAGTTCGATACCGTCGTGCCGGTCGCCGTCGCGGAGTACGCGGTCGGAAGCGCCGCTTTCCACGAGCAGGTTCACGGAGCCGTGTTCCAGGATGCCCGCGCGGACTGTTTCGGCGATCTGCTGGTGGCTGCGGACCTCGATGACGGTGGATTCGATCCCCGACCTTGCCAGAAGGTGGGAGAGCATGAGGCCGGCCGGGCCTGCGCCCATGATGGCCACTTGGGTGGTGATGATCTTGCGTGCCATGGTGTTCCTCGCTGAATTGCGGTACCGCGGCTTGAGGGCTGCGGCGGGTTCTGCTGATCAGTGTGACCCCCATCGCATGGTCAGTGTTAGGCAAATTCCGTTCAACGGAATTTAGCTTAGCCTTCCGCTGCTCCCCGAGCTGCCGCCCGATGCCGCGAGCCGCGGTCTGCAGCGCGGGCACCAGCGCCTGGAGGCGCATCTCAGCAAGCGGGACCACGACGCCGAGCGCAGCCACCGTGCGCTGCTTAGCGTCCATGACCGGCACCGCAATGCCCCAGGTGTCCGGATCCACCACGCCGGCGAGCTGCGCGTACCCGTGCTGGGCGGTTTCGGCCAAAAGGTGACGGACGACGTCGGCCGTTACCTTTCCGGCAGGGTCGCTGAACTGTTTGAGGTACTCAGCCTGTTGCCCGCGTGGCTGGTTCGCCATCAGCGCGAGTCCGGCCGAGGAGATGTGAACGGGCATGCGGCCTGCCACACGGGCGCGGTTGGCCACGGATCCCCGGCGGGACAGCCGCTCAACGAACAACGCCTCCCAGCCGTCCAGCACGGCGAGGTTCACGTTCTGGTTCAGGACCTGTTGGATGTCCTCCATGAACGGCAAGGCGGCTTGCCGGAGGGCCAAGGTAGGGGAATTCCGGTTGACAAGTTCCCACAGCCGCAGGCCCAGGCGGACATGTCCACCTCTGGCCAGTTCCAAGAGCCCGTGATCGGAGAGTTGGCGGACCAAGCGATGGGCGGTTGTGAGCGGCAAACCGGCGGTGTCCGCGAGTTCGGAAAGCTGCAGGGACGTGGAGCCTTCCGGGAAAGCTTCAATGATCCGGACGATGCGATCCACCACGGAATCACCGGACGCGGAGTTGGCCACGGGGCGCATCCCACCTTTCCTATGGACTCCATTGAATGGTTCCACACTCCAGCTTACACAGGCTCGGCCGGAGTGGCAGGCGCGCTTTCCGCGAGGGTCTTCTCAGCGGGATCCGCCTTGGCATTCTGGGTGTTCCGCCGCGAGATTTCCATGCCAATCGCGTCGTAATGCGCCAGCAACTCCGGGCCTGCATGGGTGGTGGGCTGGTCCAGCATCCCAAAAGCGAAATCGCTGGCGGCGAGAAGTTCGTCGTCGGAGTACTTGTCCAGCGACTGGAAACCCCCGGCATCGATCGAGGCGGCGAACTCGCCGGTGATCTCGACAAATTTCGACCCCGGTTCGGCCTCAACGGGAAGGCCAGCAGGCCGATCCATGAATTCCAGTGAAACTCCGGATCCAGTGGCGAGTCCCACTTCCGTGGCCCCGCCGTCGATCGAGTTGAGGTCGTTACGGAGTCCCGCCAGGGCCTGCGATTCCACAAGCGCGGCGCGGGAAAAGCCCACTCTGATGTGGGAAGTGATGCCCATTCGCCGGATCCGGCGAACGATGTGAACGAGGGCGGGGCGGGAATCCTCGTTGAGGCTCCCCCGCACGTCTATCTCAACTGCATCCGTAGAAACATCGAACTTTACGAGGGCGTGCAATCTGCGGTCCATAGGTACTCCAAAAAAGGGTGTCTATGGCCGGCTGCTCAACCTCAAGAAGAGTATCCTCTGGCACCTCGTTGTACAACTCGCCGCAGTGAATCTCAGCCAGCCGGGGTCACCCTGCCCGGCTTCGGCCCGGCTCCTGGACCGGTTCCTCGAAGTGGGTCAGGGTGCCCGCTGCGTCGACAGAATCCACCAAGGACTTGGCGACATCGCGCAATTTCACGTTGCGATTGCTTGAGGCATCTGTCAGGATCCGGACAGCGTCTTCCTGGCTGCAGCGGCTCTGTGCCATGACAATTCCCACGGCGACGTCGATGATCGTGCGGGACTCCATTGCCGCCCGGAGATTCTTGGCACTATCCGCGTGGAGTGCGAACCTGACGCCAAGACGCAAGGCCTGCGATACTTCGCGGGTGTACTCCCGGGCCCGGGCCGCGGCCCTTTCGTCGAATTTGTACGGGGCCTCGGAGTACAGGTTGATGGCGGCCTTGGCCTCGCCTTCAAGGTTGAAAGGCAGGGAGAGCACCGATCTCAAGCCGTACGACGCAACGGCACTCGCATAATCAGGGCCCCATCGGTCTTCCTCAAGGAGATCCGGAACGTGGACTTCCCGTTCCTCCTTTGCAGCCGTCAGACACGGCCCTTGGGCCAACGTGTACTGGATCTCGTCCACCTCGCGGGCCACATCACTACTCCACCCAATCGTGACTGCCTTGCGCTGGCGCAGCAGCGTGATCCCGCAAAGCGCGTCATCGCCGTCGCCCGCCATCTGGTGGGCAGAAAACCGTGCCAATTCATTGAGGAAGTCCTCGAAATCGGCACTTTCCAGGATCAGGTTCTGGATTTGGTCAATGGTGGTCGGAGCGGAATCTGCAGGGAGCATGGCGCGTTCTCCAGGTGAATATGCTGATGGGGGCATGTGGAAATGATAAGTCCCCTTCATACAAGGTCCCACACGGCGGCCCAATGGGATACGCCTAACTGAAACCGGGTTCGTTTTCGAAAGGAACTTCCTCAGCGCGCTCGGCCCGGAGCCGGGACCACGCCGTCGGCGCCAATACCACCGCGACGCCGACGACGGCCCCAATCACCGTCTCCACGATGCGGTCCCGCAGCAAGAGCCCAGGCGGGACGTTGGTCACCAGCAGAGTGGAAATGAGCGCGAGCGGCGTGACGAAGATCTGCGCCACGAGGTACTGGCGGGCAATGAAGAGCTCGGCTCCGAACTGGCACACGGCAATGACCAACACCATTTGCCACGGCGCCGGACCTAGCCAGAGGATGCCAGCCAACACCAGCAGACCCAGCACTGTACCGACGATTCTCTGGATGCCCCGCTGCACCCGGTGCCGGGTACTGCGGCCCACCAAGGGAACCACCGCTGCCACCATGGCCCAATAGCCGTGTCCGAACCCGAGCCATTGCCCAGCCAAGGTCGCAAAGGTTCCGGCCAAGCCGGCAGCGACGAAGTACCCCAAGCCTTCCAACCACGCGGCCCGGATTTCTTGAGGCAACAGCCGTTCCGCCAGCAGTCGCATCCAAGGCGTCCGGTGGCTCGGGACCAGCCGCGCCGACATTCCGATCAGCAACGCCAACACCACGGTCAACACGGCGGCCAGCATCACTTCCCAGAGCGGTGGCTGTTGCGGCACGGAGGCGATCGCAGCGAAAGCGAAAATATGGAACAGGGAACCTGCCGGGCGGAGCCGCCATAGCGCAGTCACTACGGAGCAAAGCGCGGCAACCAAGGTGGTGCCGAGGGTGAGGATCCACACGTACGCCTCCGAGCCCTGTCCAATCCGGGCCGTCAGGGTAGCCAGCAGGATGATGGCCAGCAGCAGCGAGCCTGCTCGGAGCTGGCTTCGAAACCGGTGGCTGTGCGGCTCGTTGCGGCCATAGATATTCGTGAACGCGGCAAAGCTGGCGAAGACTACAAGGTCCAGCCGTCCGAACAACACAAGGGTGATCAATGGCAGGAACACGCCCACCGCGCACCGCACAGCAGGGTGGTGGTCCTTGTTGCCGGGACCGATCCTGAACATCTCTGCCAGGGCGTTCAACGGATTGCCTGCCTCTGTTTGCTTCTTTTTGAGAGTCGCACTACTCAACTAATACTGCTCGACGGCGGCACTGGCATCCGCTACGAGCTTACGCCGGGCGGCCCTTGCCGGCCCGATTGGATACCGTTGAATGGTGAGCGCGGGCGCGGGGGTGCCACGCCGGGCCACCTTCGATTGATAGTGTCATTCCGGTTGTTCATTGCCGGGCCTCATTCCGGCCGCATCCCCATGTAGCTATTCACAAGCACCTATTCACAAGTACCTATTCACCGGAGGATATTCCATGCTTAAAGGTTTCAAGGACTTCGTTCTTCGCGGCAACATCATCGAACTGTCCATCGCCGTGGTCATCGGCACCGCGTTCACAGCCCTGGTCGCAGCCTTTACAACCAACATCATCAACCCGGTCATCGCTGCCGCCGGCGGAGTCAACGCGCAGGGACTGGGCTTCTCCATCTGGCCGGACAACGCGAAGACCTTCGTCAACTTCGGCGCCGTCATCACCGCGTTCGTGACCTTCCTGATCACGGCCGCCGTGGTGTACTTCATCTTCGTTGCGCCCATGAACAGGATCAACGAGCTGACCAAGCGCCGGGCGTCCATCGAAGAGCCTGAGGACGAGCCGCTGCCGGCAGACACCGCCCTTCTGGTTGAAATCCGCGATCTCTTGACCGAGCTTGCCGTATCCAACAAGGAATCCTCCCGCTAACTCCTCCGCCGGCCAGTTCAGCACGTCCGGCACGCTGAACTGGCCGCACTAGCGTTGTATGAGATCGTGACGCAGGCGCAACCCGCCTGAAACAGGGTTCGGGCACGATTGGTGCCATGAAGCCCAACAAGAGGACTCCCGCTACCGCAGAGCTCTCCTGCGAGGTATGCGGCCAGATGCCCGAGGCTCCGAAGGCCCGGGTGACAGTGGCCCAAATCGCGGTGATGCTGCCGATCGAACTTCTTGTGCACGCCATTGTGGTTGAAACGCACCTGCCTTACCTGGCCAAGGTGCTCCTCCTGACCGTTACCGCCACAGTGCTGGTGATCTGGGTAGCCGAACCCTCGGCGGCCAAAGTCTTGCGGCGCTGGATCCATGCCCCGGCCCTCCGCCACCGCCGGAAACTCAACTCCGCCCCGGCTCTTTGGAGGGCGAGGACTGTGCTCCGAGACCAGCCCGGCTCCCTCCAACGGATTACCCAGTCACTGGCCCGGACAGACATCAACATCCTCAGCATCCACGTCCACCCGGTGGACGGCGCCGTCATGGATGAATTCGTGCTTTCTGCACCGGGTCACCTCCGCGAGCAGGATCTGTTGACAGCCCTCGACGACGGCGGCGGCCGGGATTCGCACGTGTGGCCCACCACTGCACTCGCCATGGCGGACGGCCAGACCAAGGCCCTGAGCCTCGCCGCCCGGATCGCCGACAACCCGAACGAATTGTCCCTTGCGGTCGCGGAACTCCTCTCGGCGAAAATCGTCACCCCGGAACCCGAAGGTTCGGCAGCCGAGGCGGGCTCCGCCGTCGAGCCTTCCACGACGCTCCTCAAGATTCCCACCGCGTGGCATGGACCGCTCCTGTTTTCCCGGCCGGGCGAGCCGTTCACACCGGCGGAATCGGCACGCGCCCATCGCTTGGCCGAGCTGGCGGAAATCCTGGCGCACACCCGCAGCGCCGAATCCAAAGACCGGGCTGAGCCGGGACCTTGACTGGAGAGGCGGTGGCGGGATGAGCGCCTTGGACATGAGACATTAGTCGGGTGACTACCAAGATTGATCTCGAGCGTGCTGCCGATACCCTCCGGGCGTGGGCATTGGATGAAGACCTGAAGCAACGCGTCATGTCCTCGCCTGGCCTGGCGACGATGGCTTCGCGCGTGGCACGGCGATACTCGGCCGGGGACACTGCCGCCGACGCCATCGAAGTGGCCGCAGCGGCAGTTGCTCGCGGGCACGCGGCCAGTATCGAATACGCCGGCGAGAGCGTGCGCGACGCTGACCTCGCACGCTCGGAAGCCGGGGTGTTCCTCGATTTGGGATCCGCCCTCGGGAAGTCCGGCCTGCCGTGCACTATCTCCTTTGATCTCTCCCACCTGGGCGCACTCGTGGACCGTGATCTGGCCATGGACCATGTACGCCGGCTCGCCACAATAACGGAACCGTTCGGAACGGGATTGATGATCTCGGCCGAAGGCTCAGACCGTACCGATCTGGTCCTCGACCTGTACGACGAGCTCGCGGCTGAGATTCCGCGCGTCGGCATCACACTCCAAGCGCGCCTGCACCGAACCCCCGGCGATCTCGAGCGGGTCTTGCGCCACCCGGGTACCGTTCGGCTAGTCAAAGGCGCGTTCCTTGAACCCGAGTCCGTCGCCTACCCCCGCAACAGCGTCGAACTGACTGCCGCCTACCTCGATCTGGCAAACCAGCTCATCCTCTCCGGGCACCCGCTGTCCCTCGCGACGCACGACGACGCGCTCGTCAACACGCTCATTGCCAGGCACGGTGAGGCGCTGAAGTCCGACGCGATCGAATTCGAGATGCTCCTCGGGCTGGGGACCGGCCTTCTCGACCAGCTCCAAAGGGACGGCTACCGGACGCGCGAGTACGTCATCTTCGGTGGCGAGTGGTGGTTGTACGTCCTCAACCGCATCGCGGAACATCCTGAACGAGCGCTGACGGCTCTCGCCGACCTCAACCCGAGCTAACCCTCCCCGACGCCCCGTAGATCTGGGGAGGCGGAAATTCCCTGGCGCCACGGGTATTCCCGCGTCGCCAGGCATGCAGCGCATCTCACGGTCCTTTGCGCGTCGGCAGGAAGGCAGCGCGTCGCCAGGCATGCATGTCCACCCGCGACGCTCCGGTATCCCACCCGCACACCGGCAGGCCTCGGCATCGCTCCGGTATCCCACCTCAGCATCGCCGCGAGCACCTGCGCCTACATTCCGGCACACCATACAGCCGGTCACATTCTGTTTTTTCGCTTTGTATACCAAAACCCTTGACAGTGCGCTGGGTCACATCTAACTTTGATTTTGGGATCCCAAAGCGGGATCCCAAACGGACTCAATGAACCGGCAGCGTCCCTCCTCCCAGAAAAGAGGACCGGGCCGCTACAGCTGCCGCCGGCGCGGGTCCAGCTGCAGCGGCAACCCGCGCAGCTCAAATTTCAAAGACTCTCTCCCCCGCTCCTCAAACTCCCCCTGAAGGAGAAACTGTGTCTCTCCAAAACACCGAAGCAATTGCCCCGGAAGGCGAAGAAAAAGCCAGCAAGGGCGGCGTGCAGCGACGCACGAGTGTCCGTTGGCGGCTCTTCGTCCTGCTGCTGATCCTGGTGGCGGTCAACTACATCGACCGCGGCTCCATCTCCGTGGCCCTCCCCATTATCCAAAAGGAATTCAACCTTGCACCGGAGCTCGTCGGGCTCCTCCTCTCGGCATTTTTCTGGACCTATGCCCTCATGCAAATCCCGGTCGGCTTGCTGATCGACAAGTTCGGTCCCCGCAAGGTCGTCACCGCCTCGTGCGTCGGCTGGGGAGCTGCTACGGCTGCCTCCGGCCTGGCCGGCGGCTTCGTGAGCATGTTCATCGCCCGCCTGGGCATCGGCGTCGCTGAGGCAGGCGTCATGCCGGCCGGCGGCAAGCTCAACGCCATCTGGATGCACAAGAAGGAGCGTGGCCGCGGCGCCACGATCCTTGATGCAGGCGCGCCGCTCGGCGCTGGCCTGGGCGGCATCCTCATCACGTGGCTCATCGCCTCCACCGGCAGCTGGCGCTACTCGTTCATCATCGCCGGCGCCGCCACGGTCCTCATGGGCCTGGCAGTCTGGTGGTACGTCCGCGACAACCCCCGCAACCACAAAGGCGTCAACGATGCCGAAGCCGACTACATCGAGGCCTCCCACGCCGAGGAAGACGCCGAGGCCAAGAAGGACGGCGTCCAGGGCAAGCGCGCCCTTCTCCCCTACCTGAAGTTCCGCTCTTTCTGGGCCATGTGCTTCGGCTGGCTCGGCTTCAACGGGGTGTTCTACGGCCTGCTGACGTGGGGCCCGCTCTACCTGGCCCAGGCCAAGCACTTCAACCTGAACACCATCGGCTGGTCGACGTTCGTGATCTTCGGGGCAGGCTTCGTCGGCGAAATCCTCGGCGGAACCATCGCGGACAAGTGGCGCGCAGCCGGTGCTTCGGCCAATCTGGTCATGCGCACCCTGCTCGGCATCTCCAGCTTCGTGGTAGTGGGGGGCCTGGTTGGCGTGACGGTCGTCGCGGACCCGATCACCGCCGTCGTACTCCTCTCAGTGGTCCTGTTCTTCCTCCGCTGGGTTGGCCTCTTCTGGTCCATCCCGGCCATCCTGGGCGGCCGCACCAACGCCGGCGTCCTGGGCGGTGCGATGAACTTCAGCGGCAACATCGCAGGGTTCGTCACCCCGATTGTGGTAGGCCTGATTGTCGGGGCCACGGGCTCCTACACCTGGGCGCTGCTGTACTTTGTAGGATCCGCGGTGATCATGGGCGTCTCCGTCCTGACCCTGAACTACAACAAGCGGCTTCCGGTCTAACTCGCCTGACCGGACCGGCCGTACGGTCCTGAACCGCCGCACGGCCGGACGCCTCCGGGTATGCCGGGCGCAAAGACCTAAGAGAACACGAATGGAGCAAACATGCTGATTGCAGCTGAAACCCCCACCACGGACCGCCCCCTCCGGGAATCCGTGCGGGACACCATCCGTTCGCGAATCTTCGAGGGCCACTATGCGCCCGGCACCCGGTTGGTGGAGCGGGACCTCGCCGCCGAATTCAACGTGTCGCGCCTGCCCATCCGGGAAGCCCTCCGTATGCTGCGGCAAGAAGGCCTCATCCAGGACCGGGCCTCCCGCGGCTCGGAAGTGGCAGGGCTGAGCCCCAAAGATGTCGAGGATCTGTTCGATGTCCGCCAGTCCCTCGAAGTACTCGCTTGCCGCCTGGCCGCGGCCCGCGCCACGGACAAGGACCTCAAGCGCCTGGCCGGGCTCCTCGACGAGGCAGATCGTTTCCTCGCCAAAGGCTCAATCCTCGAGGCCCACCGGGCCAACAGCGAATTCCACGATGCCATCACGGCCATCGCCAACAATGACTTTCTCCGCACCGCGCTGGAGCCACTCCAAGGCCGCATGCACTGGCTCTTCCGCCACGTGGACGACCTCCCGGAATTGATCCAAGAACACCGTGATCTCTACGCCGCGATCGCCAGCGGTGATCCCGAGCTCGCCGCGGCCCAATCGGCGTCGCACATTGGAAAGTACCGCGAGCAGTTCCCGCAGGACGAGCCCGCCACCGAACTCAAATTGCAAGGCAAACGAACATGAAATTGCTAGTCATCAATCCCAACATCAGCGAGGATGTCACAGCGCTGATCGATGCCGAAGCCCGCCGCTCGGCGAGGCCGGACACCGAGCTGATCGTCCAGACCGCCGGGCATGGTATCGAATACATCGAGACCCGCTTCGAGGCCCTCATCGCAGCGGGCGCCGTCGCCGAAATCATCGCCGAACACTGCGGCGGCGATCCGGCAGCGGCCCACATAGACGGCATCGTGGTGGCCGCATTCGGCGATCCCGGAATGCCCGCCCTCAAGGAGCTCAGCGACGTGCCGGTCATCGGCATCACGGAGGCCGCCCTCTGCGCCGCGGCCCTGCAGGGCCAACGCTTCTCCATCATTGCCATCTCCGACCGCATCACGGCTTGGTACCGGGACTGCGTGGAGCATTTCGGACTTGGCAGCCGCCTCGCTTCGATCCGTTCCATCAACCAGAGCCTCAACGGGATCGGCACGGTGCAGCAGGACTTCAAGGAAACCCTCCTGGCGCTGAGCCGGCAGGCCGTTGCGGAAGACGGCGCCGACGTCGTCATCCTTGCAGGTGCCCCGCTTGCCGGACTCGCGCGTGAGCTTGAAGGACAGATCCCCGTGCCCGTGGTGGACGGGATCTCCGCCGGAATCCGTATGACCGAAGCGGTGGTGGCGCTCCAGTGCGGTTTCCACCGCCAGGGCGCGTTTGCGCCGCCGCCGCTCAAGCACCGCCGGGGGTTGTCTGGAAACCTCGACGCCGCCCTGACCGCCATCCAGGCCGCCGCCAGCGCGTCAGTTGCCGGCACCGCCGCCGTTCCAGCCGGAAAGTAGGGACAACACCGTGACTATTCCCGATCTCGTCATCGCCCACGGCACCGTGGTCAACAGCTTTGGACGGCAGGCCGCCCATGTAGTGGTCGACGGCGGCCGCATCGCCCAGCTGATCGACGCCGCCGAGCCGGTCCCCGCAGCTTCACGCAGTGTCGATGCGTCCGGCAAGTTGGTCATTCCGGGCGGCGTCGACGGCCATTGCCATGTGGCCCAAGTGACCGGCCGTTTCCGCACTTTGGACGACTACCGCACCACCTCTATCGCGGCCCTGTGGGGCGGCACCACCACCATCATCGACTTCGGCATTCCACGCGATGCCCAGGAATCCCCACTGGATGCCGTCCTGAACAAGAAGCGCTTGGCCGCCGAGTCCCGCTGCGATGTGGCGCTGCACGGCTCCGTGGTCAGCTGGGACGAGACCGTGCCGTGGCAGCTGGAGCAACTCGCCGCGGAGGGCGTCCGTTCCGTGAAGATGTACACCACCAACCGCGGCTCCACCATGGCCGACGGCGACACCATCCTGAAGGTCATGCGCGAAATGGTGCGCCTGGACGGACTCACCTATATCCATGCCGAGCACGATCCCATCATTGCCGACTGCACCGAACAGCACGCCTCGGATGGCCGGATCGGCATCGGGCACCTGCATTCCACGCGGCCCGAACTCGCCGAGGAAATCTCCGTCAAAGAGACTCTGGCCATGGCCGAGTACACCGGAGCGCCCGTCTACTTTGTGCACCAGTCGACCCCCGGCGCCGTGGATCTTGTCAGCGAGGCCCGCAATCGTGGCCAGGAAGCCTACTCCGAGACGTGCCCGCACTACTTGACGCTTGATGACACCGTCTACGGCAGCGATTTCCCCGAGTGGTACGCCTGCTGCCCGCCCATGCGCAGCGCTGAAACCGTCGCGGCGCTGAAGGAACGGCTCGCGGCCGGAGCCATCCACACAGTGTCCTCGGACCACTCCTGCTACGACCTCTCGCAGAAACGCGAGCGCACTGACGACGTCCGCTTCATGCCGCACGGACTGCCCGGCGTCGAGACCCGTATGCCCGTCACGTTCACGGCGATGGCGTCCAGCAGTTCCGTGGAGGATTTCGTCGAGGTCTTCTCAGCGGGTCCCGCGCGGATCAATGCCGTGCCACGCAAAGGTGCCATCGCGGTCGGGTTCGACGCCGATCTGGTCGTTTTTGATCCCGCCGAAGAACGCGAGGTCGACGGCGGAGCCCTCCACATGGGGACTGACTTCTCGCCTTTCGAAGGGAAGACGCTGAGCGGCTGGCCCGCCGTCGTTGTCTCCGCCGGACGCGTGGTGATCGACGACGGCGGTTTCCACGATCCCGGCCCCGTGGGCCGTTTCGTGCCCCGCGACGGCTTCACTGCCCACCGCGACGCTCTGTCCGTTCGAAAATCGCTGCCCGGTCCCACCACCGTCTCTGTTTAGGAGCCTCCATGCCTTCAGCACACCGCCCTACCCGCATCGGCATGATCGTGCCGTCGTCCAACACCTGCCTGGAGCCGCAGAGCTACCGCATCCTCGGTGACCGGCAGGACGTCACCATCCATTTCACACGGATTCCGGTCACCCGGATTGCCTTGGATGATTCCTCGGACAAGCAGTTCGATTCTGCCGTCATGCGGGAGGCCGCCGCGTTGCTTGCGACGGCGGAAGTAGACGTGATCGCGTGGAACGGAACCTCAGGTTCCTGGCTCGGCGCCGCGCATGACGAGGCCCTGGTCCGGGAAATCACCGAAGCCACGGGAATCCCCGCCACGACGTCAACGCTGGCCTACCTGGAAGCCTTCAAAACGTTCGGCACGGAGCGGATCGGCATGTTCACGCCCTACACCGGGGACGTCAATCAAGCCGTCATAGATTCCTACGCGCGCGAAGGAATCAAGACGGTGGACCACCGCCACCTGGACCTGAGCAACAACGAATCCTTCGCGCGGGTCACTGACGCGGAGATGCTGCCCGGGTCCTTGGAACTTGCTGCCGCGAACCCGGATGCGCTCATTTACTTGTGCACAAACCTTTACGGAGCCAACATCACCGCGGAGGTAGAGGAAACCACCGGGGTGCCGGTGCTGGATTCCGTAGCGGTGACGTTGTGGCACTGCCTCAAGCTTGCAGGAGCCCCTTTGCTTGCGCCGAGGTGGGGCCGGCTGCTGGCAGAACTCCCTAGGTAAGGTGCCCTAGCTTCACAGGGGTTGGATGTTCTCCGCCTGGGGGCCTTTCGGGCCCTGCACGACGTCGAACTGGACCCGCTGATTCTCGTCCAGTGATCGGTACCCACTCGAGGCGATCGCCGAGTAGTGGGCAAAGACGTCCGCCGAACCGTCGTCGGGGGCAATGAAGCCGAAACCCTTCTCGGCGTTGAACCATTTGACAATACCTGTTGCCACGGCCATGTTCCTTCTCTGAATCTGACTGACCATCGGCTTCAAACCCGATGCCCCCGGACGCATACGTCCGCTTCCTCAAACCTACGGTGCGGGGTTCGGGGGCGCAAGGATATTCGGGGGTCTCAGTGTTCCCGGGCGCGCCGAATCTTGAGGATTTATTGCTTAGGGCCGGCCTGCAGCAGCAAGCCGGCCCTAAGGACTACAAGATGCCGGCAACTAGAGGAGCCCGACCTTGGTCATCAGCTCGGTGACCTTCTCGCTGTTGAGCTTGGCGGGGTCCACCGAAGGTGCCTGGAGATCCTTGAGGGGCACAAGCTTGGAGTTGGCCGGCACATCGGAGCCAATGGTGTACTCAAAGGAGTCACCGTTCTGGAGGACCTGCTGGCCCGCTTTGCCCGTGATGAACTTCAGGAACTGCTGGGCCTGGGCCTGCTTCTTGCTCGAGGCCAGGACGGCGCCGCCGGAGACGCTGACGAACGCACCAGGGTCCTGGTTCTTGAAGTATTGGAGATCAACGTTCTTGCTGTTCTCTCCAGTCTGGGCCTGGTCCACGAAAGAGTAGTAGTGGTACAGGACGCCCGCGTCAACCTCGCCGGCGTTCACAGCCGCGAGCACCGGGGTGTCGTCCTTGTAGGACTTGAAGTTGCTTTTCGCAGCCTCCAGCCATTTCTGGGTTGCGTCTTCTCCCTTGAGCGCAAGCATCGCGCTCACGATGGCCTGGAAATCCGCTCCGCCGGTGGACGCGCCGATGCGCCCCTTCCAAGCGGGGTCGGCGAGGTCCATCAAGGACTTGGGGAGCTTGTCTGCAGTGAGCTTGCCCTTGTTGTAGGCCAGCACCGTGGAGCGGGCGGCGATGCCCGTCCAGTCGCCGGTGGAGGGACGGTACTGCGAGGGGACCTGGCTGAGGGTTGCTTGATCTACCGGGGCGAGCAGGCCGGCACTGGCGATGCGGACCATGGCCGGGGAATTTTCCGTGAGGAAGACATCGGCAGGAGAGTTCTTGCCCTCCTCGGAGAGCTGGTTGCTCATTTCAAGGTCGTCGCCATTGCGGAGCGTTACCTTGATTCCCGTTTCCTTGGTGAAGGCGTCCACCCATGCGCCGGTGAGGTTTTCGTGCTGCGCGTTGTACACGACGATGCCGTCGCCGGATGCAGCCGCACCGGATGCGGAGCTAGCGGTTGCGGTTCCGGTGGGTGAGCCGCTGCACGCCGAAAGTGCCAGCAGCGTGGCCGTGGCGGCGGCAAGGGCCGTAGCGGGTTTGATGCCGAATTTCATGGGGGCCTTTCGAGGTCCCGGGGACCGGGACAGTTGGGGAGATGCAGTTGGGGAACAGTGCCTTAGTAGGCAAGGCAAACCTAACTGTAATAACAACATGCCATTGTTGCGTAATTCAGAACCCGCTGGGGTCGACTGTTACAAACGGCAGGGCCGAATAGCTGCCCAACAGAGGCGCGGGTAGCGCGCAATCAGGGAGTGCAGCGGGGGACTAGTGGATCAGCCCGGAAACGAGGTTGATCGTGGTTGCCAACACAACCACGCCGAAAAGGTAGGACAGCAAGGCTTGCCGCAACGCGATACCGCGAATATTGGACGTTTGAAGATCAGTGTCCGAAACCTGGAACGTCACCCCGATCGTGAAGGCGAGGTACGCGAAATCCACGTAGCAAGGTGGGCGCGGGAGCTCCCGCTGCCGCGGTGGCAAACCCGGTCGCCACGCCCAGAACCACCATAACCACCAGCCGCGTACTTGCGCGGTAAACGCGGGAACCGTAGGCACGATTCTCCATACGTCCGCCGTCCCACCGCAGTTTCCACCCGTTAGGGGCGCGCTAAATCTCCGCCTGCCGGCGTAAGGAAACCATTAAGACCGATGACGGCGGCCTCGTTTGGTGGTCTGATGAAGAGCGGAAGCACTCGCCATCCGGGCTTCGAGCCGACCCTCCGTAGGAGCTGACTTCACCATGGAACGTATTGACCTCAACACAGGAAAGGCCCACGACGCCGAGCCTTCGGGCGGGCGCACCCAAGACTACGTCGTGGTCGATGACCTAGGTGATTTCACCTACTACCCGTCCGAGGCCACGATGCTCGAAGACATGGAGTACGTTGACGAAGCAGCCAGTATTCTCGACCGCGCGGGCAACGACTTCCGCTTGACGTTGGAGAAGGACCGAAAGCTCAGGCTGGGCTCCTCGTTCGGCCGCGTGGAATTCACCTGGCTACGCCAGGCTTGGATGACCGATCGGCGCCGGGACCCGCGGGCGCATCGATTGCTCCGCCTCTACCCCACCACTTTGGACGCCCTTCTGGCTGGAATATTTGAAACCTTGACTCTTGAACTCGCCATCCAAGCCGCCAATTCAACCTGGGTATTGGACGTGGGAGGAGAAGAAACGCACCCGGCGACGCTCAAGGACATCGATGGCCTCCTCGCGGGGCTGGATCACCTTGAAATGGCAACTGTGCGCGATCCCTTCGGGCACGGCTACCGGCCAATCCGCCACGCGACACACCGCTTTCACACCCCTGGTGCAGGGGCGATCTACTACGTGGAGATTGAACCCCACCCCGAAGAGGCCGGCCACCGTCCCGACGTTTCTGACAGTTTGCCTTGAGTTCCTTCAATGTGGGTTACCGGCAGGTAGGCGTTCTGCGATAGTTGGGAGGCGCCGTATCCGCGGCGCCCATTCGAGAGGACGACTATGCCTGTTCGCAACGAAAGCTGGCCCGAGGGAACCCCGAACTGGGTGGATGCCCAGGTGGATGACGTCAAGGCCGCCGCAGACTTCTACTCCCGGTTGTTCGGCTGGGTTATCCAGGATGCCGGCCCGGAAGCGGGCGGCTACCACATGGCCTTCCTGGGAGGTTCGCCCGTGGCCGGCATCGGCCCCAAACCCGAGAACGCCGGCCCCCTGCCTTCGGTGTGGAGCACCTATCTCGCCGTCGACGACGCCGACGCCACCGCAGCGAAGATCACCGAAGCCGGCGGGCAGCTCATGATGCCGCCGTTCGACGTCATGGACCAGGGCCGCATGAGCGTGGCCTTCGACACGGCAGGGGCCGCCTTCGGCATCTGGCAGTCGACCGGCCACCACGGTATCGGGCGCTACAACGAACCCGGGGCCGTGTGCTGGAATGAGCTTCACACCCGCGGCTACCAGCCCGCACGCGAGTTCTACGCCAGCGTCTTCGGCTTCAGCTACACGGACATCGGAGACGGCTCGGAGTTTGTCTACTCCACCTTCGAACGTCCCAAGGACGGCCAGACCGTGGGCGGAATCTCCCACGACACCAACCTCCCGGACGGTGTTCCGAGCTACTGGCTGACATGGTTCCAGGTCCAGGACCCGGACGCGACCCTCGAGGCTGCCGCCGCGCTCGGCGCGGCCACCCTCTTCCCGCCCACGGACAGCCCCTTCGGCCGCATGGCCATCCTCCAGGGCCCGCAGGGCGAAACCTTCGGAATCATCAACCCGCCGGCCCAGGCCGGCACCACACAGGAGTCCTAGAAATGGCACAGTTCCTCGTTACCTACCACGGCATGGGCCACCCGACCCCGGAAATGATGGAGGCCGGCCGGGAGGCCTTCCGCGCCTGGGTCGAAACCACCGGCGGCGCGGTCACCGACCCCGGCGCGCCGGTGAACTTCGTCGCCCAGCTGGCGTCGGGCGAGCCCGCTCCCGCCGTCGAGATCGCGGGCTACTCGATCATCCAGGCCGAGTCCCTCGACGCCGTCCGCGCCTTGCTCGCCGAACACCCCTTCATTGCCCGCGGCGGAACGCTGCAGGTCAGTGAGTGCCTCGGCGTCTGACCCCGGAAGCGGCGGCTGCGAACCACGCTCGCAGCCGCCGCGATCTGTTTGGCTCGAGCCTCCAACCCGCACAGAGGAACAACCATGGTGAACGTCCAGACCGAAATACTCATCCAGCGGCCTCGTGAGATCGTAGCGAGCTATGCTTCCAACCCGGATAATGCGCCAGTTTGGTATGTGAACATACGATCTGCACAGTGGCAGACTCCGAAGCCCTTGGCTGTCGGATCACGGGTTGCCTTCACCGCGCGATTCCTGGGCCGCAATCTAGACTATGTCTACGAATTCACCGAGCTTGTTCCTGGAGAGAAACTCACCATGCGTACCAGCCAAGGTCCTTTCCCGATGCGGACCACCTACACCTGGTCTGATGAGAATGGCGCCACCCGCATGACCCTTCGCAACACGGGCGAGCCCTCCGGGTTCTCCGCGCTGGCAGGGATCGTCATGCAGCCAATGATGCGCATGGCCATGCGCAAGGACCTGGAAAACCTCAAGAAAATCCTCGAGGCCAGCTAGGGCACGACGGCGACAACGTCCGCTATCTGGGGACGTTCACAGGTTGGTGAGGGTGACGTCGTCGAGGTACATCCAGGTGTCATCGGCCGGGCTGGACCCGTCGAGGTGGACGTTGAACCAGAGCGTGATGGTCTGGCCCTTGTATGCGGAGAGGTCGGCGCTGAACTGGGTCCAGGTGCCGTTGTTGTTGCAGAACTTGAACAGGCTGCCGAGAACCGTGCCGCTCGTGGAGCGGACCTGGGCTTCCATCCAGTCGTACGGGCAGGCGTCGCCGGTGCATGGGTCTTCTACGCTGTGGGGCTGGTACCAGAAGGACAGCGTGGACGTCCCCGTGGCCGGCACGGTGATGGTCTGGGACAGGCTGCTGTCCCCAAAGGCTCCGCCCCGGACGCCAGGCCCAGGAGCGCAGAACCGGTTCCGGTGTGGGCGACGGTGGAGGCCACCGGTGCCCTGACTCCGCCGGTGGTCCAGGAGGTGAGTCCGGATTCGAAACCGCCGTTGGTGATGGTCGAGGTTGTCGTTCCGGTGGGGGTGACCGGGGCCGACGCTGCCGACGCCGGGGACGTGCCGATCGCGTTGGTGGCCGTCACCGTGAACGTGTAAGCCGTCCCGTTCGTCAGACCAGTCACGTTGGTGCTGGTCGCCGGCGGGTTACCCGACACCGTCACCGGGGCCAAAGCCGTGCCGCCGGAAGAGGGGGTCACGGTGTACGAGGTGATCGGAGAGCCGCCGTTGCTGGGCGCGGTCCAGGACACTGTTGCGGAGGCGTTGCCCGCCGTTGCGCTCACCCCCGAAGGGGCCGCAGGCGCAGTCGCCGCCGCTGTCGGGGTGACCGGTGCTGACGCTGCCGATGCCGGTGAGGTGCCGATCGCGTTGGTGGCCGTCACCGTGAAGGTATAGGCCGTCCCGTTCGTCAAGCCAGTCACAGCAGCCGTGGTCGCCGGCGGGTTACCGGACACCGTCACCGGGGCCAGGGTGGTGGTGCCGGCATGCGGAGTCACGGCGTATGAGGTGATCGGAGAGCCGCCGTTGGCCGGTGCCGTCCAGGACACCGTTGCGGAGGCGTTCCCCGCCGTCGCGCTCACGCCGGTGGGTGCCGCAGGCGCCGTCGCGGTCGTTTGGCCGTTGCTGAGGGTGACGTCGTCGAGGTACATCCAGGTATCGTCCGCCGGGCTGGAACCGTCCAGGTGGACGTTGAACCAGAGCGTGATGGTCTGGCCGGCGTAGGCGGAGAGGTCGGCACTGAACTGCGTCCAGGTGCCGTTGTTGTTGCAGAGCTTGAACAGGCTGGCCAAGGTGGTGCCTGTGGTGGAACGGACCTGGGCTTCCATCCAGTCGTACTGGCACGTGGTGCCGCTGCAGGTGTCGTCATTCGTGTGGGGCTGGTACCAGAAGGAAAGCGTCGATGTCCCCGTGGCCGGCACGGTGATGGTCTGGGACAGGCTGCTGTCCCCAAAGGCTCCGCCCCGGACGCCAGGCCCAGAAGCGCAGAACCGGTTCCGGTGTGGGCGACGGTGGAGGCCACCGGTGCCCTGACTCCGCCGGTGGTCCAGGACGTGAGTCCGGATTCGAAACCGCCGTTGGTGATGGTCGAGGTTGTCGTTCCGGTGGGGGTGACCGGGGCCGACGCTGCCGACGCCGGGGACGTGCCGATCGCGTTGGTGGCCGTCACCGTGAACGTGTAAGCCGTCCCGTTCGTCAGACCAGTCACGTTGGTGCTGGTCGCCGGCGGGTTACCCGACACCGTCACCGGGGCCAAAGCCGTGCCGCCGGAAGAGGGGGTCACGGTGTACGAGGTGATCGGAGAGCCGCCGTTGCTGGGCGCGGTCCAGGACACTGTTGCGGAGGCGTTGCCCGCCGTCGCGCTCACCCCCGAAGGGGCCGCAGGCGCCGTCGCCGCCGCCATCGGGGTGACCGGAGCTGACGCTGCCGATGCCGGCGAGGGGCCGATCGCATTGGTGGCCGTCACCGTGAAGGTATAGGCCGTCCCGTTCGTCAGACCCGTGACTGCCGCCGTCGTCGCCGGCGGGTTTCCGGACACCGTCACCGGGGCCAAGGTGGTGGTGCCCGCATGCGGAGTCACGGCGTACGACGTGATCGGAGAGCCGCCGTTGGCCGGTGCCGTCCAGGACACCGTTGCGGAGGCGTTCCCCGCCGTCGCGCTCACCCCTGTGGGGGCCGCAGGCGCCGTCGCCGCGGCCTGAGTGACGTCGATCATCGAGTAGTCGTCCGTGGTGATCGAACCGTTGGACTGGATGTTCAGTCCGTAGCTGATACCCGAGGCGCCCGCCGGAAGAGCCGGTGTGGTCCAGGTTATTTGGGTCCAGTTGCTGCTCGCGTTGAACAACGGGCTCGCCGTCCAGTAGGTCCAGTATCCCGTTCCTGTCCGGTAGTAGACCTCGAATTGGGTGATGACGTTGGATTTGTACCAGGCGCTGAGCTGATAGACGTGGCCGGGAGTGCCCGTGGGTGAGCAGCCCCCAAGGTCCAGGGCAGGCAGGAGCTTCGCGTCACCGCTCACATAACCGCTCATTGTCAGCTGTTCTGCGTTGTTGCCCGTGTGGCCAGGCGAGACCACTGAGTAGCTGGGTGTGTTGGTGCCGAATCCACCCGCAGCCCAGCACAGCGGAAGTCCCCCGCTGGTGAGCGTCTCCAGGCTCGGGTTTTGGATCATGTTGGTTCCCGGGGGAGGCGGAGGGGGCACGGCGGGGCCTGAGACGAGCGGCTGGACGGCGCCACCGATTACCTGGTCAACGGTCTTCACAGCAACGCTGCCCGCAGTCTGTTGTTGCGCCAGCCAAGAGGCGAATTGGCTGAACAGATCGGGGCTGATAGTGAGCGTCGGATCGGTCCCGACAGCGATGTGGTGGAACGTCAGCTGAACCCAGCCACCGCCAGCTGCCTGGGCCTTGGTCACGGAATCTTCCAGGTTGGCCAGCGTCCACGTGCTGTCCACTTCCTCCGGCGCCCGTGTGTCATAGGGATTGGCGGGCGGGACGGACTCCGCGGCCGGGAGCCCCGGATCGTCTTTGCTGTAAAGGTCCCCGAGCCCGCGCGCACTGTTGAAGCCGCAATTCTTCACAATGGTCTGCACTGCGGGGTCCAAGGAAGCAAAGGGGTAAGCGAAACTGGTGACCTTGAAGCCCATGTTGGCCAGGGCTACCCTGCCGTTGCACACTTGGCGCGTCACTTCGTCCGAGGTCAAGGTGACCAGGTCGGGGTGGGTGACGGTGTGCCCGGCAATCTCGTTGCCGTCCGCGAAGAGTTGCTGCAAGTTCGCCGAGGTGAAATAGCTTGGCTGATCGACCCACCCGGACGGCACGAAGAAGGTACCGTGCAATCCGAGGTTCTTCATGGTGGCTGCGGCAGTCATCTGGTCGGCATTGCCGTCATCGAAAGTGAGCGTGATGACGGTGCTTGCCGCGGCATGGGCCGGCAAAGCAAAACCGCTGAGTAGTGCCAGGACCATTGCCGCACACGCGCCAAGGGCACCCCAAAGGGTCCTGAGCCGTCGCGTCGTTGCTCTCTTTCGCGTCGGGAATTTGCCCACAACACTCACCGTCCAATCAAAGCCGGGTCAACCGGTCAAGGATGGGAGTGCTCCCCCACAAGACCTGCGCTGACCTTACGGCCCCACATACGGCCGAGTCGCGAGTGTGCTTCACCCGGTTGGGCGCCGCCCTTGACAGGCGAGCACTCTAGGGTTGGTTAACGAGCTACAGCGCCTTAACAGCGCTCAACACTTTGGCCAGGGATTCCTTGGCATCGCCAAACAGCAGCGTGGTCTGCGGCTCGTACATGAGTTCGTTCTCGATCCCTGCGAATCCCGGACGCATGGACCGCTTCAGAAACACCACTTGGCGCGCGTCGGCCACTTCGAGGATGGGCATGCCGTAGATCGGTGAACCCGCAGTGGTTTTCGCGGCCGGATTGACAACGTCGTTCGCGCCGACCACCAGTGCGACGTCGGCCGTGCGGAATTCCGAGTTGATCTCGCCCATTTCCTTGAGGGACTCATAGGGCACGTTCGCTTCGGCAAGCAGGACGTTCATGTGCCCGGGCATGCGGCCAGCCACCGGGTGGATCGCGAAATCCACATCGATGCCCCGCGCCTCAAGTGCAAGCGCCAGTTCCGCCGCCGTGTGCTGCCCTTGGGCCACCGCGAGCCCATAGCCGGGAACGATGATGACCCGTTGTGCGTAGCCAAGAAGCACCGCGACGTCCTCCGGGCTGGAGGAACGGACGGGACGATCGCTCACCGCCGTCGACCCCGCCGTCGAGCCTCCCTTGAACGCACCGAAGAGGATTCCCGCAACGCTGCGGCCCATGGCCGCGGCCATAGCTCTCGTGAGGATGGTGCCCGAGGCGCCAACCAGCGTGCCCGCCACCACCAAGAGCACATTGCCAAGCACCAGTCCTGAGGCCGCCACGGCCAGGCCGGTGAAGGCGTTCAGCAGCGAGATAACGATCGGCACATCCGCACCGCCTACGGGCAACACGAGCAGCAGGCCGGCGGCCAGTCCCAGCAGCAAGAGCACCAGCGCGAGCGCGAGGGAACCACTGAAGACGACGGCGACGGCGGCACCCACCGCCGCGATCAGCACCGCCCCCATGAGGGTCGGCAGACCAGGGAACACCACCGGGCGGGTGGTCATAAGCTCCTGGAGTTTGGAGAACGTAATGGCGGAACCCGCGAACGACACCGCCCCCACCAGCAGCGTGAAGACAATGGCCACACGAACCCAGTGATCCTCCGTGGGCGCGAGCTCCAGGAGCGCCACGAGTGCCGCGGCGCCACCGCCCACGCCGTTGAACAGCGCCACTAGTTGTGGCATCTGGGTCATCTTGACCTGCCGCGCGACAGGCGCGGCCACTCCCGAACCGACCACCATCGCAGCAAGGATCCAGGGAACGTTGTCCATCTTGACCGAAAAGAAAACCGTGGCCACGGCGAGCGCCGCACCGAAGGCGCCCACCAAATTGCCGCGCCGGGCAGTCCGGGGAGAATTCAGTCCTTTGAGCGCGAGGATGAAGCACACGGCGGCCGCGAGGTAGAGGAGCGAGGTCCACACTGGATTGATGAGGGTCATCGCATGCCCTCCTTCGCCCCGGGCTTTAATGCCTCGGGGTTCTTGCCGGCGGTCACTTCACGTTTGCGTCCGCGGAACATCTCGAGCATGCGGTCGGTCACCACAAAACCGCCCACCAGGTTCGCGGTGGCGAGAACGACGGCGAGCAAGGCCACCGCGAGGACCCACGGGTCCGAGGCCTGCCCGGCAACGATGATGGCGCCCACCAGGATGATCCCGTGAATGGCGTTGGCACCGGACATCAAGGGCGTGTGCAGCGTGCTCGAGACCTTGGAAACCACCTCGAAGCCGACAAACACCGCCAACACGGTGATGGTGAGCAGGGCGATGCCGTCCATTACGAAACCCCCTCGTTCGCGGAGCCCACTGATTCTGCGGTCCCGGCGGAGAGTGCCTCAAGAGCCTCGGCCGTCGGACCGTGCCGCACCTCGCCGTCGTGCGTCAGGCACGCACCCGCCACCACCTCATCGCCGAAGTCTGGAACTACGGCTCCATCACAAGTCATGAGGGCCAGCAGGTTGGCGACGTTCTTCGCGTAGAGGCGCGAGGCGTCGGCGGGCATTGCGGAGGCGACGTCCTTCATCCCCACGAGGGTGACCGTGCCCTGGCCGTCCGCCGTCGGGATCTGGAGATCCATGCCGGGCACCGAGCCTTCCACGTTTCCGCCGGATTCAGCGGCGAGGTCGACCACCACCGAGCCTGAGCGCATGTGCTGAACCATCTCGCGGCTCACCAGAAGCGGGGCCCGCCGTCCGGGGACGGCCGCCGTCGTGATGAGCACGTCGGCCTGGGCGACGTGCGGGGCGAGCAGCTCGCGCTGCAGGGCGCCACGGTCGGCGCTGAGCTCGCGCGCATAGCCGCCGGACGATTCCGCCGTCTCCACGTCGAGCTTGATGAAGGTGCCGCCCATGGACGCGACCTCGTCTGCCGAAGCAGGCCGGATGTCGTTGGCGGATACGCGCGCGCCTAGCCTCTTCGCGGTGCCGATGGCCTGCAGGCCCGCCACACCCGCACCCAACACCAGCACGCGGGCCGGGGGAATGGTACCCGCGGCCGTCATGTAGAGCGGGAAAAACCGCGGGAGGCGCATTGCGGCCTCAAGCACGCAGCGGTATCCGGCGACGAGTGCCTGGGACGTGAGCGCGTCCATGGATTGTGCCCGGGAAATGCGCGGCACCAGCTCAAGCGCGAAGGAGGTCACGCCCGCTTCGGCGAGCGCGCGGACGGTGGGAAGTTCCGACGACGGCGATGCCAGGCCCACGGTGACCGCGCCCCGGCGCAGCGCGGCCGCCGTCGCGGGTTCGAGCGGGCGGACGTGCGCGTAGACGTCCAGTCCCTCGAGATCCAAGGTAGGGACGATGAGGGCGCCCGCCTGCCGGTAGTCGCCATCGCTGTGGCCTGCGGCCGTTCCGGCTCCGCTTTCGACGAAGACCTCAAGTCCGAGGCACGCCAACTGCTTGACCGTCTCGGGCGTCGCAGCAACCCGCCGTTCACCGTCCAGCCGTTCCCGCGCTATGCCAAGTTTCACTCGCGCTCCCTTCCCGAAACCCCATTGCCCCGAGCAGTTGTTGGCTTGAGTCTAGGACGCGGAAGGGCCGGGCGGGAGAGGGAAGCCTTTTGCAGCGCCACGCGGCCTCTCATTGCCCAGTAGTCCATCGAATTACGGGCGGACGCGGGTGATGCCGCTACGGGGTGGTCGCGTCAGTTGATCCGCTCAGCCAAGGCCACGATGATTCCCTCCGGACCGCGCACGTACGCCATGCGCCAGGCGCCCTCGTACTGGCCGATGCCACCGACCAGCCCGTATCCCTCCGCGGCCAGCCGATCGACGTGCGCCCGAAGATCATCGACTTCGAAGGACAAACTGCGCAAGCCGAGTTCGTTGGCCATGGCCGCTGGCGATCCCGGCCCGGGGTCTGGCCGGACGAAGCTGGAGAGCTCCACCCCTGTTCCTCCGTCAGGTGTTCGCAACATGACGATCTCTGTACGGGAATCAGGGATCGCTATGACCGTGTCGATGAACTCGCCCTCCACGAACGTCCGGCCCTCGACCTCGAGCCCGAGTCCAACGAAGAACGCCGTCACTTGGGCGAGGTCCCGAACGGTGACACCGACGTGGTCGAACCGCATGATGCGCGACATGAGAAAAGCCTCCAACGGTTCGTTTGCGCGGCCCAACACGGAGCCTAAAGCGGACTTTACGGCGGATCCACGACGGGAGAAAGACTCCTGCCGCGTGGCAGACCCTGTTCGCGGGCTGCGGCGATGCCTGGGTTAGCGCGTTCGACGATCGACTCACGTTCGTACTCAGCAAGGGTCGCGAGCATGTTCAGCATGAGGCGGCCGACGTTGTTGTGGGGTCAACCCCTGTCCGAGATGGACCCAAGTGCACACCGCGTTCCCGCAGCAGGTTCACGGTGGCACGACCCGACGTCCGTGTCTCGAAAAACTGTAGGTTTTCGAGACGGCAACGTGGTCAGACTTCGCAGGAATCTATGTTGCTGTTAGCGCCCCCCACTGTGCATTTCACCGTGCGGGTCTTACGTACCTTGCCCCCTTCGGCGCCGGACCGTAAGCCTGTGGAAGCAAGGAGTGTGCTGGCGGGGACCGGCTAACTGGCGGTGAGTATCGCAGGAAGGCTGTGTCCAGATGGCTTATGGTCCCGATGTGTGATTCAAATGGCGTTCAGCAGGTCGAAGACTATTTCTTCTTGCTCGGGTCCTCAGTTCTTCCCTGCGTATTGATCCGCTACCTCGCGATGACCACGTTTCCTCAGGAGGTCGCACGCCTGATCACATTCCGCGCTTAGGTCCCTGATGAGGATCTTGGCTGAAGCAGGGCTTCTCGAGGCTGCAAGTTCGACGTAGTCGGCGAAGACGCCGAAAGCCCAGCGTCGCAGACTGTCGGCGCGCGGTAGGGTCTCGGCTGTGATCATTTTCTCGGTTGTGTTGCCGTGCACCAGGTCGTTCCTGAGTCGATAGGCGTCGGCCACATGCAGGAATTCGACATGATGTTTCGTTGCGATTTTGACAGCGATGCTGCGCACGGCAATTGCCGCGCCCTTACTTTGGAAATCGTCTGGGATGAGAAGGGATTCCACCGCACTGAAGACCGTGGGGATGATGATGCGCCAGTTCTCAGTGAGGGCCGCCACGTCGAGCCAGCTGATGCAAACATCCGCCCTGCTGCGCACATTAGGGCCCAGTCTGAGGTAGAGGTCCGAAAGGCCGCGGAGACTTGTGTTCCACTCTTCCAAACCGCTGAGATCCTCGGGGATCGGCGCTGGTTTCCTCCACCTGCCGCGCAACGTGATCGCACCTCCACAACGCTGGACGTGCGATCCATTGAGGCCAAAAAGGACCTGGTCCGGATAGATCTTGGCGGCAAAGCCGAACAGATACCGCTGTCTCACGAGGGCGAGGGCAATCGCGACACGTTCACGGGCGCGCTCAAGCATCAACTCGTCCGTCCCGGCAGTCACTTCGACAGCACATACCAATTCGGGACAGCTGGATCCCAGCCGCTCAAATGCGTCTTTCAGTTCCTTATCCTCTGAGAGCCGGAGGAACGTTGCGGGCCCCGCAACCGTCCCGTGCGCGAGACCAATATGCTCGATCCCCAGATAGACAGTGCGGGTAAGGGGTTTCCTAGCCATGCTGCCGAGGATATCTATCGCAGCTTCCTGCAGGGCAGGTGTCGACACCCTAGCGTTGTTCCTGAAATTCACTGCGTATTCGAAAAAGGAGCGCTCAAGTTCCTTCCGGCCAATATGCTCGAAGCGTGCATCCACAACCAGGCGCTCGACCACGGCGTCAAGAGCCTCTCTGGCTTCTGCTCCCAAGCCCCAGATCTTCTCATCAGGCGTCAGCTCTCCACATGAAGCTGCCAAAAAGGACGAGACCAGCTTTCTCAGGTCACGATCTATTCCATCAGGATTAATGTCCGTCCTAGCCACGCGCTAAGACTAACGGTGTTGGAGGCAACGCACCCTCCGAGGCGTTCGCAGCACGGAAACGACCAGAGTTGGCATCGCCAGCGCCGTTACGGCGGAGCGGAAAGAACTGATAGCACGCTTGAGGACCCCCCCCCCGCGGGCTGCCGGGCGACTGCCCCGTGGAGGACCGACTAATGGGCGGAGTCTCCTACTGCCCCACTCAAAGTCAGGATCTCGTCGACAACATGCGCGAGCGGGGCGGTGGCGTCGATCGCGATGCCACCTCGCGGAGTGTCCGCCTTCGTGCGATGCAACCGGAGTATGAGGTCCCGTTCCGCTTGCCGGCCCTGTCCTCCCCACTCGTCCTTCCGCCGGTCGTCGAGCCGGCGAGCCAAGGTTTCGGTGTCGATCTCGAGCACGAAGACGCCATCGAACAGGTCAATAAACTTCGCGAAGTTTCGCGATCCCCCACAGAAGAACGTCACCGCCTCGCGCTGATCTGCGACGAGCGCCTTCACTTTGTCGACCCGCCAAAGGTGGTGATCGTGAACGGCAAGACCAGTGACGTCCTCCATCGGTGCACCGGTCTCCGGATCACCCTGGTACGCGAGTTCGCGATCGCCGTGAACGACGTGGTAACCGCGCCTTGCCAACTCCTCGCACACAGAGGTCTTCCCGGTTCCGGAACCTCCTTCAATGAGGAAGTTTCTCCTGCCCATAGTGAATGGTAGTCAGACACCGGCGCCACGCGAGCGTTCGGGGATCCCTCAACGTGCATGCTGCACGTGGGCTGGTGTGAGCCAAGTGGAACGCAATGAGCCACCACTTACAGTTTGCGAGACTCGGCAGCGTGCGTCAGAGACTTTGGGGATTGCTGTCCGGAATCCGGGCTTCCGGGTTAGGCTCCCGGCATGAAGCTCCGCGGGCTACTTCTGATCGAGCTTGCGGTGCTGGCCATTGTCCTGGCCCTGGCTGTGTTTATCCGTGGGGGTGTCAGCACCATCTGCCCCGCGGTCGGGTACCCCTACACAGGCGATGTGGAGTTGGTGTTTGCACACGAGCCGACGTGGGTTGCGGCATGCTTCGGGGAAGGCTGCACCCCGGCCAAGGTGACCAGACACCCGGACGGCAGGTGGCTCCATGAGGCGGCCTCGTAGGGTGCGGCGGTTGAGCGGGTTGATTGCGCTCTGCGTCTCTTGCGTGGCCGTGGGCTGCGCGGTGGCCGTACCGGCTCCTTCGTCTACGTCGTCGTTGTCGGGTTCCACGTCGCGGTCACCACAGCCCAGTGGACCGCAGGTTGATGCCCTCGAGCCCTTCAGCAATGCTCGCATCGCCCACTTGTCTGCCCCGGTCCCTGCAAAGGAAATCACCGCTGGGGAGGCGGCGTCGGGCATCAGCATGCCCTGGAAGTTCCTTGGGTTCGCGGACGGAAACAAGGTGGCGACCGTCGCATACGTCGGCGGCGACGGAGACTGCACCACGCCAGCGGGCTTTTATGTCCATCCGGACGGGAATGACGTCACCGTCGAAGCTGCGAGCAGGGAAGCCGCAGGGCGGACTGCCTGCGCGGACAGCCTCAGAATGGGCCGCGCTGTCCTCCAGCTCCCGATATCGATCGGCGGCACAGTGCGCTTAGCGCACGCCGCCATCGACCCGCCCTGGAGCTCGCCCAACTTCTTCAGATAAAGGCAAAACCCGCGAAGGGGACTCGCGACCGTCGCGTCGAGTGTCCCCAACCGGACGGGCTCTGGCTGGATTCCATTGACAAGCTGCGGTCCAGCCGCTACTTCCGTCCATGCGCCCTTAGCGTCCGATTTTTTTTCCGTTTTCTGAAGCCCTTGAAGGTCTCTCGGGTCCTGTGCTAAACCAAACGGGTACCCGGCTGGGCACGCTTTCGAGAAGGAGGATCCATGTTCTACGCGAGAAGGACTGTTACCAAGGCCTCACCCAATAGCCTCGATACCGCGATCAAGGTCGTCCAGGAGCAAGTCATCCCCGCTGTCCAAGGAATCCCGGGTTTCATGGGCGGCTACTGGCTCGCTGACCGCGGTACCGGAGACGGTGTTGCGTTTACTTTCTTCGACAACAAGGAGGCGCTCGAGACAAGCCGACCGGCAGCGGACCAGATCCGGACCGGCGCCGCCCAGGCGATTGGCGCCGAGGTGGTATCGGTGGACCATTTTGACGTGCTGGCGAACACCGGCGAAAAGGTGCACGAGACCGCAACTCATGCTCGCATTGCGGAAGCCGGCGGCAGCGCAGATGCCGTTGAGACAGCCGCTAGACAGATCAATGAAAACGTCATCCCGGCGGCTCGCCAGCTCCCCGGTTTCCAGGGCGGCTTCTGGCTGATCAATCGCGACTCCAACCAAGCCACTGGCGTGACGCTCTTCGACTCCGCCTCGAGTCTCGAAGCCTCGCTCGCTCCCGCGGAGAAGATCCGCAGCGCAACTAACGACGCTGGCGCCATGGTGGGTGAGTTCCGCCACTACGAGATCATCGCGAGGGCGCTCACGCCGGCGAAGTCAACGTAATCATCGGACACTATAGCGAAGTTACGTCGGGCCGGCTGCCCGGAGCCACGTGGTTCCGGGCAGCCAGCCCCTTTTGGGGAGACCACAGATAGCGGAAAAATCCTACGCCAGGACGTCCGGGCAGTGTCCTGTAAGGGTTGGACCGGGACACTCCCTGTGGGACCTTCCCCGCCGATCAGCTGTCAGTTTCCGAAGTCGGCCGCCCAGATCATCGAAGTCCGCTTTGCAGGCGTCCGTTGAGGGATCGTCTAACGGGCCCCAGGAGTGACATTTATCGCTGCGATTCACCCCCTCGTCGTGGCATTGAGTTGTTCGTTGCCGAGTGCGGCAAGATGGCATGATGCCTCTTGCCAACCTGCTAACTAGCCTCATGGCACTTCCTCCATCGGGGTCGCGCGACGCGTATCTGCGGTTCCTGAATTCAGCGGGGGACGCCGGGTTGCACCGAAATGCCGGTCCGGAGCATGTCACAGGGTCCTGCTTCGTGTTTTCGCCTGAATTCGATCGTGTTCTCCTGTGCTTCCATCGCAAGGGGCAGTTCTGGGTACAGTTCGGCGGTCACGTCGAGTCAAAGGACGTATCGGTGGCGGAAGCTGCACAGCGGGAGGCCCGCGAGGAGTCCGGAATTAGCGACCTTGCCCTGCTTTCTCCCGGGATCGTGGATCTTGACCGACACGATCTGCATGCGGGATTCTCCTGTACTGCCCATTGGGATGTGGGGTTCGCTGCGGCCGCAGCCCCGGATGTCGAGATCGCCGTGAGTGATGAAAGCGAGGACGTCCGCTGGTTCCCGATCAACGAATTGCCAGTCCAAGTGCCGGCAGGCTTCCGCGCGCGCTTGGAACGCGCCCGGCGCACGGCGATGTCACTGATTGGGCCACGGATCGGCTGTTGAACAGCCGTGGCACCTGCGGGGCGTGAACTGACTCAGTGAGCAGCTGTTGGGGTCGGACGTCAGTGCACTCGGTAGTTGAAGCCCTCTTTATTGCCGACTGCCCGGCTTTCGCGGCTCCCCGCTCATACCGGTCAGACTGGTCTGAAACACTGAACTTGTCTTACTGGACGATCGCCGACCCCCTGATCGAGCTCCTACCGGAAGATGGTCAACCTGCTCGCTGGGTCGACGTTGGCTCGGATTGGCGGACTTTCCACAAACCGGATGCAACCGTGATAGCTCGGTTTGCAGAACAACAGCGCACCGTTGATCCTTACGGCTGCCGGCCCGCGGTCGAATGAAGGCATTGGGCACGGCGCCGACGTCCACGAGGTCCGTCCACGGGGCGGGAAAGACGACGACGAGCGCGCTCCTGCAGCAATTGCTGCCCAACGCGCGCGTCCTCGACGCTGAGAAGGTCGGCGAGGTGCTCATGGACATCAAGCCGGGACTTCCTGCATCGGACAACTTCCAGCACTGGGAGCCATGGCGAACACTCGTCGTCGAAACCGCCCGACGCGTGCTCGAGTACACCGGAGACACACTCGTAATGCCGATGACTGTGTTGGTCGAGAGCTACTGGCGGGAGATCAGCGATGGTCTTACCGGGCACGGCATACCGATCCAGCATTTCGTGCTCCACGCCGACCAGGCCACGCTCCACGAACGCATACAGAACGACAATGACCTCGGCCCCTCGACGTTCCGCTTCGCTTACTTGGAGCCATACGCCGTGGCAGCTCGTACCTGGCTGCACGATGAAGCCGAGGTCATCGACACCACGCACATCACACCGGACCAAGCCGCACGCCAGATCGCAGCTTCGGTGCTTGGTCGCTGAGAGCACGGAACAACCGGCATCCTTGTGGCGGGTGAAGGATACTTACCCAGCCTCACGGGAGCCCCGAGTATGCCCTTCCTGCAGCGGTCCGCCGACGCTTTCGAGGACCTCATGCGCGATGAGGCAGAGCTCCTCAGATGATCGTGGAACTGACTCCGCCCACTGAACGAGGCGCTTCGCAGTCGGATCCTGGAGATTTCCGAGGCGTCGCACCAACCACTTGCCGCTCCCAAGCCAGCTGCGGTTGGCGAAGAGCATCAGTTCCCCGGCGCGCTTATAGACGTCCGCGATGATGGCGAACTCCTCTCCGGGATCCGGGCATCCCTGGAGATCATCTATGGCTGCCGTGAGCCCGTATCGTAGGTCGGCTTGCTGTGTCGCGCCGATCGGCTCCGGACCTGCAGCCATCACCCCTTGCGCACGGGCCTGCAGCAGCGCCGTTGCGACATTGTCAACCAGTGGGATGCCGCCAGCCCACATGTCCAAGGCGACGGGCCGGCGCTGCTTCGTCTCCAAGGCGAACCACTCATCGATGCCCTCAGGGCCGTAGACAAACGATTCGACCAGCCAGCCGTCATGTCTGAGTGTTTCTGCGAAGCTCGCCGGACGGTCGTCGTAGTAGACCACGATGTCGAGATCAGAAGTTCTGGTCCCGCGGCCGAGCGCGATGCTGCCGGCTAATGCGGACGCGGCCGCTTCCGGGTGTACCTTCCTGACGAATGCTTGAGCCGATTTGAGGGCCCCGTCCAGTGCTGAAGTCATGCCATGAGCATAGGGTCACACCAACGAGCGCCGCGGGGTCGAACCGTGAATACGCCCGTTCACGGATCCTCACCGGACGCGAGACTTGAAGCGCCGCTTCCTCGAACTAGAGGATGCCTCTTTCTGCGGCGCCCACGATGCTCGACCCTGCAGTTTGCAGATACTCGACGTCGTTCATGTAGAGGTTCACGTGACCGGCGAGGTCGGATCTGCTCTGGCGTTGGGCCTCAGCGGCCGTGAACCGCGCCAAGTCTTCAAGCCGCTCCACTGCCACGATGAGCGCCTCTGAGGCGGTGAAGTCGGCGTAAGCGCCGAGCAGTCGCCCAAGTCGTCGGCCCTGATCCTCGCAGCTGATCCCGGGGCGGCCGTCCGGGTTCGTGGGTGCGGTGAGGGGACAGAGGCGGTAGGCAAGGTAGGCGACATCCCAGATCCGCGGGCCGGGCGAGATCGTGTCCCAGTCGATCACCGCGGAGAACTGGCCGTCCCTGCAGACGAAGTTGTACGGGGCAAAGTCATTGTGGCAGACCACCTCGGCCGGCTCGTGAACCGGCGTCTTCCAGACCGCATCCACGATGTTCAGCCCTGCTGTGGCGTCGTGGAACTCGCGTAGCCTGCCGGCTGCGGTCACCAGGAAGGAGTCCTCCCAGATCCACACGGGCATCGGGTACGAGGGAACCGAGCCCGGCACGAAGTCCAGGCTCTCCCGTCCTGCATCATCGATGTCATACGCCTGCGGAACCCCTTCGATTCCCTTGAGGTGCAGACGACGGAGGACCTCATGGACAGTGCTCGTCCAGGGACCACTGGGACGTCGCACCGTATCTCCGGCGCGGACCACTTCGTTCATGTTTCCACCGGAAAGCACTTCCTCCACGGAGCAACCTTACTTTCCGGCAGCCCCAGTCCTGCCTGAGCCTTGCGGTTGGGCTAATCAGAGACGGGTCGCAGCAACGGATCGGTCATTGAGGCGCCTGTATGGGGCTTCGGGCGGTGGAAGAATAGGTAGGCCGTCTGACGGCGCAAGCGTGAGCCCTGACCGCCGGGGCCGGCTGTCCCACAGGACAAACTTTCACCGGGACTCTCTGCGACATAGTTCCTGCCGGAGGCACGCGTCTGTTTTGATGGGCCGCATGGCAGTCTT
Organism: Arthrobacter sp. MMS18-M83; assembly: GCF_026683955.1. Lineage (NCBI taxonomy): Bacteria > Bacillati > Actinomycetota > Actinomycetes > Micrococcales > Micrococcaceae > Arthrobacter > Arthrobacter sp. MMS18-M83. The sequence goes on along the minus strand of NZ_CP113343.1, from coordinate 2,605,346 downwards.
CTTCTTTGACGGTGACCAGACGTTGTGGGATTTCCAGGCGATGATGAGGCGGGCCCTGGCAGCCACGATCGGCGAGCTCAGCAGGCTTCGGCCCGGGACCGGAGGAGACATGAGCGTCGAGCCATTCGTCACCGACCGGGAAGCCGTCGCGGAACGGTTGCGCGGCCACGTGACCAACCTTGAGCAGGTGCGGTTCGAGGCCTTCAGGCAGAGCCTCGCCCGCCTGCGATTGGGTGACGACGATCTCGCGGCCCATCTCAACGAGTTTTACCTGCAGCGCCGCTTCGCGGATGTGATGCTCTACGACGACGTCCTGCCGGTCCTAGCAGAGCTGCGACGAAACCACCATGTCGGCCTCCTGTCCAACGGCAACTCGTACCCGAAGCGCCTCGGCCTGGAGGATTGCTTCCAGGCCGCCGTCCTGTCCCAGGACCACGGCGTCGAAAAGCCAGATCGCCGGATCTTCGACATCGCCTCAGACCTGTTGCCCGGGGAACCTCGAATCATGGTTGGCGACTCGCTGGCCAACGACGTCGCCGGAGCCCAAGCAGCAGGGTGGACCGGAGTCTGGCTCAACAGGGAAGGCGCCGCGACACCGAAAGCCGCCCCGGACCTTATGATTCGAAGCCTGCACGAACTTCTCCCCATGGCGAAGGCATTGTGACCTCAGCATCCCAATGAAGGATCCCTAACGGGGACCCCAACCCGCCATTTCCCGGCTTTGACCGGACACTACCTGCCGAGCGGGGCTAGTGCATCGCTTTGGCCAAAGCATCCTTGAAACGCTGGGTGGCCTGATCGATCGTTCCCTCAAGAATGGACGGTTCGGTATGTAGTCCGAGGATGAGCTCGTCCATCTCGCGCAGCCCCGCTCGCTCCAGGAGCCGTTTCTCATTGGTGACCCACTCGCCGCGAGCTGCAAGCACGGCGTGTGCGGCCATCGCGCCGGATATGGCAAGGGAGCCGGCGAGCTCGGTGAGCTTTCCGCTGTCAACGTATGCGTTGCGCGCGTAGCCGAGCGTCATGTGTGCCCGATCAGTCCAAACCGGAGGGGCGGTCTCTAGGAGGAGTTGCGGGTAGTCCGTGTGCGGCAGAGTGCCGTGGAGGACGCGGTTGATGGCGAGTTCGGCGACGATCAGGTAGCTCGGGATCCCTGCTAGATGGAACATGAGCGGCTCAATATGGAAGCGGCCCTGGCGGGCCTCGGCCAGCTCGTGCTCGACAACGTCGAGGTTTCGGTCGTGGACGTCGACCCGACGGCCATCGATGTCCAGCCATGCCCCGCCGTTGAAGATCCCGCCACCCCAACCGCCGATCTCGGAGACCGTTCCTGGCCAGCCAAGTGCTCTCAGGTCATCTGGGTCGAAACGTTCCCGGTAGTACAGTGCGAAGTCCCAGTCGCTGGACGGGGCGTGGGTGCCAGTTGCACATGATCCGCCGAGGGATACCGCAAGCACCCCAGGAAGAGTGGCGAGACGATCAGCCACATGATCAACGAAAAATGTATCGTCCACAGCAGTACCTGTCATCCAAAGGGGGTGCATCAAGAAGCAACAGTACGCGCCGCCAAACCTGCGCGCCCGCGCCGGTCAAACTGGACGCAGCATGACTACACCGTCCGGTCCGGGATCCCTCACCGGGACAACTGCACCCAGTTTGTCATTCTCGAGAACGAGAAAGCCGAGAGTGCTCCGGCTCCATGAGGCGGCCTTGTAGGGTGCGGCGGTGGAGCGGGTTGGTTGCGCTCTGCGCCTCTTGCGTGGTCGTGGCTGCGCGGTGGCCGTACCGGCTCCTTCGTCTACGTCGTCGTTGTCGGGTTCCACGTCGCGGTCACCACAGCCAAGTGGACCGCAGGTGGATGCCCTCGAGCCCTTCAAACGCAGCGGAGCAGGGGGCGTTGGCACATACATCGTGCCCTCCCATTCCCATCTTCGGGCTGCTCTAATAAGCTCGCTGTGGGCTGGGAGCCTCCAGTTACCGCACCGTCGATGAGCCGGTTCCGGCCGCGCCGTCGGGAAGGAACACAGCTATGGCAACGTACAAGATCGGATACTTCGTCGGCAGCCTGTCAAGCCGATCCATCAACCGGGTCCTGTCCAACGCGCTCATCAGCGTTGCGCCGGAGGAGCTCGAATTCACCGAGATTCCCATCAAGGACCTGCCCCTGTACAGCTCTGACTACGACGCCGATTTCCCGCCTGCAGGCCGGGCGTTGAAGGACGCGATCGCCGAGTCGGACGGCATTCTGTTCGTCTCCCCCGAGTACAACCGTTCCATCCCCGGCGCCTTGAAGAATGCCATCGACTGGGGATCCCGGCCCTGGGGAACCAACTCCTTCGCCCGCAAGCCCACTGGCATCATCGGCACATCTCCCGGCAGCATCGGCACGGCCGTGATGCAGTCCTCCATGCGCAGCTGAGCTTCCTCGACGCGCCGCAACTGAGCGCTCCGGAGGCCTACATCAAATTCAATCCGGCGTCCTTCAACGAGGATGGATCCGTCCGGGACGATGGGACCGCGTCCCTCCTGCGCCACTACATGGAGGAGTACAGCGCGTTCGTCCAACGCGTCTTGGCCGCCAACGCTCCCGGGCACATTGGCGACGAGCACCCGGACGGCGCCAAGCTGACGCGATGATGTTGGCTTTGCCACCGCGTACTCCGCGCCGCAGCCGAGCCTGGACCTACCTGTGTGGTAATTTTCGCGAGGATCAGTAGCGGCTTGCCCATCATCGGGAGCCATGTCTTTCGAGGATTCCATGGTTTCTTTGCGTGCGCGGCTAAGGCGGGGAGCCACTGGCGTGGCTGCGGCATTGGGCGTCCTGGTTGTGATGTCCGGGCTGGCGGCGCCCGGCGCAGGGGCTGCCGTTACGGGCGGCTCCGCGATAACGCCAGTCGCCGTCGTCGGAACCTCCGCGAGGCCGACGGCGGCGGGCGCCTTCATTCCAATCTCACCTGCCCGGCTCCTGGACACGCGCAACAGCACACCCGCGGGCCCTGACTCTGCCGTTTCCTTCCAGGTGGGCGGCGTCAACGGAATCCCCGACTCGGTTTCAGCGGTCACCTTCAACCTCACGGTCACCGGCCCGCAGTCGTTTGGTTTCATCACCGCCTATGCCTCAGGAACCGACCGGCCGAACTCCTCCAACGTGAACTTCGCGAGCGGCCAGACCGTGCCGAACTCGGTAACCGTCCGGGTTGGCTCCGACGGCAAAGTCGCCCTGTTCAACCGGTCCCCCGGCAACACCCACCTCATCGCGGACGTCTCCGGCTACTACCTCCCCGGCACGCCGACGGTACCCGGCGCGTTCGTCCCGGTGGTCCCGGCCAGGCTCTTGGACACTCGACCCAACGCACCTGCGGGCCCGGACGGCACGGTGTCATTTCAGGTGGGCGGGGTGGGCGAGATCCCGGCAACAGTCTCCGCAGTGACCTTCAACCTCACCGTCGCGAACCCCACGTCGTTCGGTTTCATCGCGGCCTACGCTTCCGGAACCGAACGCCCAAATTCCTCCAACATCAACTTCGCAGCAGACCAGACGGTTCCAAACTCCGTCACCGTTCCCGTCGGCGTCGACGGCAAAGTCACCCTTTTCAACCGCTCCGCAGGCGCCACCCAGCTGATCGCCGACGTCGCGGGCTACTACCTCACCGGTGCCCCGAACACTCCCGGCGTGTTCGTCCCGGTGACCCCGGCCCGGCTCCTGGATACGCGAAGCATCGCGCCTGCGGGCCCGGACGGGACAGTGTCCTTCCGGGTCGGTGGCGTGAACGGAATTCCCGCCAATGCCGCGGCGGCCGTGTTCAACCTCACCGTCACTGGCCCGCAGTCGTACGGTTTCATCACCGCGTACGCCTCGGGAACCACACGGCCGAACGCCTCCAACGTGAACTTCGCCGGCGGCCAGACTATCCCGGGCTCCGTCACCGTCCCGGTTGGTTCCGACGGCAAAATCACCCTCTTCAACCGCTCCGCAGGCGCCACCCAGCTGATCGCCGACGTCGCGGGCTACTTCCTCGCCGGAACGTCAACCAGTTCTGCCCTCACGTGGGGCGACAACCAGTCCAGCCAGCTCGGCAACGGCACCACGCCCTACCTCGCGACTGCGGCGGCCATCGCAGGCCTCTCCGGAGTTAAGTCCTTCGCCGGGGACGGGTCCACGAGCTACGCGCTGCTGGGTGATGGAACGGTCCGGGCCTGGGGCCTCAACAGCCGGGGGCAGCTCGGCAACGGGACCACTTTGGACAGCAGCACTCCTGCCCAAGTCCCAGGCCTCACCGGAGTCACGTCGATAACCAGCAATGGGGGCACTGCGTACGCTCTTCTGAACGACGGAACCGTCCGCGCGTGGGGCGATAGTGCGTCCGGCCAGCTCGGCAGCGGCATCACCTCCAGCAGCACGCCGCTCCAGGTCCAGGGCCTCACGGGCGTCACCTCCATCACTGCCACCTACTACGGAGCCTTCGCCTTGCTAAGTGACGGAACTGTCCGTTCCTGGGGCGCCAACTTTGTGGGTCAGCTCGGCAATGGCACTACCGGCAGCGGCAGTGGATCCCCGGTCCAAGTTACGGGCCTCACCGGCGTCACCTCCATCACAGCCAGCGACTTCAGCGCCTATGCGTTGCTGGCTGACGGAACCGTCCGTGCCTGGGGCGACAATTCGAACGGGCAGCTTGGGACCGGAAATTCCGCCAACGTCAGCAACACCCCTGCCCAGGTCCAAGGGCTCACCGGCGTCACTTCGATCGCCGCCAGCAACTCCAGCGCGTACGCCCTGCTGTCCGACAGAACCGTGCGTTCTTGGGGCTCCAACGCGAGCGGCCAGCTCGGCAACGGGACTACATCAGCGAGCTACACCCCGGTCCGCGTCCAGGGCCTCAACAACGTAACGTCCATGACGGCCAGCGCAGGCACCGCATACGCGGTCTTGGGCGACGGCACCGCCCGCGCTTGGGGCTCCAACGCGAGCGGCCAGCTCGGCAACGGCACTGCCGCCAACAGCAGCATCCCCGTCCAGATTCAAGGCCTCACCGGAGCCGCCTCCATCACGGCTGACAAAGGGGATTCCAACAACACGGTGGCCTACGCCGTGCTGCGCGACGGGACTGTTCGGAGCTGGGGACTCAACCAATCCGGCCAACTAGGCAATGGCACCATCACTAACAGCAGCAGCCCGGGCCAAGTCGCCGGTCTTAGCGGAGTCGGTGCGGTTACGGCCGGCAGAGGGACCGCGTTCGCCTTGCTGGCGGACGGAACCATCCGCGCCTGGGGCGACGACTATAACCACCAACTCGGCGTCACTGGCACAACCTCCTTTAGCAGCGCGCCGGTCGGCATCCCGGGCCTCACCGGGGTGTTCGCTGGAGCCCAAGGCGCGAGTACCAAGTACGCGGCGCTGATCAACGGAACAGTGTGGGCTTGGGGCGGAAATGGCTTCGGCCAGCTCGGAGACGGCACCACCACCGACAGCAGCGTTCCCGTCCAAGTCAGTGGGCTCTCAGGGGTCTTATCCATCACCGCCAGCGGAAGCACCGCATACGCCCTGCTGGCCGACGGAACGGTGTGGGCTTGGGGAGACAACTCGTCCGGCCAGCTCGGAAACGGCACCACCAGCAACAGCACCACGCCGGTCCAAGTCCAAGGGGTTAGCACGGCCGCCTCGATCTCGGCCAACGGAGGCACCGCCTACGCTGTGCTGAATGACGGGTCGGTTCGCGCCTGGGGCAGCAATCAGTCGGGGCAGCTGGGCAACGGCACCAACACCGCCAGCAGCACGCCGGTCCAGGTCACCGGCCTCACAGGAGTCTCGTCCATCGCTGCCAGTTACGGCACGGCCTACGCCGTCCTGGCTGACGGGACCCTCCGAGCCTGGGGCTACAACGGTTATGGCCAGCTGGGCAACGGCACCAAGGCCAACAGCAACACCCCGGTCCAAGTCCCCGGCCTCAGCGGAACCGTGTCCGTCACGGCCAACGGTGGCACGGCCTACGCAGTGCTGGGCAACGGCACCGTTTGGGCTTGGGGTTTCGGAGGCTACGGCGAGATCGGCAACGGCTCCACCACCAACAGCAGCACCCCGGTCCAGGTCCAGGGCATCACCGGAGTGACGGCCGTAGCCGCCAGTGAAATCACGGGGTATGCCATGCTCAACGATGGGACAGTCCGGGCCTGGGGTGCCAACTGGTACGGCCAACTCGGCAACGGCACAATCACAAACAGCAGCACCCCCGTCCAGGTCCAGGGCCTCACCGGAGTCAGCTCGATGGCGAGCAGCATCTACGACGCATTCGCCTTGCTCAGCGATGGAACGGTCCGCGCGTGGGGTTACAACGCGCAGGGTCAACTCGGCAACGGCAGCACAGGCAGCAGCACCACGCCCGTTCAGGTCCAGGGCCTCGCCGGAGTGACGCGGCTCTGGCTGTAGTTTTTGTTTGGTCTCTGGACCTGCCTGGGGGCTCAATGCTTGGCGGCAATATCCGCCGAAATCAGCCCAGCGGTATGCACGATTTCGCCCCGGACTGACTCGATGTAAGCCGCGGGCTCGGGCTGCGCGGCGACGTTTTGGGCCTGGAGAGAGACGTTGACTGCGGCCACAACTTTCCCCGCGGCGTTGCGCACGGGGGCTGCAACGGACATGAGCCCCAGTTCCAGCTCTTGGTCCAGCAGGCACCATCCTTGTGCGCGCACGCGGTTCAGTTCGGCCAGAAGTTCCCTGCGGGATGTGATGGTCCGTGGCGTCAGGGCCTTGAACTCCACCGAGGACAGGTATTCGTCCAGCTTCTGCTGCGTCAGGCCGGCCAAAAGGACCCTACCCATGGACGTGGCGTAGGCCGGGAAGCGTGTCCCCACCGAGATGCCGACCGTCATGATCCGGCGCGTGGTCACGCGGGCCACGTAGAAGATGTCCGGCCCGTCCAGTACCGCGGCCGACGTCGATTCCCCAGTTTCAGCGAAAGGTCCTCAAGGTGCGGCTGCGCGAGTTGGGGCAGGGACAACGCCGACAGGTAGGAGTAGCCCAGCTGCAGCACCATCGCCGTGAGTGCGAAGGTCTTGCCGTCCGTGCGGACATAGCCCAGCTCAACCAGGGTGTGCAGGAATCGACGCGCCGTGGCGCGCGTCAGATTGGTGCGCGCCGCCACCTCGCTGAGCGTCATGACGGGGTTGGCCGCGTCGAAAGCACGGATCACGGACAAGCCGCGGGCCAGCGATTGTACGTACTGGTCACTCGCCTGGGGAGCACCTGCCTGGGGTGCTCCTGCCACTGCTGCGTCGGTCATGGTTACCAATCTTATTGGCGCGAACTGGCAACAAATGCCCCTTGAACTGCTTCCAGAGGGAATTTGCTGCCAGTTCGCGCTCCCGTTTAGACGCCGACGACGGCGCCGGCCGCCTTCAGCGGGACCGGCACCAGCGCTTGGAGTTCTTCGAAGGTGCAGCCGAACGTCTCACGCACGGTCACGCCGTCGGTCCCTATCAGGAAGACGGCTTTGTCCGTGTACACGCGGGTCACGCAACCGACGCCGGTGAGCGGGTAGCTGCAGGTATCGACGAGCTTGGACACGCCGTCGCGGGTCAGGAGCGTCATCATGACGAACACATCCTTGGCGCCGGTGGCCAGGTCCATCGCGCCGCCGACCGCCGGAATGGCGTCCGGTGCCCCGGTGTGCCAATTGGCGAGGTCGCCCGTCGCGGAGACCTGGAAAGCGCCGAGCACGCAGATGTCCAGGTGGCCGCCACGCATGATCGCGAAGGAATCGGCGTGGTGGAAATACGAGGCGCCGGGGAGTTCGGTGACGGGGATCTTGCCGGCGTTGATGAGGTCGCCGTCGATCTCCTCGCCCTTGGCTTCCGGGCCCATGCCCAGCATCCCGTTCTCGGTGTGGAGCGTGATGTTCTGCTCTTCCGTGAGGTAGTTGGAGACGAGCGTGGGCTGCCCGATGCCGAGGTTCACGAACGAGCCGGGAGCGATGTCCCGCGCCACGAGCCGCGCGAGATCGTCACGGCCGAGGGGTGTTGTTGAGGTTTGGTTGCTCATGTCAGGCCACCTTCACGATGCTGTTGACGTAGATTCCGGGGGTCACCACGTTCTCCGGATCCAGGGCGCCGGTCGGGACGATCTCCGACACCTGGGCGATGGTGTGCTTGGCCGCGGCGGCCATGATGGGGCCGAAGTTCCGGGCCGTTTTGCGGTAGACGAGGTTGCCCTTGCCGTCGGCCTTGAGCGCCTTGATGAGCGCGACGTCGGCGTGGATGGGCGTCTCGAACACCTGCCATTTGCCGTCCAGGAAGCGCGTATGTTTCCCCTCGGCGAGCATGGTGCCGTAACCGGTGGGAGTGAAGAACCCGCCGATACCGGCCCCGGCAGCCCGGATGCGTTCAGCCAGGTTGCCTTGCGGGACGAGCTCGAGCTCGATTTCCCCGGCCCTGTACTTGGCGTCGAAGTGCCAGGAATCGGACTGCCGCGGGAACGAGCAGATCATCTTCCGGACCCGCCCTTCCTTGATGAGCAGCGCCAGGCCCTGATCGCCCTGGCCGGCGTTGTTGTTCACCACGGTGAGGTCCGTGGCGCCGGAATCGAGCAGCGCGTCGATAAGTTCGAACGGCTGGCCGGCATTGCCGAAGCCGCCGATCATGACGGTGGAGCCGTCCTTGATGCCAGCGACTGCTTCGCCGACTGTGTCAATGAATTTCAGCATTGCCTTAGCCCTTAACCCCATGAGTAACGTTTTCAAGCACCACGGCCAGGCCCTGCCCGACGCCGATGCAAATCGCCGCGACACCCCAACGCTCACCGGAAGCCTCCAAGCTGCGGGCCAGGGTGCCCAGGATGCGTGTGCCGGAGGCGCCCAGCGGGTGTCCCATCGCAATCGCGCCGCCGTGTCGGTTCACGATCGAAGGATCGATCCCCCATGCATCAATGCAGGCCAGGGACTGCGCGGCGAAAGCTTCGTTAAGTTCGACGGCGCCCACCTGGTCCCAGCCAATGCCCGCCTTCGCGAGGGCCTTGTTAGCCGCTTCCACCGGCGCGTAGCCGAAGAACTGGGGGTCGTTCCCGTGCGCACCGCGGCCGGCGATGCGGGCCAACGGCTCCAGACCCAGCAGCCCGGCGGCACTCTCGCTGCCGATCCAAGCCGCGGAGGCGCCGTCGGACAGCGGCGAAGCGTTGCCTGCCGTCACTGTTCCGCCTGTGGTCTTACCTGCGGCGGCGTCCGAAGATTCGGGACGGAACACGGTCTTGAGCCCGGCGAGCTTTTCCGCCGTCGAGCCTGCCCGGATGCCTTCGTCACGGACCAACTCGGTGCCCGGAACCGGGGTCACCAACTGGTCGTAGAAGCCTTCGTCCCAGGCGGCGGCCGCGAGGTTGTGCGAGGCCGCAGCGAACTCGTCCTGCCGTTCCCGGGTGATCCCGTACTTCTCGCGCAGGCGCTCGGTGGCCTCCCCCAGGGAAATGGTCCAGTCCTTGGGCATGGCCGGGTTCACGAGGCGCCAGCCCAGGGTGGTGGAGGCCAGGGTCATGTCGCCGGCCGGGTACGGCTTGGACGTCTTGGGCAGCACCCAGGGCGCTCGGGACATGGACTCAGCGCCGCCCACCAGCATGAGCTCGGCGTCGCCGGCGTTGATCTGGCGGGAGGCGATGATCGCTGCGTCCAGGGAAGATCCGCACAGGCGGTTGACCGTGGTGCCCGGGATCGACGTCGGAAGCCCGGCCAGCAAGGTGGCCATGCGGGCGATGTTGCGGTTCTCCTCGCCGGCGCCGTTGGCGTTGCCGAACACTACCTCGTCGATGCGCTCAACATCCAAACCAGGTGCGCGCTTTACGGCTTCGCGCACCACGTGGGCTGCGAGATCATCCGGGCGCACCCCGGCAAGGCCCGAGCCGAACTTTCCAAAAGGTGTGCGTACGGCGTCGTACACGTAGGCCTGGTTCATGCGTTATCCATTTCTTTGAAGACCTGTTGCGCGGTCTTGAATGCGGTGTTGGCGGAGGGAACTCCGCAGTAGATGGCGGTCTGCAGCAGGATTTCCTTGATTTCGTCCCTGCTCAGGCCGTTGGTGATGGCGGCATGGATGTGCATGGCCAGTTCTTCCCAGTGCCCGTGCGCCACCATCGCCGTGACGGTCACCGCCGAGCGCATCTGCCGCGTCAGGCCCGGGCGGGTCCAAATGCCGCCCCACGCGATGCGGGTGATCATGTCCTGGAAGTCCTCGGTGAATTCGTCCTTCTTGGCGTTGGCACGGTCCACGTGCGCATCGCCGAGCACTTCACGGCGGACCACCATGCCGGCGTCGTAGATTTCCTCCGAGGTGGCGTCGCGCTGAACGGCGCCTTGCGAAGAATCAGCACTCATTTTCCGGCCTCCGTCATGAACGTCCGCATGAGGTCCGCGACGACGGCGGGCGCCTCCGCGGGCGCAAGGTGCCCGACGCCGTCGAGCGCAATAGCGATAGCGGTGCCGCCGGCTGTGTTGAATCCGGCGTTGATGCCGTCCGCCACTTCCTGAGCGAACGACGGCGGTGCAACAGTGTCCTCGACGCCGGCCAGCGCCTGCGTGGGGACGGTGATGCTGCCGAGCTCGGAGCGGACGTCAAAACCGGCGAGGGCCTCGCAGCAGAAGGCGTAGCTGAAACGGTCGGCGTCCCGCAGTGCGTGCAGGAGGCGGCTGCTGACCGCGGGCTGGCGGTCCATGAACCCGGGAGCGAACCAGCGCTGGGCTGATCCCTGGATCATCACCGCGGTGCCCTGCACGCGAACGGTTTCGGCCCGTTCGAGCCATCCCTCCGGCGTTCCGAGCTTCGCTCCGGTGCATTGCACGGACAGGCTCTTGAGCCTTTCTGCGTGCTTGATGCCCAATTGCAGCCCCGTGGCGCCGCCCAGGGAGTCCCCGGCATAGTGGAACACGGCGCCGGGAGCGATCGAGTCCACCAAGTCCACCACTGCGTCGGCCAGCTCGGCGACGCTGAACGTTTCGGCGGCAGCGGGCGAGACGCCGTGACCAGGCAGGTCCCAGCCGATGACGTCGAAGTCGTCGCCGAGGAGGGCTGCCGTCTCGGTCCACAGCACCGTGGACGTTCCGAGCGAGGGCCCCACCACCAGGAGTGGCTTCTCCCCCAGGGGGCGCTGCGGGGACAGCAACACGGCCTTGACGTTGGGCTTAGCCACGATCGGCTCCCTTCGGATTGGTGTTGGAAAATTCCGGGTAGGCGGCCAGGATGCGGCGACTGATCTCCGCAGCCTCGCCCACGTAGTTCGCCGGGTCCAGGAGCGCCCGCAGCTCCTCGTCGGACAGCTTGCTCGCTGGCACGGCCTCGCGAAGAAGCTCGGTGTAGATCCGGGATTGTTCTGCTGCGGGTGCTTGGAGGGTCTCGTCGACGACGGCCTGCAGCCGAGCCTTCGCTTCGGCCCTGTCTGCGCCGAGGAGCGGAGCAATGGAGGACGCCACGGCTTCGCTGAGCAGCAATGGCCCGGAGATTTCCAGGCTGCGACGCATCGCCTCGGGGAAGATGCGGAGTCCTTCGGCAAGCTCGCGGAGCTGGATGGCGGAGCCAAGGCTCAGGCGCAGCAGGCCCCTCACGGCCTGCCATTCGCTGTGCCAAGCACCGTCGGGGCGTTCGTCGTTGAAGTTCGTTGCTGCGAGGTGCAACTGAGCTGCCAACCCCGGAGCCTGGAGCGCCGCGCTGCGGATCAGCACGGACAACACCGGGTTCTGCTTTTGCGGCATGGCCGAGGAGACTCCGCGGCCTGCGGCAAGAGGTTCGCCCAGCTCGGCAACCTCGGGGCGGCTGAGGAAAAGCAGGTCCGAGGCGATCTTGCCGAAGGAGTCCGTCAGTGCCGCGAGGGAGTCGCCGAGTGCAGTGACGGCAAGCCGGTTGGTGTGCCAAGGCGCAGGGACGGGAGCCAGACCCAGCTTCCCGGCCAGGGCGTCTGCCAAGGCGAAGGGGCTCAACAGCGAGCCTTCCGTGAGCACGGTTGCCGAAGCCAGGGTGCCACCGGCCCCGCCGAACTGCACCGGCAGCTCCAACGACTCAAGGCGGCGGGCCGCGGCGGCCACTCCCTGGAACCACTGCGCCGCCTTGAGCCCGAAGGTGAACGGAAGCGCGTGCTGGGTCAGGCTCCTGCCTACGCACAGCGTGTCCGCATGCTGCTCCGCAAGGTCGGCGAGCGCCGTCGTCGTGCCTTTTACTTCGGCGAGAAGCGCGGAAACTACACGCCGAGCAAGCAGCATCAGGGCCGAATCCAGCACGTCTTGGCTGGTCAGCGAGGTGTGCACCGCAGCAAGTGCGCCGGCATCCAGCCCTTTGACCCTGCCCCGGAGGTCGGCAAGCAGCGGGATGACCGGGTTGGCGCCACCTTGGGCCCGTTCGGCGATGGACGCGGCGTCGTAGGCCCAGGATTCCGCGGCCTCGGCCACGACGGCGGCGGAACCGGCGGGCACGAAGCCCGCCTCTTCCAGCACGGCTGCCCAGGCGGTCTCGACGTCGAGGATGGCCGCGATGACCGCGCGGTCACCCGTCAGCGCCGCCACCGCGGACGACGCCGAAACCGGGCTGAGCAGCCCGAAATCGCCGTCGAGGCTCATCGGGAGGCGCCTTCGAAGTCGAGAAAGACAGTCTCGTCCCCGCCCTGCAGGCGCAGATCCCAGGTGAGGCCGCCATCCGGGTCGCGTCGGGCGATGAGCGTCTTGCGGCGCTCGGGATCGAGGGAGCTGAGCAGCGGGTCGGCCGCGAGAGCTTCCTCGTTTTCCGGCAAGTAGATGCGGGTGAACAGGCGGTTCATGAGGCCACGGGCAAAGACGGCGACGGAAATAAACGGAGCCGCCGCTGGTTTTCCGGGGACCGGGGAGGTGGGGCCGGGGTTGACCGTGGTGAACGTGAAAACGCCGGAGTTGCCTACCGCCGCGCGGCCCCAGCCGGTGAAGGTGTAGCCGTCACGGACCAGGGAGCCCGTGCGCTGGACCACGTTGCCTTCGGCGTCCGGCTGCCAGATCTCCAGGATGGCGTCCGGGATGGCTTCGCCGGCGCCGTCGTACACGGTGCCTTGAAGGCGGATGCTTCCGGCACTGCCCGGGGCGAGGAGTTCGTTGTCCTTATTAAAGGGGAGGGCGTAGCCGTAGAACGGGCCAACGGTCTGACCGGGTGTGGGGGTCAACTTGCTCATGTGCTTACTCCTCGTCCCCGGCGTCGCCAAAGGCTTCGTTTTCGGTCCAGGTCCGCTTCGACCCGCTCAGAATGATGTCCCAGTTGTAGCCGAGGGCCCATTCGGGGCTCGTCAGTTCGTGGTCGTACTTGGCCACGAGGCGGTCGCGGGCGTCTTGGTCCACGATCGACTGGTAGATGGGGTCCAGCGGGAACAACTGGTCGCCCGGGAAGTACATCTGGGTGACGATGCGCTGCGTGAAGTCCGTGCCGAACATGGAAAAGTGGATGTGTGCCGGACGCCAGGCGTTGAGGTGGTTCTTCCACGGGTAGGCGCCGGGTTTGATGGTGGTGAAGCGGTAGGAGCCGTCCGGTCCGGTGATGCAGCGTCCGACGCCGGTGAAGTTCGGGTCGAGCGGGGCGGGGTGCTGGTCGCGCTTGTGGATGTAGCGGCCGGCGGCGTTTGCCTGCCAGATCTCCACGAGCTGACCGGCAACCGGGCGGCCGTCGCCGTCGAGCACTTTGCCCTGCACGATGATCCGCTCGCCTTGGGGCTCGCCGTTGTGCTGGATGGTCAGGTCCGATTCCAGGGCGTGTACGTCCTGGTGCCCGAACGCCGGCGAGTACAGCTCGATGGTCTCAGGGTCCGCGTGGTGCAGGTTCTTGGTGGGGTGGCGCAGGATGCTGCTGCGATATGGCGCGAAGTCCAGGCGGGGCTGCGTCTCCGGTGCGGCACCGTTCTTGAGCGCTTGGGCGTACGCGTCGCCGATGGCTTTGATCTCGGCGCTGAGATCCGATTGGGTTTCGACGGCGGCGTCCGACGGCGCGTGGGCGGCGTGCGGTTCTGCCGCCGGTACGAGCTCGTCGTCTTGGTAGTGCCCGGCATTTGCGTCTAGCAGCACGGCCGGCTCCTTTCGGGTGGTTGCTTTCCTTGTTTCTGCGTGCGTTTCTGTTTAGCGGTGCACGCGGTGGGCGTGAAGCGAGTCGTACTGGACGGCGTGCCGCACCGGGGCATTGGGGGCGCCGTAGCCGTCGTAGTTGCCGCGGCGTTCCACCATTTCGAAGAACACGCTGCCCACCGTGGCGGTATAGAAGTGCAGGAATTCACCGTTGGCGTCCCTGTCGTAGAGAAGGTTCAATTCCTTCAGGGTGGCAAGGAAAGCAGGCTCCAGGGCGAAGCGAGCATCCAGGTCCTCGTAGTAGTTGGCCGGGATCTGGAGGAACTCCAGTCCGCGTGCCTGCGCCGCCCGGGCCGTGGCCACGAGGTCATCCACCGCGAAGGCGATGTGTTCCTGGTAGCTCTTGCGGGCGCCGTTGCCTTGCTGGCCGGGTTCTTGCTGGCCGGGTTCCTGCTGAAGCAACGGAGCAAGGTTCAGCACCAGGCGCACGCCACGGTCGGAAGTCACCATGACCTGCGAGCGCACCAGGCCGCTGGGGCTTGGCACTTCGGCGAACGGCTGCGGTTCCAGGGCAAGGGCACTCGTATAGAAGAGGACGGCTTCGTCGAAGTGCTGCCAGGGCTGGGCCAGGTTCACGTGGTCGATCACCGCTTGCGTTCCCGCTGAAGGATGTTCAAGGCCTTCGCCAAACTCGCGAGTCCAGGCGGCGGTGCCGTCCGGGCTGCCTTGGCACAGGAAGATCTCGGTAGAGTCCGGGGCTGCGATGCCTTGGAACACTTCCTCGTCCGCCTGGACCTTGCGCGGTACCACGGGTGCCTTGAGTTGCTGGGCGCGGGCCGAGGCAATCACGGGAGAGTCGACGTCGAACCCCAACGCCGCGACGGCGGGTTCACTGTGTGACGGCGCCTGTTCGTTGATGATGACGCGTGCCTGGCCCATGGACCACAGCTGCACGTCCTTGGTCCGGTGCCGGCCGTCGAATTCGAAGCCGAGCTGGCCAAGAAGCGTCTCGAGCTGTGCGGGCTCATCCGTTTTGACTTCGGCGAAGTTGAAACCGGCCGGTTCCGCCACCTTGGGCAGGGTGGCCAGTTCCATGGGATAACGACGGCGGCTGGCGGCGTTGGCGGGCGAGTCACCGCTGGCGCCTCCCGGCGCTCCTCCCTGTGTAAAGGAGGACGCGTTCGCGTCGAGCCATTTGGCACTCTGTTCCTCAAGCCAGATCAGCGAGCGCATCGCGTCGACGGCGGTGCGCTCCACATCCGATTGGCGGAAGACGTCGTTGAAGACTTCCAGCGAGACCGGACCGGAGTAGCCTGCACGGGCAACGTGGCCCATGAACTTGGCAAGCTCGAATTGTCCTTCGCCCGGGAACACGCGGTAGTGGCGGCTCCAGGACAGCACGTCCATGGAGAGTTTCGGGGCGTCGGCCACTTGGACGAAGAAGATCTTCCCGGGCTTGATGGCCTCGATGGGTGCGGTATCCCAGTCGCGGGAAAGGATGTGGAAGGAGTCCAGGCAAGTGCCTAGGTTGGGGTGGTCCACGGCTTCCACCAAACGGTGAGCGTGCTCGTAGTCGTTGACGTATTTGCCCCAAGCGAGTGCCTCGTACGCCACCTTGACGCCGTGGTCCCCGGCCAACTCCGCCAGGCGGGAGAGCTGCTCGGCGCGGAGGTCGTCGTCGTCGATCGTGGCAGTTCCAACGTTGGTGCACACCAGGATGGTGTCCATGCCAAGGCGGGACATGAGCCTGAACTTGGCGTCTGCCCGTCGCAGGTTTTCCTGGAGGATGTCCTCGGCGACACTGTCGAAGTCGCGGAACGGCTGGTAGAGATCCAGGCCGAGTCCAAGGTCCGCGGCCATCTTCCGCACGTCCTCCGGGCTGAGCGGCGAGGTGACGAGGTCCTGTTCGAAGATCTCGATGCCGTCGAAGCCCGCGATGGCGCAGGCCTGCATCTTTTCCTTGAGCGTGCCGGACAGGCAGACTGTGGCGATTCCCGTGCGCATCAGTGCCCCGCCCCGGCGAGAGCCTTGCCGGCCTCTGACCCTTCAACCTTGGCTTCCTCGGCGCCCACCAGCTCAAGGAAGTGTGCCCGCATTCGTTCCGGATCGGCGTCGCGGCCTGTGAAGATGCGGAAAGCGTCGGCTGCCTGGCCCACGGCCATGCGTCCGCCGTCGAGCACGCGGCAGCCCTTGGCCCGGGCCTCGAGCACCAGCTGGGTCTCGATGGGGCGGTAGACGATGTCAGCCACCCAATGTCGGGCTTCGACGAGGGACATGTCCAGTGGGAGGCCTGGATGCGCGGCCATGCCCACCGGTGTGCAGTGCACCAGACCGTCGGCAAGCGGCATCAGCTGCGGTAGCTCCGCCGTCGTGCGTGCCGTAACAGTGCTGCCCGGGAACAGCCCGGCGAGTTCCGCCGCCCGTTCGGCGCAGCGCGCGGGATCCACGTCTACAAGGTCCAGCGTCCTGACGCCCGCGGAAAGCAGGGCGTATGCGACGGCGGAGCCGGCACCCCCGGCGCCCAACTGAACGACGCGGTCCAGGCCGGCGTCGGGAAGGCCGCTGGCCAAAGCGGAACCGAAGCCGGAGAAGTCTGTGTTGTGGCCAATGAATCGGCCGTCCTGGATCAGAACGGTGTTCACAGCGCCGAGCCGCTGGGCGTCCTCGGAAATCTCGTCCAGGAACGGCAGGACCAGCTGCTTGCACGGATGCGTGATGTTGAGGCCGTTGTAACCGAGCCGGGAAGCTGCAGTCAGGAGATCGCCGACGGCGGAGCCGGGCAGGGAGAGCTCCAGCAGGTCGATGGGCCGGTACAGGTAGCGCAGCCCCTGTACGTCGGCCTCCCTCTCGTGCATGGGCGGCGTCAGAGAAGGCGTCACGCCTTCGCCAATAAGGCCCACCAAGAAGGATTCGGCTCGGTTGCTCATGCTCATTGCTCCTTTGACAACTGCACCCGCGGATGGGCCTTCTCCGGAGTCCTTTGGGACGTCCGAAGTGAGCTGCTCCGCCGGGCGGTATGAATCAGACTACACAAATTGTTCACATATTGCACTAGTGTTCTTATCGCGAACAAAAGTGACTGCCGCCAGACTCTTAGCGCTGCGGCAGGCGGTCGGCAAGCTCGGACGCCGCACTCTTCAGCAGGGGAACGACGGCCACGAGCTGTTCCACGCTCATCCGGAAGACGGGGACCGCGGTGGCAAGGGATGCGAAGGCAACACCTTGGGAGTTGAGCACGGGGACGGCAACAGCGCGCATCCCCACCTCATTCTCCTCGTCCATGATCGCGTAGCCCTGGCGCCGGACTTTTTCGATTTCCAGGCGGAATGCGTCGCGGTCTGTAATGGAGAACTCCGTGAGCGGCTCCAACTCGAGCTCTTCCACGAGCTGCTGCCGCTCGTGGTCATCCGCGAAGGCGACCAATGCCTTACCTACCGCCGTGGTGTGCAGCATTCCAAGGTGCCCCGGATCGCTCGTCACCCGGAACATCTGGGGGCCGTCCACCTTGTTGACCGTGAGGTGGTGGTGGCCATCCCGTACGGAAAGGATGGTGGCCTCGCCGGTCCCCTCCGTGACGCGCTGCAAGATGGGCCGCGCGGTACCCGCAAAGCCGTGGTGATTGGACACCCGCTGCCCAAGCTGGAAGACACGAAGGCCCAGGTGATAGCGGCGCCCATCTGGCTCATAGTCCACAAAACCGTCGCGGGTCAGGGATCCGAGCAGCCGGTACGTAGTACTGAACGGCAGCTCCGCCTGGCGGGCGAGCTCGGAGGCGCTGGCCCCTTTCGGCTCGTTGCCTAGCAATACGAGGAGGCCCAGGGCCTTGCCGATCATGTCGGTCTTTGTGTCTTCCTTCACATCCATAACTAAAGATTGCCACATCGTGAGAGCTATATCTAGATGGTGAGTAAATATCTTGACAAGTGACTGCGCTCACAGTCATTATTGCTATATCGCACAAGTAGCTCTCACAATGTGGCTACAGCGTGAGGCCGCTGCCGGACCCACATCAGCGTTCCAAGTAAGCAAATTTCAGCCAGATGCGACATCGCCGTCACACAAAGGAACATCATGAGTCACACCATCCCGTCTACGACGCCGGGCACCGCTGCCACGGCGGGGACGCCGAAGAAGGCCGCCCTCGCGAGCTTCCTCGGCAGCGCAGTCGAGTACTACGACTTCTTCATCTTCGGTTCGGCCGCGGCCTTGATCTTCCCGCACGTCTTCTTCCCCAGCGCGGACGCCAACGCAGCCATCATGTCCTTCGCGACATTCGGCTTCGCCTACATAGCAAGGCCGGTCGGTGCCATCATCCTGGGCCACTTCGGAGACCGCATCGGCCGCCAGCGCGTACTGATGTTCACGCTGGTACTCATGGGCGGTGCGACGTTCATCATTGGCTGCCTCCCCGATTTCAAGGCCATTGGCTGGTGGGCTCCGGCCCTGCTGGTGTTCGCTCGCCTTTGCCAAGGTCTTTCGGCTGCCGGCGAGCAGGCCGGCGCCTCGTCCATGACGCTGGAACACGCCCCGGACAACCGCCGCTCCTTCTTCACGTCCTGGACCCTCACGGGAACCCAGGGCGGCCAGATCCTCGCAGCATTGGTCTTCATCCCCGTCGTCGCCCTCCCGGATGAGGTCAAGTACGGCATCGGCTGGCGTATCCCGTTCTGGCTCAGCGCTGTGGTGGTCCTGGTTGCCTTCTTCATCCGACGCACCCTCCACGAGCCGCCGGCATTCGCCGAAGCCAAGAAGAACAACCAGATCGCCAAGCTCCCAGTGGCCGACCTCCTCAGGCTGCACTGGGCCGACGTCCTGCGCGTTATCTGCTGCGCCTTCATCTCCGCCGTGAGCACCGTCTTCGGCACCCTGGCCATTGCCTACGCCAAGGACGTGGCCCACGTCAACAGCACCATCACGCTGTGGCTCGTCGTCGCTGCCAACATCGTGGCCCTTGGCACCCAGCCGGTCTTCGGCAATCTGGCTGACCGGATCGGCCGCAAGCCCGTATTCATCTACGGCGCCATTGCCAGCGCCATCATGACGCCGGTGTTCCTTTTGACGCTCGAATCCGGAAACGTGCCGCTCATGTTCCTGGTATCCGTGGTGTACTTCGCCCTCGGCTACGCCGCCGCCAACGCCGTGTGGCCTTCCTTTTACGGCGAAATGTTCAGCACCAAGGTCCGCTTCTCCGGCTTGGCCATCGGCACCCAGATCGGCTTCCTCATGGCAGGCTTCGCCCCGACCATCGTCACCGCAATGGGCGGCACCAAGGCCGGCGGCTGGATCCAGATCAGCATCTTCACCGGAGTCATCTGCGTCATCGCAGCCGTCTCCGCAATGACGGCCCGGGAATCCTTCAAGACCCCGACGGCGGAACTCGGCCTGAGGTAACTTCCCCGCTCTACCCCCATCCATTGCTCCGTACCCGCCGTTTTGAGCCCTCAGAACGGCAGGTGCGTGGGCCCACGCCGGCAGGGTTCCCTGGCCGAACTTGTGAGGCTAGGGGGCCGGTGGGGAGCAATGGATTTTTTTGTGTACGGAAGTCTTACCCACGGCTAACCCGTGCGAAACCACCCTGCAACATTGGCCCGCCACACTGGAATAGCCGGCAAACGCTGGCAGCTCCAGCCAGGGAGGCCACCATGTTGAAGGAAGTATCAACCCACCCCACACGAATCCGCGCGCTTGACCAGCTGCACCGCGGCGACCAGATCGAAGCCCGGCTCTCCGTCGGACCCTCCTACGATGACGTGGTCATCCGCCGAGGCAGCGTCCAAGAGACGGCCCCGGGCATCGGCGTCGTCTGGATTATGGATCAGCTGACTGGCCTGCGCAAGGCCATCAATACCGACGAATGCACCGTCTGGCGAGTGGCCTGATCCTGGCCCCGAACCGCTCAGCCGCCAGCCACGGACTGGATGATCAAGACCTCCTGGCCGGCCGCAACCTCAGTATCCAGACCTTTCAGGCGCCGGACCTCCTCGCCATTCACGTAAATATTCACGTAGCGGCGGAGGGACCCGGTCTCGTCCCGGAGCCTCCGGGCAAGCACCGGGTAGTCCCCGGTCACAGCGTCAAGCAAGCTTTCCACGGTCACAGCTCCGTCGGCGGGCGTAGTCAGGTAGGACTGCCCGCCGGCGAGTGGCTGGAGGACGCTGGGCAAAACCACGGTGATGTCGGACAAGACCCGTCCTACGCCGGCAGACCGGATGCCGCAGAGGCAGCGGCCAATTCGGCGGACAGATCACCGGAGACAACGGCAGCCCGGACGCACAACACATCGGGCAGATGCGAGGCAACTTCAATGAAGGACTCGCCCTCGTCAGCGCTGGCGTAGACCGAACCGCCGCGTGTTCCGAAGTACACCCCGGCAGGTTCAGCTGAATCCACCGCGGCCGCGTCACGGAGCACAGCATTGTATTCGTGGTCCGGGAGTCCCACATCCAAACGCTTCCAGGTCCCGCCTGCGTCGTCCGTGCGGTGCACCGCGAGATGGCCATCCGGCGGAATCCGCTCGCTATCTGCCTTGATCGGGACAACCCACGCGGTACCTTCGCGGCGCGGGTGGGTGAGCATCACGAAGCCGAAATCGGCGGGCAGCCCATCCGCGATGGAAATCCAATTCTCTCCGTTGTCATCCGTGCGGTACACGCCATGGTGGTTCTGCGCATACAGACGACCCTCGACGGCGGCATCCGCGGCGATCTTGTGCACGCACTGGCCGAACTCCGGGTTGGGATCCGGCATGAAGTAGGCCGAGATTCCCTTGTTGCGGGCTTCCCAGGAGGTTCCGCCGTCGAGCGATCTGTAAACCCCGCCGGTGCTCATGGCAACGTGGACGTTCTCCCCGGAGGGGTCGACCACGATCGAGTGGGCGGCAGCGCCACCGTAACCCGCTCCCCATTCGCTGCGGTGCGGATGATTCCACAGGCCACGGTTCAGCTCGAAGTGCTCGCCGCCGTCGGTGGATTTCCAGACGGAGATCGGTTCGCAACCGGCCCAGACGACTCCTGGCCGGGACGCAGAGTCCGGGTAGATCTGCCAAATCCGCTCCAGTGCGGCATCGGTGCCCTCTGGGAATTTGATGGCGCCCTGCTCGGGCTCGGTCCAGGTGGCGCCCAGGTCGTCGGAGTGGGCCACGGTGGGCCCCCAGTGTTCGGAGCGCACGCCCACCATGATCCGGGGCTTGTCCCCGCGCGTATCGATCCCGATGCTGGGGATCTCGCTCATGAGGAAGTGCGGACCGGAAAGGGACCATTCCTTGCGGTCTGAACTGCGTGCCAGCCACAGTCCTTTTTTGGTCCCGATCGCCAAGACATAACTCTCTGCGGTAGCCATGCACCCCATGCAACCATCCCCACGCGGGAGCCGCAACGGTTTTATGAACCGGTCTAGGAAACCTTCTCAGTCCACGAACTCGGACTGCGTCTCAATAAAGTCCCAGTCGGCATCGGACAGCCCGCCGGCCAGCTCTTCAAGACGCGGCCCACCGACTTCGGCAATGCGTTGCAGAACCTCCAGTGGAAGCTCGGCAGCCCGCAGGTTCTCCCGCAGCCATTCCTTGCTCTTGAGGTCAATGTCCAGCCACCACATGAAGATCTCCACGTGGACCACCCCTTCCTGTGCAAGTTAACGCTAGGCCTGCGGAGGGTGCTCTACAAGGGGCGGAGGGCCCGATCGGACTCCGGTTTCCGGCCCTAATTTCGGGCTGGAACGGGCCTGGAAAAAGTAAAGTGAAAGTAGTTATTCAGATTGGTAGCGGAGGGCCGTTGGGGCACGTAAGCTAATTGTCAGCAGGAACCCAAAGAACCTGCTCCAAAGTCCGCTCCGGAGTGCGTATCCCCCAATAACGCACTCCGGAGCTCTTTGTTTAAGCGACCTCGGCGATGCGCAAAATCCCAGGGGACGCGCAAAATCCCTGGCGCCCCCGGAATTCCGGGGGCGCCAGGGATTTTGCGTGTCGCTCAGCTCCTAGACGAACTGGTACAGCAAGGCCGCCATGCCGAAGCCCACCACGGAGAGCACGGTTTCCAGCACGGTCCAGGTCTTCAAGGTGTCCTTCACGGACATGTTGAAGTACTTGGAGATGATCCAGAAACCGCCGTCGTTCACGTGGCTGGCGATGATGGAGCCGGAAGAGATCGCCATGACAATCAGCGCCAATTGGGGCTGCGAATAATGTCCGGCGGTGAGCGCGGGGGCTAGGATCCCGCCGGTGGTGACGATCGCCACTGTGGCTGAGCCCTGCGCAATGCGCATGCCGCAGGCGATCACGTAGGCGGACACGATGACCGGGAGTCCCGCCTTGGACAAGGTGTCAGCTACCGCGTTGCCTACTCCGGTTGCCGAGAGGACCGCGCCGAAAAATGCACCCGCTCCAACAACAAGCAAGATCATGCCGACCGGCTTCAGTGAAGCAGAGCTGAGTTCGGAGAGCTCCTTGGCACTCATGCCCCGGCGAATTCCCAACAGCCACATGGACAGTCCCACAGCAACGGTCAGCGCGATGGCCGGGTTGCCAAAGAACACCAACGTGTCGCGGAATCCACCGGCGGGCAGGAAGACGTTGCCGAAGGTGGCGCCGAGGATCAGGACCATCGGCAGGCCAATGGCCAGCGCAACAAGGCTCATTGGCGGCTCGTGGCCCACGGCCTCCTCGGCCTCCGGGATCACGCGGTCCTCCGGAACGGCGATCTGCACGCGCTTGCCGATCCACCGGCCCCAGAGGATGCCGGAGGCGAACCACGCCGGGATGCCGCAGGCCAAGCCCATGATGATGATCCAGCCAAGTTCAACGTGGAAGAGTCCGGCCGCGGCCACGGGGCCTGGGTGCGGCGGCAGGAAGGCGTGGGTTACGGAGAGGCCGGCAAGGAGCGGCAGGGCGTACAAGATGAGGGACTTCCCGCCTCGCACGGCCGCGACGTACACGAGGGGCGCGAGCACGAAGATACCGATGTCGAAGAAGACCGGGATACCAAGGACGAAGCCGGTGACACCCATCGCCACGGGGGTGCCCTTTTCACCGAAGAGCTTCACGAGCTTCCCCAGGAGGACCTCCGCGCCACCGGAACGTTCCAGGATGGCGCCGAGCACGGTACCCAGGCCGATGATCAGGGTGATGTGTCCGAGGATCCCGGCGAAGCCTTTCTCAATGAGGGCATCCCCGCTCTTGATGGGCGAGCCGACAAGGGCGTCGATGCTCACTCCGCCCACCAGCGCCACGAGCACGCTGGTACCCACCAGGGCGATGAACGGTTCGACCTTGACTTTGATAATCAGAAACAGCAGGAGGGCAATGCCCACACCTGCCAGGAGTAGCAGGCCGGCTGTATCGTGCCGCAGCCAGTTCAGGAATTCATTCATGGAGGTTACTTTCTGGGGATTCCTACGTCAGGGTGGCGGTGAAGGCGGAGGCCCTGGCGGAGATGTCTGCCCACTCGCCCGAGGCCACGGCGGCAGGAGGGACAACGCTGGTTCCGCAGCAGACCGCTGCTGCACCGGCGTCGAGATAGCTCTTGGCGTTCGACGCATCGATCCCGCCGGAGGGAAGCAGCCGAATGCCGGGGTACGGTCCCTGGAGATCCTTCAAGTAGGCCGGGCCGAGCTGCCTGGCCGGGAAGATCTTGACCGCGGCGGAACCGAGATCGAGGGCCTGCGCAACTTCCGTGGGCGTCATGGCGCCCAAGCTGAAGGGAATACCGGCCGCCACGGCCACTGCGGCCACCTCCGGACGAAGGCCGGGCGTCACCAGGAACTGGGCGCCGGCGTCGATGGCTGCCTTAGCCTGCTCGGCCGTCATGACAGTGCCGATGCCGACGGCGGCGCCGTGCTGGGCGGCGGTCTCCGCCGCCCGTCGCACATGGCTTAGCACGTCCGGCGTCGTGAACGTCAGTTCGACGCTGCGGATGCCGCCGTCGGCCAGTGCGCGGCAGAGCTCGGCGGCGTCGGGGATGAACGGCGCCCGTACGACGGCGAGGGCGCGGTCGGCTTCAAGCTGCTGGACGAATTCTTCAGGAGTCATGCGATTCGATACCTTCTTCTGGAGCTACTCGGGCGCGTCCGTCGGGGCTGCGACGCAGGGCTCGGCCGGCGCGGGCGCCGGTGGGCTTCCCGCCGTCGATCGCTGCCGTCCCGTTGACGAACACGTAATGGATGCCGGTGGCGGCTTGGCGGGGATTTTCAAAAGTGGCTTCGTCACGGATGGTCTGCGGATCGAAGAGGACGACGTCGGCCGCGTAGCCTTCGCGGATCAGGCCGCGGCGGTCGAGCTTGAGCCGCGCGGCGGGGCGTCCGCTCAAGTGGTGGACCATGTCTTCCAGCGTCAGCAAGCCCAAGTCGCGGCTGTAGTGGCCCAGGTAGCGGGGAAAGGTTCCCCAAGCGCGGGGGTGCGGCTTCGCCCCAACCAAAAGACCGTCGCTGCCGCCGGTGTGGGCCCGGTGGACCATGATGGCCTGCACGTTTTCTTCGTGGCCGACGTGCTGCAGGATCCCGGTGCCCAGGCGGTCTTCCTGGAGGATCCCCACGAACACGTTGAACGGCTCTTGTTCCGTTTCCTCGGCGATCGCAGCGATCGTCTTGCCCACATGGCCGGCGAGCGCGGGATTCTGGACGCCGCTGATCTCGAGGGTGTGCCACTCCGCAACCACTCCATGGCAGCCGTCGGAGCCGTAGATCTCCACGCTCTCGCGGATTTTCGCCCTGGTTTCGGGGTCGGCCAGCCGGGCCAGCGTGGCCTCGGTGCCGCCGGAGGATGCCCAGCTGGGCAGGATGGCCGAAAGGGTGGTGGCTCCGGGGAGGTAGGGGTAGGTGTCGAGCGTGATGTCGGCGCCGGCGTCGAGGGCTGAGTCGATCAGCTCCAGCAGCTCGCCCGCACGGCCCTTGTTTTCGGCGAAGTTCATGGTGGCGTGGGACAGGTGCAGTGCGCAGCCGGTAGTCCGGCTCAGCTCGATCATCTCGGCGTAGGCTCCGAGCGCGCCCTTGCCGTAGGAACGGTGGTGCGGGGCGTAGAACCCGCCCAATTCCCCCACGGTGCGGCAAAGTCCTGCCAACTCCTCGGTGCGGGCGTACATGCCGGGCGTGTAGGTCAGCCCGGAGGACATCCCCACGGCGCCTTCCTCCATGGCGGTGCGGACAACCTCCTGCATCCGTTCCTGCTGCTCCGGCGTCGGGTCCCCTTCGGCGAAACCCATCACTAGGGCGCGGACAGTTCCTTGCGGCACGAGGTAGGCGGTGTTGGTGGCGATCCGGCCTTTGTGGTCTGCGCGATCGAGGCGGTCAAGGTACTCGCCCACCGTTCGCCAGCTCCAGTCGAAATCCTGCGGATTATCGTTCCAACCGGCGATCTTTTCGCGGACTCCGGCGAGGGTGGCGTCGTCTACCGGAGCGTAGGACAGCCCGTCCTGGCCCAGGAGTTCGGTGGTGACGCCTTGGCTGAGCTTGGCGTAGTGGTCCTTGTTGACCAGTAGCTGCAGGTCCGAATGGGCGTGCATATCGATGAATCCGGGGCTCAGGACGAGTCCTGTGGCGTCGATGATCCGCTCGGCGCCTGTTCCGCTGGCGGTGAGGGATCCGACGTCGGCGACGACCGCGATCACCCCACCGTCCAGCAGGACGTCCGCCAGGCGACGGTCCGCTCCGGTTCCGTCCACCAGGACGGCGTTGCTGATGAGTGTCTTCATGGCACGTGTCCTAGAAGAAGGTGTGGATGAGGTCGACGACGGTTTGGTCACCGTCCGTGTCCGCCAGCACCGGGATGAGCGTCCACTTGTCGAAGGCGGTGCACGGATGCGAAAGTCCCAGGCGCACGACATCGCCGGGCCGCACAGTGGTGGTGCCGGCGTCGAACGTCATGAAGCAGTGCTGATCGTTGACCGCGGTGATCTCGGCATCGGCGAGCGGCTGCATCGGACCGCCGAGGGCGGGTCCGATCAGCTGCGGACGGGGCAGGCCCTCGTCCACGGGTAAGTCGCGTTTGCCGGCGTCGAGGATGGCCAGGCCGGGCTCGGGCTGGGATACGACTCGCGCCCAGCCGTGCATCCCTGCCTTGAACGGTTCGCCGCCGTCGCGGGAAAACGGCGAGATGCCGCGGTAGAAGCCGTCATCGTGGATGATGTACGCGCCGCTGCGGATCATGAGTTCCACGCGGGGACCGTCTTGCGTGCCGCCGCTGACGCACGGCGAGAGTACGTCGACGACGTCGTCGAAGTAGGCGCTGCCACCCGCGGTGAGGATGACGGCGTCGGACCCGTAGAGACTTTCGCTGAGCAGACTCTTGTGGAGCTCCCGCATCTGGCCCAAGTAGCCGCGGACGGCGGCGAGGCTGTCGGCGGCGGCCGTGTGGGCGAGCGATCCTTCGTAGCCGCTGACGCCGACCAGCCGCAAGTGAGGTGAAGCGGCCACGGACCGGGCGACGTCGAGCGCCGCCTCCACGCCCCGCGCACCCGTGCGTCCGCCGATTCCGCCTAGCTCAACCAGCACATCCAGGACGGCGTCGCTTCCGGCCGCTTCCAGTGTGCGTCCGATGACATCTACGGTGACGGTGGAATCCACCCAGGACAGGATCGGCTGATCCGGACTGGCGGTCGCGGCAACCCATTCGATGGCATGCGGATCGGTGAGGCTATTGGCCAACTGTAGCCGCCGCACGCCGAATTCGTGGGCAACGCGGAGCTGCGCGAAGTTCGCCACGGTGATCCCCCAAGCGCCGCGGTTGAGCTGTTCGGCCCACAACTGCGGTGCCATGGTGGTCTTGCCGTGCGGAGCCAGCAGCACGCCGCGTTCAGCACACCATGTGGCCAAGCGATCGGCATTGCCGCGGAGTGCCCCGGCGTCGAGGGTGAGCAACGGCGTCTGGAGGTCCGCAAGGGTGGGGCCTGCCGCGAGGAACTCGCGGTGGCTGGTGCCGTTGGCCGTGGCGGGCACTGCTTTGTGCCGCCAATCGAGCCGGACATCTGCCAGACGGGCCACGGCGTCGGTTGCAATTGCCCCAGACTCTGTCCCGGCTCCGGCCTCTATCCCTGCTCCGGACGTGGAAGTGTTCACCAGTTAGATCCCTTCACGGTGCGCATTTTTCGCAAGCTTTTCCGCAAGCCTCAACTGCGTTGCGTATTTTGCAACGCAGTTTGCAAAGCTGTTGGTGATATGTCTAACATGGTGCAGGATTGGGAGTCAAGGCCGTGGCAGGTCCCGGCAGCCCGATCCGGCCACAGAAATCCCTTTCTACGTGGGGGTGTCGAGTGCCGTTAGAAGCGGCAGAGGGAGTGCGGGAGTTTCATGCTTTCAGCTGTATGTGTGGGCGAAACGATGGCCATGCTCACCCCGGTGAACGCCGTCCCGCTGCACCAAGCCACCGAGCTACATTGCGGCATCGGCGGCGCCGAATCGAACGTTGCCATGGGCCTGGCTGCCATGGGCCTGGACTCGCACTGGGTGGGCAGGGTTGGCAGGGACGGATTCGGCACCCGGATCCTGGACGAGCTCAGCAGCCACGGCGTAGGCATCGCCGGCGTCGAAGTTGACCCGGGGCGGCCCACCGGCCTGTACGTCAAGGTCCCCGCCCAGGAATCAGCTCCCGACGGCGGCAGTTCAGTTCTGTACTACCGCCAAGGTTCCGCGGCGTCGGCCATGGGCCCGGGCACCCTGTCGAATCCCGCCGTCGAGCGCTTGTTGGAAGAAGCCCCGCTCATCCACCTAAGCGGCATCACTGCGGCGCTCTCGGCGGAATGCCTCGATCTGATGGAAGCCATCCTCGCCGCACCGAGGCACGGCCGACTCATCAGCTTCGATGTCAATTGGCGCGCCGCACTCTGGGCCGGGCAGGACCGCTCGGTGCTGCGCCGGCTAGCCAATCTTGCCGACATCGTGCTGGTGGGCAAGGACGAGGCCGAGCACGCCTTCGGCACCACAGACGAAACTGAGCTTCGGCACCTCATGCCCGATCCCGCCGTCGTCGTTATCAAGAACGAAGCCATCAGCGCCATCGCCCTGGAACGGGACGGCTCTCGCTCGGAAGTGCCCGCCTTGTCCGTGGACGTGCTCGAGCCGGTGGGCGCGGGCGATTCTTTTGCTGCCGGCTACCTGAGTGGCATGCTGTTCGGACTCGAGCAGAAGGCGAGCCTCCGCCGCGGTCACGTCGCTGCAGCCTGCACCCTCACTGTGCACGGCGATCGCGGCCCCCTTCCTGACTCCGCCCTGCTTTCGGCCATCCTCGATTCCACCGACGCCGAATGGGCTGCGATCCGCGTTTCCAGGGGGCACTTCAGCAGCCAGAACCGGAGCGTTCAAGATCGGAGCACAGCGCCATGAGCCAAAGCTTGATGCGGGCCCTTGACCTGCTTGCGGAACTCGCGGCCAAACCGGCCACCCTCGACGAGCTCGCGTCCAAAGCATCCGTCCACAAGACCACGGTGATGCGCCTCCTGCATGCCATGGAGGAAAAACGCTTCGTGGTCCGCGATGAGGACCAACGATTCATGCTCGGCTCCAAGTTGTTTGAGCTGTCCTCGCTCGCGTTGGAGCAGCGGGACATCCGCAAAGTGGCGCACCCGTACCTGGCCGAGCTGAACGGCAAGACCGGGCACACCGTGCACCTTGCCGCGTTCGAGGGAAATGACGTGGTGTACATCGACAAGTTCGAGTCCCACCATCCCGTGCGCATGTACTCCCGGATCGGCCTGACCGCGTCCTTGCATTCGGCCGCCGTCGCAAAAGTCCTTCTTGCCGACATGCCACGCAGCCGGCAGGAACGGATCGCCGCGAGCTTGGACTACACAAGAATTACCGACACCACCCTGACCTCACCGAAGGCCCTGCTGGCCGAACTGGAGCAGGTCAGGATCCAGGGCTGGGCCCACGACAACGCCGAGCACGAAGCCTTCGTGCACTGCATCGCGACCCCCATTCGCGACGCAACTGGCGCCGTCGTGGCCGCAGCCTCTTGTTCGGTACCGGTGGTGATGCTCAGCTATGAAGGATTGCTTGAGCTGCTGCCCGACCTCAAAGCCAGCACCGAGGCCATCTCCCGCGACCTCGGCTGGATCAGCCATGAAAGGAACTCAGCATGAGTGAAAAGACCGTAGTACTGACCGAAAATGCTCCTGCCCCGGCGCATGTATTTTCCCAGGGCATCCAGAAGGGTGGCATGTTCCAGGTATCCGGGCAGGGCCCGATGGACCCTGCCACCAACCAGTACATCGGCGAGGGTGACGTCCGCGTCCAGACCCGCCGCACCTTGGAAAACGTCAAGGCGATCCTCGAGGCAGGCGGCTCCTCAGTGGAGGACGTCATCATGTTCCGCGTCTACCTCACCACGCGCGACGACTTCGCGGCCATGAACGATGTCTATGGCGAGTTCATCACCGAAAACGTCCCCAGCGGCCAACTGCCGAGCCGCACCACCGTGTTCGTCGACCTCCCGCACGAAGTCATGCTCGTGGAAATCGACGCGCTGGCGGTAACGGCCTAACTTTGGTTTACGACGCGCAAATGGACCGGCGACACCGGAATTCTGGCGTCGCCGGTCCATTTGCGCGTCGCCAGTCGGTTGGAGCGTCGCTACACCTCCGGCTGGTGCGCCGTCACCAATCCGTCCGCCGCGGCAACAACAATCCCGCCAACTGTCTCCACCGGAAGACCGTTCCGGGCCCAATACTCAATGCCGCCGATCATTTCGCGTACCGGGTACCCGAGCTCGGCGAAGGCCAGGGCCGCGAAGGTACTCCCGTTGCACCCCGGTCCCCAGGAATAGACCACCACTGATGTCCCGGCCGGGATCAGGGTGGCCGCGCGCGCAGGGATCTGGGCCGTCGGCAGGTGCACGGCACCGGGGATATGCCCGTGGTCCCACGAAGACTGACGGCGCGTATCAACCAGCACGAAGCTACCGGGAGCCGCATCCGCGACGTCCATGACGTCGATCTCGAACCGCAGCTTGCTGCGGAAGTAGGCGGACGCTGCGCCGCCCTGCCCGGCCCCGGCCGCTGCGCTGCCCGCGTCAGCCGCGCCGCCCGCCCCGACCCCAGCCCCGGCGTCGTTCATTGGCTCTTCCATCCGCACCCCTAAGCCAGCTTCGCGAGTTTGGCGTTGGCCCGCCGCGATCCCAGCTTGGCCGAGATGCGGAGACTGGTTTCGGCGGCCATAGGACCTACTTCACGGACGCGTTTGGCGGTCATCCGGGACGACAACGAGGAGACGCTGACGGCGGCAACCACGTGGTCGTCGTGGCCGAAGATCGGGGCGGCGACGCACCGGACCTCGGGCTCGTTCTCGCGGTCATCAATTGCATAGCCCCGGCGACGGATTGCGGCGAATTCCGCCCGCAGCTGCTCGGGATCCGTGATGGTTCTGTCGGTGATCGGAACCAGCTCGCTGGCCAGGATTGACGCCACCACTTCCTCCGGACTGAACGCCAGCATGGCTTTGCCTACCGCGGTACGGTAGGCCGGCATGGTCGCGCCGACCCTCGATGCCATGCGAACCGTTGCCTCATCTTCCACCTTGTCGAGGTAGACCACGTCGTGACCGGACAGGACCACAAGGTGGCAGGTGCTTTCAGTGGCCCGCATCAGCACCCGGAGTTCGGCGTTGGCGACGCTGCGCAAATCCAACCGATCCAAATAGGCCTGCCCCAGTCGGAGGCAACCGTGACCCAGCCGGAAGCGCCCGCTCTCCGCATCGCGTTCCAGCAGGTTTTCCTCCAACAAAGGCGCTGCCAAGCGCAGCACTGTGCTCTTATTGAGCCCGGAGAGCTTGGTCAGCTCCACCAAGGCGAGTCCGTCCGCGCTCACCGGATGCTCCGCCACCACCGCCAGCAAAGCCAGCGCCTTCCGCAACGAGGCCGAGGAGTTCCGGGCCTCCGTGCCTTCTGTACCCACGTGTGTCCTATTCAGCGGCGCTGCGCTGCTCAGCGTCGTAATCGCGTTTCCAGCCAACCACGCCGGGCCTCAACTGCCAGGGTTTAGGCCCTGACAGCGGCCGAAATTCCACTCCCATGGCTTCCAGCCGTTCCAGATGGCCCCCTTCGAGCCTGGTCAGGAAACCATCGTAGTCCCGGTCCTCGGGCCGGGACCAGAGCACCTCCGCGACGGCACTCAGCCGCGGAAATGCGGCGAAGTGGACCCGCCGCGGCGAATCCAGGTGTTCGGTCCAGATGTTGGCCTGCGCCCCGAGGAGCCGGCCGGGATACGCGTCATGCGCACCGGCTGGCAGCGGTTCGAATTCGTAGACGTCCTTCAGCGTAATGACGAACCCTACCGGCACGGGCTCGCCGTCGCCGTCGGCCTGACGGTGGTCGAGGTACAGCTTGTGCTCGGGGCACATGACCACGTCGTAGCCACTCTCGAGCGCCTTGAGGCCCCCTTCATAGCCACGCCAGGAGGCAACCAGCGCGCCGTCGGGGAGTTCGCCATCGCCGATTTCGTCCCACACAGAAGTCGCGCGCCCATGCCCGTCAAGGTGCTTTGCCAGCTGCCCGACAAACCAGCTGTGCAGTCCCGAAACGTCCGGCAAGCCGAGTTCGGCGGCTTTGGCCTGCGCCTCCGCACTGGATTGCCACTGGGCCGGCGGAACTTCGTCCCCGCCCAAGCTGATCCAGCGGGAGGGGAAAATCTCCACTACTTCGTCGAGCACATTGCGGTAGAACTCCAGCGACGTGTCCGAGACTTCCAGCACGGTCTCGTTGATTCCCCAGCGGGTCCAAACCTCTACATCCGCGCCCGTGCCAAGTTCCGGGTAGGCGGCGATGGCGGCCTGGCTGTGTCCCGGAACATCGATCTCCGGAATGACGGTGATGTGCCGTTCCGCAGCGAACGCGACCACTTCGCGGAGATCGTCCTGGCTGTAGAAACCTCCGTGCGGAAGCCCGTCGAAAATCCCGGCCCGCCACGAGCCCAGCGAGGACTCCCGTCGCCACGCCCCGGTCTCGGTGAGCCTCGGGTAGCGGTTGATCTGGATCCGCCAGCCTTGGTCGTCCGTGAGGTGCAGGTGCAGGACATTGAGTTTGTGCATGGCCATCACCTCGATGAACCGCAGCAGATTGTCCTTGGGCATGAAATGCCGGGCCACGTCCAGCATCACGCCGCGGTAGCCGAAGCGGGGCTGGTCTTGGATGGACACCTTGGGAACCTGCCATCCGCCTCCAACTTCCGCAACCGGCGCTTGCCGAAAGGCCGCGGGTCCCAACATCTGCAGGAGCGTCTGCGCTGCATAGAAGGCTCCTGCCGGGCCACCCGAGTGAATCACGACGGCGGCGCCCACCTCCAGGCGATAGGCCTCAGCCTCGAGCTCCGGATCAAGCCGAAGGCTGATGCGCGCATGAGCCGCGGTGGCCGGAAACAGGTCCCAGCCGGTGGACGCGCCGAGGGTGTGGGCCAGCCAGCGGCGCGCGCTGCTGAGCTCCGGATCGGCGGCCAAGGTGGTGGCCGAGTCCAGTTCCAGGAAGCCGTCGCCGGACTCAATTAAGCACGGAACGGGAACCAGCAGATCTGCGGCGCTCATCCTTTCACCGCCCCGGCCAGGCCGGACACGAGCTTTCGCTGCACTGCGATGAAGAAGATCAGCACCGGAATGGTCATGATCACGGAACCGGCCATAATGGCACCCCAATCGTTCTGGTCAGGCTTGAAGAAGGTCAACAATGCCATGGGCAGGGTCTGGTTCTCCTGGGCGGAAATGATGAACGTCTTCGCGAACAGGAAGTCATTCCACGTTGAGATGAAGGAGAACACCGAGCACGCCACCACGCCGGGTGCCACAAGCGGGAAAAGCACTGAGCGGACAAAACGGAAGCCACTTGCCCCGTCCAGACGCGCTGCTTCCTCAAGCTCCACCGGCACGGCTGCCACAAAGCCACGAAGCATCCAGATCGCGAACGGGATGCTGAACCCGACGTGCACCAACACCAGGGAGCCGAGCTGGTTCAGGCCCACCAGCGGTATCGCCTCGCCCGCGTTGCGGAGCAGGAAGAACAGCGGAATCGTCAGCGCCTCCACCGGCACCATCTGGGACACCAGGACCACGATCAGGAGCTTGGTGCGCATTTTGAATTCGTAACGGGTCAGCGCCACGGACGCCAGGAAAGCCAGCACCGTCGAAATGATGACGACTACAACCGCCACAATCACACTGTTGAGGAAATACCGGCCAAAATTGTTCACCGAGAGGACCCGCATGAAGGAATCGAACGACGGTTCGAGGGTGAACGGTGCCGCGTCGCCGGCATCGAGTGCTGTCTTCGGCTTGAGGGCCGAAAGGACCATCCAGAACAGGGGGAACGCGACGAGAAGCGCGATGGCGAGTGCCCCAGCGTCGGCGCCCCAACGGCGTCGTCCGCCTTTGCGGAACTTTTGCGGAGCTTCCGGCGCAGGCCGGTTCTTGCGGAGTGAAACGTTGACGGCGGTCACAGGGCTTCTCCCGTTCTCTTAAGGATGCGGAGGTACACCAGGGTGATGATCATCAGCAGGGCGGTCATGATGACACCGAGGGCCGAACCGAGCCCGTAAAGGCTGGCCGCGAATGCCTGCTGGTAGCCGTAGACGTTCAGCACGAGGTTCTGTCCAGCGATGCCGCCGCCGTTGGTCATGATGTAGATCTGCGAAAAGATCTTGAAGTTCCAGATAATCGACTGGATGGTCACCACGATAACAATCGGCCGCAGCATGGGAAGCATGATGCTGCGCGCGATCCGGGGCATGGAAGCACCGTCCAGCCGGGCCGCCTCGATCACTTCGATGGAGATCGCCTGGATGCCGGCGTAGACCGTCACGAGCACGAACGGGAACGAACACCACACCACTTCGCTGGCCACCAGCCCAAAGGCTGACCACTTGTCGTAGGTCCAGGAGTAGCCGTTGAACTGCGTCAAGCCCACGGAGACGAGCACCTTGTTGACGAGCCCCAGGGTGGGGTCGAAGAGGAAAAGCCACACGGCGCTGCCGGTGACGGCCGGGGTGGCCCAAGCACCGAGCGAGACCACGAATAGCGCAGTCCGGACCCAGGGCCGCAGCCGCGTAGCCAGTACTGCCAGCGATGTTCCCACCAGCAGAGTCAGGACAACGCAAGCGCCCGCGAACAGCACGGTGTTGCCTAAAACAGACCAGAACTCAGGATCGGCGACGAGCTTCTGATAGTTCTCCAGGCCCGTGAACTGAAGAGGTGCCTTGCCGCTGACTTGGGCTTGGCGGTAGTCGTACAACGAAACGTTTATCAGCTGGAAAATCGGGTATCCCAGCAGCGCGATCAGGACGATGAAAGCCGGAGCCAGGTAGAGCCACAGTTCCAGGCCGCGCTTGCTTAGCGAACGACGGCGGGACGCGCGCGCCGTCGTCGGCTTGCGGTTGTGCGTTCCGGTGGTGTCCGCTTTCTCCGACGCGAGTGCCGTCATGGCCTACCTCCCGGTGCGGATCCGGCTCGAGACAGCAGACGCATCATTTGGATCCGAAGACCTTGTTCATGGCCTTGGCAGCATCGGCGCTGGCCGTATTGACGTCCGCCTTGCCGGTGACGATCTTCTGGTACATGCCGCTGAAGATGCCCTGGGCGTCGATCGTGGACCAGGTCTCCGTCACAGGTACAAAGTTGGTGCCGGCGGCGAGTGTCTTGATGAAAGGCGCGACCTGCGGGTTGGAGTCCGCCACGGTCTTTTGCACATCGCTGAAGGTGGGCAGGTTGCCCATGGAATCGAACATCTTTTGCTGGTACTTCTTGCTGGCCAAAAGCTTGACGAAGTCGGCAGCCAGGGTGTGGTGCTTGCTGCTGTTGAAGACGCCAAGGTTGTTGCCGCCCGCGAAGGCCGGGGCGATCGATCCAGCGGTCTTTCCGGGGACCGGAACTACGGCGAATTTGTCCTTGACGGCACTGGCAGCCACTGCCTTGTAGTTGAAGTCGCCACCGATCGTCATGGCTGATTTTCCAGCGATGAACTGCTGGACGCTGGCGTTTCCGCCGAATTCGGCGCAAGTCTGCGGCGGGCAGATGTCGTCCTTGAGGAGCCGGGCGTAGGCAGAGATGCCGTCCTTGGATTCCGTTGAGTCCAAGCCGGAGACAAAGGTATCGCCCTTCTTCGTGGCAATACTGCCGCCGTTGGCCCAGAGGTAGGGCATGGCAGAGAACTGGGCAGCTCCACCGACGGAAATGCCGAGCGTGTCCGGGTTCGCCGCACGGACGGCGCGGGCCACGGTTTCGACGTCGGCGAGGGTCTTGGGAACCTCGAGGCCTGCCGCCTTCAGGAGGTCGGTGCGGTAGTAGAGGGCGCGGACACCCACGAACCAGGGCACGCCGTAGTTCTTGCCGCCAATGTCGGTGGTGGCAAGGATCTTGCTGTCAAGATCCTTGGACTCGTCCCAGCCCTTGATGTCAGCGGTCATATCGGACAATCCGCCCGATGCCACATAGCTGGCGAGGTCCGTGTTGCCGAATTCGGCAACGTCGGGAGCGCTGGAGGGATCGTTGAACGCGGCCTTGAAGCGCTCCGCCCGGCTGTCGACCGGGATGTACTGGACATCAACCTTGGCGCCACTGTGGCTGGCTTCGAAATCGGATACGGCTGCTTTGACTACAGCGGACTTGGGATCCTGATTGACTTCCGAGAAGAGCCACACGCGGATGGTGCCAGACTTGTCGTCCGAGGATGACGCGGCGTTGTTCGACGTGGGCGGGGCGCAGGCCGTCAGGGCGAGGGCGGCGAGGGCAAAGGCAGCCGCAGAGCGTGCGATTTTCAATGGATCCTCCATGAGAAAAGGGTTAGTTGCCCGGCGGTTCCCCCGCGTCGGGTATGGAAGGAAACTTTACAAACATACTTAGGTGAGCGGAAGCACAAGCGGCAAAAGGTTTGCATTGCAAAACGAGAATTTGTAAAGCGACCTCCTTTCACGACTTGGCGCATACCCCTCGGGGGTACTTGATTTATACCCCCCTGGGGTATATCTTTGCAACATGAGCACGGTCGATGTGAACCCCACAGATTTGAAGTCCGCAGAGGTGAACCCGGTTGACATGAACCCGGTGGACTTGAGCAACCCAGTTGACTTGAGCATTGCGCAGCCCGGCATTGAGATCGAGGACGGGGCGCATTCCCAACACGGTTACTCCCCCAACAAGGACGCCTACCTTCGGCGCCTGAAACGGATCGAGGGCCAAGTACGCGGTATTGCGCGCATGGTCGAAGAGGACAAATACTGCATCGATATCCTCACGCAGGTCTCGGCTGCCACTAAAGCCCTCCACGCCGTGAGCCTCGGGCTCGTGGAGGAACATATTGGGCATTGCGTAGTCGGAGCCGCATCCGAATCAGATCCCGTGGTTCGCGCAGAGCAAATCGACATCAAGGTCAAGGAGGCCGCCGATGCCATCGGGCGCCTGCTGCGGTAATCCCGCAAGCACTCACCACACCATCCAACTCACCACCAAGGAGCACGCCATGGGCCACACAGCCACCATCCAAACGAACGTCAGCGTTTCCGGCATGACCTGCGGGCACTGCGTGTCAGCCGTTAGCGAGGAAATCGAGTCCTTGGCCGGCGTGGAGAGCGTCGAAATCGATCTGAATGCCGGCGGAATCTCCACGGTCACCATCACCTCCACCCAGGAGTTGTCGCCGTCCGAAATCGGCGAGGCCGTCGCCGAAGCCGGCTACTTGGTAGTCGCCAACGAGGCCTAGGGGCCAGCGTGAGCAATCAGGACATCTTGCACCAGCCAGGTACACGCATCATCGAACTCGACATAGAGGGCATGACGTGCGCATCATGCGTGGCCCGCGTGGAGCGGAAACTGGGCAAGCTCGACGGTGTGGAAGCCTCCGTGAACCTCCCCCTCGAATCCGCCCAGGTAACAGTTCCGGCAAACGTCACGGACCAACAAATCGTGGACACCGTCAACGCCACGGGCTACAAAGCGTGGATCCGCGAATCGAGGCCAACGCCTCCGTACGCCCACTCCCAGCCTGAACACGCGGAACACCACGAACCCACCATGCTCGGCCCGCTCGAGACCGACGCCTGGCACTTTGGCGAACACGCGCACGGTGCCGCCGCCGAGGCTTATGGTGAGCATAACGAACGGGGTCCTGACCACAGCGACGGTGCCGGTGACTCGGCGCACGAGCTCGCGCAGGGAGATATGCGGCAGCGTGCGTCTAAGGGAGGAACGACCGAGCACGCAAAGCATGTGTCCCGGAGCGAGCGGACTGAGCACGGCGCGGCTGG
Organism: Arthrobacter sp. MMS18-M83; assembly: GCF_026683955.1. NCBI lineage: Bacteria > Bacillati > Actinomycetota > Actinomycetes > Micrococcales > Micrococcaceae > Arthrobacter > Arthrobacter sp. MMS18-M83. Next base: position 2,568,118 of record NZ_CP113343.1, on the reverse strand, counting down.
CGACCATATGCATCACGGTCCTGCGGGCCGCCAGCTGAAGCCAAGGCTGATCGCCGCCGCCATACTGACGGTCCCGGTCTTCGCCATTTCGATGATTCCGGCTTTTCAGTTCCCGCAATGGGGATGGGTCGCCGCCGTACTGGCACTTCCGGTCGTCACGTGGGCTGCCTGGCCCTTCCACCGCGCCGCGGCCATCAACGCCCGCCACTTCGCCTCCACCATGGACACCCTTGTCTCCATCGGCGTCCTGGCCGCGTACCTCTTTTCGGCCTGGCAGCTTTTCGCCAACCCGATGATGACGGAACACCCCGGCATGGAATCCCAGGGGATGGGCGGTGGGCTGTACTTCGAAGTTGCCGCCGTCGTCACCACATTCCTGCTCCTTGGTCGCTACCTTGAGGCCAACGCGAAAGCTAAGGCCGGCGATGCACTTAAGGCCCTCCTGAATCTGGGCGCCAAGGTCGCAACGGTGCTGCGAGACGGCGTCGAGCACAAGATCCCGGCCGAGCAACTGGTGGCTGGGGACGTCTTCGTGGTCCGTCCCGGCGAGAAGATTGCCACTGACGGCGTGGTGACGGGCGGCGCATCCGCCGTCGACGCTTCGCTGATCACGGGCGAATCCGTGCCGGTGGAAGTCGGCCCGGGCAGCCAGGTTACTGGTGCCACCATCAACACTTCGGGACGCCTGTTGGTCCGCGCCACGAGAGTCGGTTCCGAGACAACGCTGGCGCAGATGGGGCGTTTGGTTAGCCAAGCGCAGACGGGCAAGGCCCCGATTGCACGGCTCGCCGATCGCATTAGCGCCGTGTTCGTTCCGGTGGTGCTCGTCATCGCCGTCGTTACTTTCGTGTTGTGGCTCGTCCTGAGCGGAGACCTCAATGCCTCGTTCACGGCTGCAGTTGCGGTGCTCGTGATTGCGTGCCCGTGTGCGCTCGGGCTCGCGACACCAGTGGGCCTCCTGACCGGAACCGGTCGCGGTGCACAACTCGGCATCCTCATCAAAGGCCCGCAGGTCCTTGAAGATACGCGCACCGTGGACGCCATTCTGCTGGACAAAACCGGTACTGTTACCAGCGGCAAACTGGCCGTCGGACACACAGTGGCCCTGAATGGCCACTCTCCTGCCGACGTTCTGTCCATCGCGGGTGCTGTCGAGGCAGCTTCGGAGCACCCTATCGCCCACGCCATCGCCGCTGCAGCCAAGTCTGCCGTGCCCGACGCCGGCAGGCTCCCTAGCGTGAAGGACTTCAGTTCCGCCCCGGGCGGGGGCGTTCGCGGGACCGTTCCGGCGAACGGAACCGGAAGCGGAGCGGAGCGTATTGTTGTCGCTGGCAGGACCGGTTGGCTGGAACAAAACGGGATCTTCCCCGACGACACGCAGCGCCAGGCCCTGGCCGCCGAGGAAGCCAGTGGAGCCACCGCCATCTGGGTTGCCGTGGATGGGAAGCCTGCTGGAATCGTCACCCTCAGGGACACCGTCAAACCCGGTTCGGCCGCAGCGATAGCGAGGCTCAAGGAACTTGGAATCCGGCCGATGCTGCTAACAGGAGACAACGCCGCGGTCGCAGCCCAAGTGGCTGCCGCCGTCGGGATCGCCCCGGAAAATATATTCGCGGGCATCCCGCCGGAAGGCAAAGTGGACGCGGTAAGGAAACTACAAGCCCAGGGCTCCACCGTGGCCATGGCCGGGGACGGAGTCAACGATGCAGCGGCCCTCGCGCAAGCCGACCTCGGGATTGCCATGGGCTCGGGCACGGATGTTGCAATCGAAGCTTCGGACCTGACCGTGATGGGTAGCGATCTCGGCCAACTCGTTCAAGCCATCGAGCTATCGCGGAAGACCCTCAGGACCATCAAGACGAACCTGTTCTGGGCGTTCTTCTACAACGCTATCGGCATCCCCGTGGCGGCCCTGGGTTTGCTCAACCCAATGATCGCCGGCGCGGCCATGGCAGCAAGCTCGGTCCTGGTGGTCACGAACTCGCTACGGCTCCGGTCGTTCGCAAAATAGCCCGACGCACTCGACTGACTCACGGTTGGCGCCAACCGGCCGGTAAGCAACACAACTGCCGGTCAGTCCGGGCCTAGGCCGTTCCGAAACGAACGGCAGCCCGGGCCCTGGCTTTGGCGGCCTCCTCGTCGCGGCTCCGCGCCGGCGCGTGGGTCACGAGGGAATCGAGCAGATGCTGGGTAATGTGCGCGATCTCGTGGACGGCCTCAGCGAAGGCCTCCTCGTTCGCCTTGGACGGCTTGGTGCTGCCGCTGATTTTGCGCACGTACTGAAGGGCTGCAGCTTCCACCTCCGCCGAGGTGGCTCGTGGCTCGAAATTATGAAGGGTGTGGATGTTGCGGCACATACCAACATGCTAGGCCCCGGCCCGGTCTTCCGGGATCCCTGAAATGACATTGTGCCCAAGGAGCGCGCTTCCCGCTAACACGGTGAACACAGAAGGTCCGGACGCTGCGGCGCCCGGACCTTCTGTCCTTAATACGGACACTAACTGCCAGCGCGGTCAACAACCAATCGCTAGCCCGCGCGGGGATCGGTCTAGAAGACCCTCTCGGAAGGAACCGGCTCGACGTCGTTCGCGTGGTCAAGCTCCCGGGCCACCCAATGCTTGCCGGGCTCCGCGGCATCACGTTGGTCAGCCCGCAGCTCGTCAACGCGTACCAAAACCACGCCGCACACGATGAGGGCACCACCCAAGAGCTGGATGGTTCCGGGCAGCTCGGAAAGCAGCAGCCACGCCCACACCACGGCGAACAGCACTTCAGTGAGCGAGACGAAGGACGCCACCTTGGATCCGAGACTGCGGGCCGCCATAATACCCGTGACGTAGGACAGCACGGTGGACAGGATGACCAGTCCGGCGACGGAAACCCACCAGGGCGTGGCCCACGGCCCGAGTTGGGTGTCCGCGGTGGCGAAAGTCATGGACAGCATTCCGGTCCCACCGGCAATCCAGATCAGGATGGAACCTGCCATGAGCCCGCCGGAGGCCAGGACGATCGGCGGAAGCGTGTCGTTCTGCTTGGCTGTGATGAAGAAGTAAATGACCAGGCAGACGGCCGCGGCCATGCCCCACAGGACGCCGGCGAAGTCCACCTTCACGGAGCCGGTCAGGTCAAGCACCAGGACGAGTCCGCCAAGGGAGAGCAGCGTTCCGGCAGCGGTGAGGGCCCGGGGACGGCGTCGGCTCGCTGCCCACAGCCACAGCACGATCATGGTGGGGGCGAGGTATTCGAGCAGTAGCGCGACCCCGACGGACAGCTTGGACACTGCGTTGAAATAGAAAAGCTGGCATCCCGCAACGCCAATCACACCGAACAAGAGAATGGTGAGCCAGTTGTCCTTGAGTTGGTGCCAACGGCCCCGGAGGGCGACGACTGCGGGGATCACCAAGATGAGCGCGGCACCGCTCAGCCGAATGGCAACTGCGGCACCGGGGGTCCACCCGGTTTCCAGCAGGGACTTGGCAAATGAGCCGGACAGGCCGAAGACCGCTGAGGAGAAGAGCGCGAGTCCCAGGCCCGATGCCATGAAACCTCCAGCACCAGCCCGGGTTGTTGCAGCTGACACAGCAGCCTCCTGTCAGGAGTAAAATGGGTTACGCTGCTGACAATACTCCCGAGAGATGTAAGGAGTCAAAGTGCTTTTTGCACCTGACACTGAAGTGGCGCTGCGCAGCGTGGTCAATTTGATCAATACGTCCGCCAACGGCACCGAATCCCTCACGAGCGTCGCCGACCTTAACGCTTTCCTGGACGCGGAAGAATTCACCGGGACAAGAGCGGGGACCGAGGCCGAGCTATTCAGCGTGAAGCGCCTGCGGAGCCAGCTCGCTTCCCTGTGGACCTCCGATGAGGATGCGGCCGCAAAGACCGTCAACCGGCTCCTCACCGACGCACAAGCGCTCCCCCAGCTGGTCAAACACGACCATTGGGATTGGCACCTACACGCCACCACTCCGGAAGCGCCCCTCGCTGAACGCATGGGGACGGAAGCTGCCATGGCACTCGTGGACGTGATCCGCAGCAAGGAAATGGACCGCCTACGGGTGTGCGCCGCGGACGATTGCGACGCCGTCGTATTGGATTTGAGCCGCAACCGCTCCAAGCTCTATTGCGACACCGGAAATTGCGCGAACCGCACGCACGTTGCCGCCTATCGGGCCCGGAAAGCGTCAGGTACAGAGTGAGCCAACGGCGTCACGTCCGGCAACTTTTCGGAGCGGACGACGGCGGTCTGCCGCGTGTTTCCGGGGTTGCCGTGGTGGCCAGGCGGCTAAAAGTTGCGTGGCGTGACGCGAACCTGACAGTAACCTAGCGCTGGTCGGCGTCGGGGTTTTCCGTCTCGCTGCCCGACTTGGGGGCCGCAGAACCGTGGCCGTGGCCCGGCTTCCTGGAACTCAGATTAACGCCCGAGCCCTTGCCGAGATGCTCGGCATTTTCCTTGTGGCTCATGGAAAGCATGGCAGCGATAACGAGGCTCACGATGAATGCGATGCCAGCGCCCGTAAAGGCCAGGTCAAAGCGCGGAGAGCGGGCACTGCCACCGGAGGCGAAAATCAGCACGGCGAAGAAGATCACGACGCCCCAGAACGCGGAGAACATCAGCGGTCCCTTAACCGAGGTCCGCGCCTTGCGCGGCTCTCCTGGTTTCTGGTCAGCCAAGGTCATTCCTCCAATGTGGCGTGGGTGCTGGCGCCTTGCGCGCCGTTAGAGTTCTACGCAGAGTAGAACGTACGATTACTAGTTTACGGCCTCGGCGGAGGGGGTTCGCCCATCGTGCCGCAGGCTCAGACCGGAAAGCACCCACAAGACACCCGAGATGATGGCGCCACCGCCGGCAACACCGAGCAGTGCGTGTGCGCCAAGGCTGATGAAGAACGGCAACGCCACGGCGGTCCCGATACCTACTACCCCGGAGATCATCCAGTCCCGGGCAAGCACGTGCCGTCCGCGCTGACGGAATCCTTGGACCAGTTCAGACAACCCCAGCACCAGCAGTCCCACGAGCGCGGAAACCGCCACACCGGTATCGGATTGCGTGATCAGGGCGCCAATGCCGCCCAGTGCTACAACGACCGCTACGGCAGCAGGAAGGCTTGCGGCCAGGAACGCGGCGCCCGCCGTTGCCGCGAGATAGAGTCCGGCCGCCCAGGCCAGAACTTGTACGGACGGCGAGCCCCAGAAGACGGTCACGGCTCCGAACACCAGCGCAACACCGGCACGGAGAAGGACGGGCTTCCAGAGCCCGGCTGCTGTGGGCGTGGATGAAGTCGCTGAAGAGGCGGGGAGAGTCACCCGTCCAGTTTAGTGCGAACCGAGGACCATCCACTTGTCCGTGCGGGCCCGCAGCCCCAGCGTGACTCCACGGGCCAGCATGTAGCCCAGCGCAAACGCTGCCCACAGCCACACGAGCCCCGCCGCGCCGTCGGGCCTTGTCAGGTGGACTGCGGCCAGAAGGGGCAGATAAACCGCAAGGTTCACGACGCCGGCAATCGCCAAGTAGCGGGCGTCGCCTGCGCCGATCAGGACCCCGTCCAGGACGAAGACGTAACCGGCCAGAGGCTGCCCGACGGCGAGTACCCACAGTGCCGCGGTGAGCGCGGACTGAACGCCGGCGTCGGGAGTGAAGAGGAAGCCCGCCCACGGAGCCGCCACCGCGAGGAGCGCACCGGTCACCACACCGAAGCCCACGCCCCAGCGGATCATGGTGCGCGTGAGTTCGCGAGCCCGAGCCGGACGGGAAGCTCCGAGTTCCTTCCCGATGAGGGCCTGCGCGGCAATCGCCAACGCGTCCAAGGCGAAGGCAAGGAAGGAAAAGATGGTCATCGCGAGTTGGTGCGCGGCGAGGTTCACCGACCCTTGGGACGTGACCACCAGGATCGTGGCCAGGATTGCCAAGCGCAGGCTGAGGGTGCGGAGCATGAGCCAAGAACCGACGGTGGTCATCGTGCGGATGCCACGCCAGTCCGGACGCAGCGAAACGCCGTGGCGCCGCGCATTTCGGCCCACCATCACCAGATAGACGGCAGCCATTGCCCATTGCGCAATACTGGTGCCGATGGCGGACCCCGCGACGGACCAATGCAGCCCGTAGACCAGGACCACGTTGAGGGCGATGTTGACGGCGAAGCCCGCCGTCGCGACCACCAAGGGGGTGCGGGTGTCCTGCAGTCCGCGCAAAACACCAGTGCCGGCGAAGATCAGAAGCATGGCCACGAGTCCCGGCATGGACCAGCGCAAATAGTCCACGGCGTATGCCCGGACCTCGCCGTTGGCCCCGAGTAGCCCGACCAGCGGTTCCGCCGCGAGGAAGCCCGCCACCGCCAGGATCGTGCCCAGCAGCAGGGCCAACCAGACGCCGTCGCGCCCTGCGGCAAGCGCTTTAGTGAGCTTTCCGTCCCCGATGGCCCGCGCCACGGCCGGAGTTGTCGAATATGCCAAAAAGACCATAAGTCCGACGGCGGTGTGCAGCAGCGCGGAAGCCAGCCCCACCCCCGCCAGCTGCGGGACGCCGAGGTGCCCGACAATCGCAGAGTCGGCCAGCAGGAAGAGGGGTTCGGCAATAAGCGCACCAAAGGCGGGGACGGCCAGGCGCAGAATCTCGCGGGCGTTGGAGGGCGCGGTGGGACGGGTCACTGTTTGGGGCACTTTCCCAGCCTAGCGGGGGGCCCGGCGGCCACAAGGGCGGAGCGTTGTTCCGGGATCGAGGGATGGTTTTCCCAACCCGAGGGCTGAGCCTCATCGTCCCGGAGACGGTTCCGCCACGTCACATTTGTTTGACACTTCAAGCAAAGTTCGAAAGGCTCGAGTTGAAGCTTCAACAAATCGGCTTCTGCCCTAGAGCTTCGCGACAGTCAACCGCTACCCGAAAACGGTGCAATCACATGAACCAGTCCACCCTGACCAACACAGCCCTTACCGTCCTGCGCGTCATCGTCGGCTTCATCTTCGCCGCGCATGGCTGGCAGAAATTCAATGAATTCACCATCGCCGGGACCCAAGCGGCCTTCGGCAAGATGGGCGTTCCGGCCGCCGACGTTGTAGCCCCGATCGTTGCAACCATCGAACTGGTCGGCGGCATCGCCCTTATCGCAGGCCTGCTGACCCGCGTCTTCGCCGCCCTCCTTGCGCTGGACATGCTCGGCGCCCTGTTCCTGGTCCACGCCCCGGCGGGCCTGTTTGCCGACAAGGGCGGCTACGAATTGGTGCTGGCACTCGCCGCCGGAGCGGCGGCCGTGGCCCTGACCGGCGCCGGCCGGATCTCCGTCGACGCCGCAGCGTTCGGCAGGAAGCGTTCCAAGCTGGGCATCCTCGCCTAAGATCGCGTGCACTTCCGTGCTGGCGACACCTAAACTGGCTGGCGACACCGGAATTCCGGCGTCGCCAGCCCTTTTGCGCGTCGCGGATCCGTTCGGGCGTCGCCAGCCCGTCATACAGCGCACGGCGATCCGCGCCGTCGATACACTCACGTCATGAGCGAGCTCCCCTCCCACTCCGTCACGCTGCGATTCCTTGCTTCCCCCACCGACGTCGGACACAGCGGGTCCGTCGACGCCGGAACGGTTCTTGAGTGGGTGGACAAGGCCGCATACGCGGCAGCCGTTGGCTGGGCGAAGACCTACTGCGTCACGGCGTACGTGGGCAACATCCATTTCGCCGATCCCGTGAACAGCGGAGACATGGTGGAGGTGGAAGCCACCATCGTCTACACGGGACGCTCTTCAATGCACATCCGGACCATCGTTTCCTCCGGCGATCCCAAGGGCGGCCCCGCAACGATGCGCAGCCAGTGCTTGGTGATCTTCGTTGCCGTCGGCCCCGACGGCAAGCCGGTCCCGGTCCCCCAGTTCGAGCCGTCGACGCCGGAGGAGATTGAGCAGCGAGACAGCGCCCTCGCCAGGATCGCCGTGCGGGAACAGATTGTCGAAGCCATGAACGCACAGGAATATACCGACGCCGGTACGGCCGAGCGGGTTGTTCTGCGCTTCATGGCGGCCCCCACCGATGTGAACTGGGGTGGGAAGGTCCACGGCGGCATCGTCATGAAGTGGATCGACGAGGCCGCCTACGTCTGCGCTTCCCGCTATTGCGGCAAGGACACGGTAGCCGTGTTCTCCGGCGGCGTGCGCTTCTACCGCCCGCTCATGATCGGCGACGTCGTGGAGGTCGAAGCCCGTCTCGTCTACACAGGCCGCAAAGGCATGCACATCGCGGTGCACGTGCGTTCAGGAAGCCCGAAGAGCCGCGAGATGAACCTGACCACGTACTGCCTCACCGTCATGGTGGCCCGGGACGAGACCGGCACGTCCGTTCCGATCCCACAGTGGGTACCGGAAACGGACGAGGACCGGCGACTTCACGCCCACGCCCGGGAGCTGCTTGAGATCCGCGGTGGGGCGCCGGGAAACCGGATGCCGGACCACCTGCTTAATGGCGGGTAGGTCCGCAGGACTGGACTGCCGGTCGGAGACCACGGCCGTCGGCCGGAACTAGAACCCGCCGCCGGTCTCGCCCGCCATGTTCGCGAAGCGCGAGTAATGGCCCTGGAAGGCAACCACAATGTCCTTGGTAGGGCCGTTACGGTGCTTGGCGATGAGGATGTCGGCCTCTCCGGCGCGGGGGGATTCTTTGTCGTAGACGTCTTCGCGGTGAAGCAGGATGACCATGTCGGCGTCCTGCTCAATGGAGCCTGATTCACGAAGGTCCGAGACCATGGGCCGTTTGTCCTGGCGCTGTTCGGATCCACGGTTCAACTGAGAGAGCGCGATGACCGGAACTTGGAGTTCCTTGGCCAGTAGCTTGAGGGCTCGGGAGAATTCGGAGACTTCCTGCTGGCGTGACTCCACCTTCTTGCCGGAGCTCATGAGCTGGAGGTAGTCGAGGATCACCAGTTTGAGGTCATGCTGCTGCTTCAGGCGGCGGCACTTTGCCCTGATTTCCATGAGGGACATATTGGGGCTGTCGTCAATGAAAAGGGGCGCGTCGTTCATGCGGCCCATGGTGGTGGCGATCTTGGACCACTGTTCGTCCTTGATGGTGCCCTTGCGGAGGTCCTGAAGGCCAATAGTTGCCTCCGCGGACAGCAGCCGCATGGCGATTTCGTTGCGTCCCATTTCCAGGGAGAACATCACGGTGGCGAGGTTGTGCTTGATGGCAGCGGAACGGGCGAAGTCCAGCGCGAACGTGGACTTACCGACGGCGGGACGCGCGGCGATGACGATCATCTGGCCTGGGTGCAGACCATGGGTGAGCTCATCAAGTTCGTAGAACCCGGTGGGGACGCCCGTCATGCCCTCTCCGCGGTGGCCGGATGCCTCGATCTCGTCAACGGTGGATTCCATGACGTCCTTGAGCGCCACGTAGTCTTCCGCGGTGCGGCGTTCGGCCACGGCATAGATCTCGGCTTGGGCCTGGTTGACGAGATCTTCCACCTCGCCGTCCTGCCCGTAGCCCATCTGGACGATCTTGGTGCCGGCGTTGACGAGGCGGCGCAGCACGGCGCGCTCTGCCACGATTTCGGCGTAGTAACCGGCGTTGGCCGCAGTGGGCACGGTCTGGATGAGCTCATGCAGGTAGGCGGGGCCGCCGATCCTGTTGATCTCACCGCGTTTGGTCAGCTCATCCGACACCGTGACGGCGTCAGCGGGTTCGCCGCGGCCGTAGAGGTCGATGATGGACTCGTAGATGGTCTCGTGGGCCGGGCGGTAGAAGTCATGGCCGCGGACAAGCTCCACGACGTCGGCGATGGCGTCTTTGGAGAGCATCATGCCGCCAAGAACTGACTGCTCAGCGGGGATGTCCTGGGGAGGTTTGCGGCTGGCGTCCGATGTCCGGCCGCCCTCGATCGAATCCAAGTGCGTAACTGACAAGCCGTCCTCCATTGTGTACCGCGGCAGATAACTGTTCCTGGCGGTTCGGTAGGCCAATACCCTGGTGTGGATTGGCCCGGCCGCCCGGCGTGCCGGCTGGTCCAAACTGTTCCCTACGGCACCGACAATTTTGGATTCCCTGATTTCCACAGCTTTTCCACAGACCGGCCGCGGGCACGCTGGTTTACCGACGGCGCCATGGCGCCGCACACGAGAAACAGGGGTTTTCCAAGTACCTAAAGCAGGTACTCAGCCACGTTAGCCCTGCTTTTCCGAGGCACCAAGCCGGGCTTGTGGATAAAGTGTTGAAAACATGCCCCTACTTGTGCACAGTCTGTGCAGTACCCTGTGGAAAAAGAAATTCTTTTTCCGGAAAGTGGCCTCTGAACTGGGGAAACGTTCTCCACGCCATGTGGATCAAAAGTATTTTGTACCGCCGCTCATCCACAGACCAATTCGCCCAATCCACACTCTCGGGCCCACTCGATGGCCCGAAACGGGATAAATATGCCGAAAATGTGATGCTCCCCACAATCACTCCCGGAATTTGACAGCAGACTCTCAGAAGCTATGCCGAAACCGGAATGTGCTGTGGATAACTGCGTTCTGACATAAGCTCTAAGTATGGGTTTCACTGTTGGGGATGTACTGCTGGTCGCAATGCCCGCTGTCATCCTTGTGGCGGTTATCTGGGCCCTGACGGCGGCGTTCAAGCCACGCGACACAGGGTTGTCGGACGCCGAACGCTATCAGCGGGAGTTGGCCGCCCGTTCGGCAGCCCACCAGGCCGCCCAGGTGCAGGCGGCAACGGCGGCTAGGGCACGCATCGATGCGTCCACAAGGCCAAGCCAGAACGCACAGCAACAGTCCCAGCAGGACAGCCAGTCGCGGGCGGCGCTGAAGGCGCAAGTCGGGGCGAGCCCTGGGGTCGGCCAAGCGGGCTACAACGGTCCCATCCTGCCCAACGGGCAGTTGAATCCACAGTTTGCGCTGCAATTGCAGGGCATGGTCCGCAGTGGACAGAAGATCCAGGCCATCAAGCTTCTCCGCCACGAAACGCACTCGGACTTGTTGACCGCCAAGAACTACATAGATCGGCTTTAGCCCATGGAATCCCTACTCGTTCCGGTCGTGATCCTGGTGGCCGTCGCCGTGGGCGTGCTCCTGATCAGCCGCGCTCTCTCCCGCCGCGCAACAGAACGTCGCGGCAGTGCTGCCGCAAGCAAGACGGCGGTGGACCCGGCGGAGCTGGCCCGCGAGGCCGCGGCGAAGCTGAGCGAGGATCAACACCGGCTGCTGTATTCCCTGATCGCCCAAGGCCAGGCCATGGCGGCCATCAAGCTGTACCTCAGCGCCACCGGAGAAGGCCTGCGCGCCTCCCGGGACGCCGTCGGCGCGCTTGCAGCGCATCCGCAGCCCTTCCGCAAGCCGGAGCCCGCCCCGCAGGACCTCTTGCCCGACGACGACGAGCCTGAGCGCTTCCCGTACCGCTACCGGGCGATCGCCAGCAAGGGCGACGTCACACGCGAGGTAAGCAGCAACATGCTCAATGATGAAATCTACGGACGGATCCGCACCCTTGCCAAGAGCGGCGACGTCGAAGCCGCGGCTCTGGCCCTGACTAAACATTCCGACATCAGCATGAAGCAGGCACTCGAGTTCATCGAGCTGCTGGACGACTGATACCTGTTGCGGGTCAGCCCGGCCGCCTAGCGTCCGGCGGTGATCCCCGCGAGGAGCTGCTCAAAAGGCAAGGATTCCATCGCCTCCGCCTTGCGGTGCGGCTGTTCGCCACTCAGGAGCTGGGTGAGCTCGCCCGCCGCCCGGTCTACGCGGACTGATAGAGGGGACGCGCCGTCGTCGGTGTTTCCCCAATCCTGGGGGCCAGCGAAAACGGATGTCTGGGTCATCCGGGTGCGAAGGTAGGTGAAGAGCGGACGCATGGCGTAATCGAGCACCATTTGGTGCCGGTCGGTGCCGCCCGTGGCGCCGAGAAGAACTGCCTTACCGTCGAGGGACTTCGGGTCCAGGACGTCGATGAAGGACTTGAACAGCCCACTGTACGAGGCGCTAAAGACGGGCGTCACGGCGATGATGCCATCGGAGTCCTCGACGCCGGCGATCACCTCTGCCAGTCGCGGCGCGGCATAGCCCGTCACGAAGTTATTGGCGATATCCACGGCCAGGTCCCGGAGTTCGATAACGTCCACCCGCACCTCGTACCCGGCGTCGCCCAGCTGGCGCTTGGCCGACGCGGCGAGCTGGTCTGCAAGGAGCCGGCTCGACGACGGTACGCCAAGTCCGGCGGAAAGGACGGTTATGCGGCGGGTTTCCATAGCGATCTCCTGTTGCTCGGCGGTTCGATGGCTTCAAACCAGAGTACATGCGTTTGCATCTATACTCCCAAACCGTGCCCCTGCCCCTTTTATTCCCCGCTACAGCCGCACGGTTCCCTCGATGCAGGTCACGACGCTGCCGCCTACCCAGACGTCGCCATCCTCCGCCTTGACGTGGATGCGTCCCGCCCGGCCCAGCACAGTGCCCTGCGCGGCGACGTACTCCTCTGGCGCCCGGCCGCTCCCCATCAGCCATTGGGCAGCACCGGCATTGAAACTGCCTGTCACCGGATCCTCCACCATGGCGTCGCCGGGAATGAAAGTGCGGACTTCGAAGTCGACGCCGGCGCCCGACACATGTGGACCAATGACCCCCACCTTCAACTCCCCCATCGCAACAAGGTCCGGCTCGATGCCCAGGACCTGTTCGGCCGATTCGAGCAGCACACCGATCCACTGCGGGCCATTGACCAGCCATGACGCATCCAGGATTGCGGTTATCGGCAAACGAAGTCCAGCGGCCAACTGTTCCAAGGTTGCCTCGTCCACGGGGCCGAAACGGGTCAGCGGGGGCGCCGCAAAGGCGAGGCGTCCGCCGTCGAGCTTTACCCTCACTAAACCGGCGCCACATTCCTGCACCAGGACTCCGGCCTGTTTCGGCACTCCGCCAGCCTCCAGCCATGCGTGCGCCGAGCCGAGCGTCGGATGCCCCGCAAAGGGGAATTCCTCGCTGCCGGTGAAGATCCGGACGCGGTAGTCGGCCGCTGGATCGCGCGGCGGGAGCAGGAAGGTGGTCTCCGACAGATTCGTCCAGTTGGCGAAGTGCTGCATCTGATCTGCGGTGAGCCCTTCGGCGTCGACGACGACGGCGAGCGGATTGCCGCCGTACGGCACGTCGGTAAAGACGTCCATCTGGGAGAAGGGCCTGGTGCGCATGGGTTCAAGGTTCACCGGTGCAGGCTACCACCGGGCTAGCGCGAACTGGCAGCTAATGCCCTCAATGAGGCCGCCAGAGGGCATCTGCTGCCAGTTCGCGCGCCCCAAAACCCCGCAACGCAAAGGACCCCGCCTCCGGAAACCGGAAACGGGGGTCCTTCGAGCTACGTCAGGAATTACTTCCCTGCAACGACCTCAAGGTCGATCACAGCGGAAACGTCCTCGTGCAGGCGGACGTTGGCCTGGTACGAACCAACAGACTTGATGTGGTTCGGCAGTTCAACGTTGCGCTTGTCGATGGAGCCGAGGCCAGCGGCCTCAACTGCAGCAGCGACATCTGCCGGCTTGACGGTGCCGAAGAGACGACCGGTTTCGCCGGCCTTCACAACGAGCTTGACCTTCTTGGAAGAAAGCGCAGAAGCCTGGGCCTGTGCGGCTTCAACCGAAGCGTGGGCACGAGCAGCGCGGGCAGCCTTGATGGACTCAACCTGCTTCTCGCCACCCTTGGTCCAGGTCAGAGCGAAGCCGCGGGGCAGCAGGTAGTTACGTGCGTAACCGTCCTTGACCTCGACAACATCGCCAGCAGCACCGACACCGGTTACTTCGTGGGTGAGAATGAGCTTTGCCATGTTAGTTAATCCCTTCCTTAGCCGCGGCCAGCGCCGGAGTAAGGCAGCAGAGCAACTTCGCGGGCGTTCTTGATTGCCTGGGCGATTTTGCGCTGTTCCTGCACCGTGACGCCAGTGACGCGACGGGCGCGGATCTTTCCGCGGTCGGAGATGAACTTGCGCAGCAATGCTACGTCCTTGTAGTCGATGACAGTGATGTCAGCGGCCTTCAAGGGGTTGGACTTTGGTTTGGGCTTACGGAGTTCAGCCTTAGCCATCGTGGAGCTCCTTTTCTATGGAGCCCGTGGATATGGATCCACGGGATGGTGGTGCTCGACGGCGGTTGCCACCAAGGTGCCTCGCGGCACTTCCGGCGGGTTCCGGCGTCGAACTTTTATGAATGTTTAGAAGGGAGGTTCGGAATCCGGGCCGTTGCCCCATCCGCCCGCGTTGCTGACGCCCGGGGTAGCCCAGGGGTCTTCCTGCGGTGCGGACTGGCCGCCGCCCCAAGTTCCGCCGGAGTTGCCGCCCTGGCTTGCACCAGCGCCGCCACCCCCGAAGCCGCCGCTGTTGTTGCCGCCGCCGAAGCCACCCTGACCACCCTGACCGCCGGAGCGCTGGGTGCGGTTGACCTTGGCGTTGGCGTAACGCAGGCTCGGGCCGATTTCATCGACTTCGAGCTCGATAACGGTGCGCTTCTCGCCTTCCTTGGTTTCGTAGGAACGGCTCTTCAGGCGGCCGGAAACGATCACGCGCATGCCCTTGGTCAGGGATTCGGCGACGTTTTCAGCTGCTTCGCGCCACACCGATGCGCGGAGGAACAGGGTTTCCCCGTCCTTCCACTCATTGGACTGACGGTCGAAGGTCCGGGGAGTAGAAGCGATGGTGAAGTTCGCTACCGCCGAGCCTGACGGTGTGAACCGCAGTTCGGGGTCATTGGTGAGATTACCGATGACCGTAATAGTGGTTTCGCCTGCCATCTACTGCCTCCTTGTTCGTTCCTGCGGGGTAAAGAATGAAAGCCGGGAGCTGAAATTACTCAGCAACGACCTTCTGCTCTTCGGGGCGGGTGATCTTGGTGCGCATGATGGTCTCGTTGAGACTCAGCTGGCGGTCAAGTTCCTTTGCGGTTTCCGGCTTGGCGGTGAAGTTCACCACGGCGTAGATACCTTCGGACTTCTTCTTGATTTCGTAAGCGAGGCGACGGCGGCCCCAGATGTCAACCTTTTCGATGGTTCCACCATCGGTGGTGATGACACTGAGGAACTTCTGAAGCGTCGGCTCTACCGTACGCTCTTCGACCTCGGGGTCGATGATTACCATCAATTCGTAAGGACGCATATGTGAACCCACCTCCTTTGGGCTAAGCGGTTACGGCATTTCCGTAACAGGAGGTTCATTTGCGATGAACAGTGCTGACGACCGATTCCAGAAGCGGAAGCAGGGCGCAGCACAGACTTCAATATCTTAGTCCATTTCCCGTGTCTAAGCCTATTCGGCGTGTCGGCGGAGTGGAACGGTCAGCCTCGCGTATGTGGATAACTCAAGAGGCGCGGATCAGCCGTCGGGCAGTGAGCGGCAACGCTCGGGCAGACTGAATCCATGACGATCTTGAAATCCACCGCCCTCTTTGTCCTCGCGGCCTTGGCCGAAATCGGAGGGGCCTGGCTCGTGTGGCAATCGGTGAGGGAGGCCAAGCCCTGGTGGTGGGCAGGCCTTGGGATCGTGGCCTTGGGCGTCTACGGTTTCGTCGCGGCGTTCCAACCGGACGCACATTTCGGGAGAGTCCTAGCCGCTTACGGCGGGGTGTTCATCGCCGGATCCTTGGCTTGGGGGATGCTTCTGGACGGCTTCCGGCCGGACCGCTGGGACATTATCGGAGCCGTGATTTGCCTTTTGGGCGTCGCAATTATTATGTTCGCGCCACGTCCGGGAATTTGACGGCCCGCCCGCTGGCACGCGTGGCATGATCTGACTATGAATGCTGCCGCAGCAAAGAACCAAAGGCCAAAGTCCATCCGGGCGAAGCGGTCCCAATTGCGATTTCTGCTGATGATTGTCACCGGCATCGCTGCCGCGGTTGCGACCGGAATATGGGGTCAATGGATCTACGCGCCCGCCGCTGGCTGGGCAGTGGCCGCGGTGGTCTACAACGTTTTCGTGTGGACAGTCATCACCCCGATGAAAGCCGATCAAACGGCAAGCCATGCCACGGAAGAAGACCCACGGCGGTCCACTGCCGACCTCCTCATCCTCTGTGCCGCCGTCGGTTCGCTCGCGGCCTTCGTGCTAGTGATGTTCGGGGCCAAGGATGCGCACGGCGTCGACAAATTCATGCTCGCCTTGCTGGCCCTCGTTGGGGCAGTGGCATCGTGGCTCCTGGTACACACCCTCTTCACCCTGCGCTACGCGGAGGTGTACTACACGGCCGAGCCGCCCCGCGGAATCGAATTCAACCAAAAGGAACCGCCGCAGTACGCCGATTTCGCCTACATGGCCTTCAGCCTCGGGATGACCTACCAGGTCTCGGACACATCCATCACCACCAGGGAGATGCGATCCGCCGCCTTACGACACAGCTTGCTCGCCTATGTTTTCGGCGTCGGGATCCTGGCCACCACCATCAACCTCGTGGTGAGCCTCGCATCCTGAGCCCCAGCCGCCTGAAACCGCGCCGCAGTAAAGCTAGATCGCCAAGCGGAAGAACAACTCCGCCACGCTAGCCAAGTGACGCGGGTCATCAACGCCACACAGTTCGCGTGCCGAGTGCATCGACAAAAGGGGCACGCCGACGTCGACCGTCCGGATCCCCAGTCGGGTAGCCGTCAACGGGCCGATAGTGGAGCCACACGGGACGTCGTTGTTGGAGACAAACTCCTGGTACGGGACGCCCGCCTCGCCGCAGAGCCGCGCCCAGAAGGCCGCGCCGGTGGCGTCCGTTGCGTAGCGCTGGTTGGCGTTGATCTTGAGGAGCGGTCCGCCGTTGAGGATGGGCCGGTTGGCGGGATCGTGCCGCTCGGAGTAGTTGGGGTGGACGGCGTGGCCAGCATCCGCGGAAACACAGAACGACGCCGACAACGCCTGGCGCCGTTCACTCACCGTCGCGCCGAGGCCGTCGGAGATCCGGGTGAGGATGTCTTCGAGGATGGGTCCGCAGGCTCCGGAGCGCGAGGCGGAACCGATTTCTTCGTGGTCGAAGGCCGCCAGTAGTGCGATGGGGCCGCCGGCAGCCGCACCCGTGGCTGCGTGAGCGATGAGTGCCGCGAGTCCGGCATGGGTCGAAGACAGATTATCGAGCCGTCCCGAAGCGAAGAATTCACCCTGGGCTCCGAACACCTCCGGCGCCTGCGTGTCCGCGACAACGATGTCGTAGCCGCCGATCTGGGCGGGATCGACCGAAGCCCCGGCCACGGATTCCGCCAGGATTGCCAGGACGTCCGCAGAGTTGGGATCGCCGAGCCCGAACACCGGGTTCATGTGTTGCTGCTTATCCAGCGTGAGGCCGTCATTGACTGTCCGGTCCAGGTGGATGGCCAACTGCGGAAAGCGCAAGAGCGGTCCGGTTGCCGTGAGGTGCTGGGTACCGTCCAGCATGACGAGCCGCCCGGCCAGCCGGAGTTCGCGATCCAGCCAGGAGTTCAACAAAGGGCCACCGTAGACCTCAACGCCAGCCTGGAGCCAGCCGAACTTGCCCGTTGTTGGCTTCGGCTTGAGCTTGAACGAGGGGGAATCCGTGTGGGCCCCGAAGATGTTGAATGCCGTGGTGGGAGCTGCCCCTTCCGGTGTCACCCAGGCGATGAGGGCACCATCCCGGATGACGTAGAAACGGCCAGCGCCGCCTTCCCATCGCAGAAGTTCATCGAGGGCCGTGAAACCGGCGCCATCGAGGCGGCGCGCGGCCTCGTGGACGGCATGGAAGCTCGACGGCGATGCGCTCACATACGCGCCAAGGTCCTGGATGTGCTCAGCAGGGGAGTTCGAAGGCATGGCTCCGAGTCTAGCTGTGTCCCCGGCGACGCTGTTCCGGATCCGCGATGCCGTATTTCCCCGACGATGAGGGTATCCCCGCGTCATTAGGGGATACCCGTGTCGTCAGGGAAATACCGCGTCGCAAGTCCTAGTAGTCCGGGTTGCTCGGGATCACGAGTCCTGTTTCGTAGGCGTAGACCACCACTTGGACCCGGTCCCGCAGGTGCAGCTTGGTGAGGATCCGCCGAACGTGGGTCTTGACCGTCGCCTCGGATAGGAAGAACTTGTGGGCGATTTCCGCGTTGGATAGCCCTCCCGCGATAGCCTCCAGCATTTCCGTTTCGCGTGGCGTGAGTTCTTCTAGCAGGGGATCGCGGGGCTGGACTGGCGCCTGGCCGGGCACCCGGCCCCCGCGGACGTAGGTCTCCAGGAGCCGCTGGGTGACCCTCGGAGCCACCACGGCGTCGCCGCTGGCTACGAGCCGGACCCCCTGGACCAACTCGGCGGGCGCAACATCCTTGAGCAGGAAAGCGGATGCTCCGGCCTGCAGCCCGGAGAAGGCATATTCATCGAGGTCGAAGGTAGTCAGGATGATGATCCTCGCGTTGGACGCCGAGGCCGTGATCCGCCGCGTGGCTTCGATTCCATCCATGGCAGGCATCCGGACGTCCATGAGGACAACGTCCGGTTCCAGTTCGTCCACTTTTCTGACCGCATCGGCGCCGTCCGAGGCTTCGCCGACCACCTCAAGGTCCTCTTCGCCCTCCAGAATGAGCCGGAATCCCATGCGCAGCAGGGGCTGGTCGTCCACCAGCAGAACCTTGATGGGAGCGTTGTCAGTCATGATTTCCCCTTTTCTCCATTCCAATTCAGCTCCGCATGGACCCTCCACCCGCCGTTCATGCCAGGACCGGCATCTACGGTGCCAGCATAAATTCCCGCACGTTCACGCATACCCGCGATGCCCTGGCCGGTTCCCAGGGCCACCTCTTCGGCCCCTGGGTCCCGGGAGCCCCGGCCGTCGTCGCGCACTTCAATGGTGACTGAGTCACCGTCCCGCACGATCTGCACATCCACCTGGCTCAACGAGCGCCCGTACCTCAGTACGTTGGTGAGGGATTCCTGCACAATCCGGTAAACGGTGAGCTGGAAGGCCGGGTCTTCGGGAAGGGCAGGGCCCGTGTGCGAATAATGCAACGGCAGCCCCGCTGTCCGGAATCCATCGAGCAGCTTGCTCAAGTTGTGGCCACTGACCAGGGGCGCCAAAGGCGCCGGGCCACCGGAGTCGTCCCGCAGCACGCCAAGGACACGGCGCATATCGGCCAACGCCGTCCTGCCGGTGCGCGAGAGCTCACCGAGCACCTCACCTGCGCGCTCCGGATCCTTCTTGACCACGACGGCGGCGCCGTCCGAGAGACTGATCATGACCGTCAGGGAGTGGGCCACGACGTCGTGCATCTCGCGGGCGATCCGGTTCCGTTCCGTGACAGACCCCAAACGGGCAGTGCGGGCCGCCCAAGCCCTGATTTCGCTCTCGTGCTCACGCCGCTGCCGCACCGAAATGCCGATGCCAGTGGCGATCAAATTCGACAACACAATGCTGACCGCGGCGGTGATGTTGCTGATGAGATGGAAGTTCTCCGGAATCGCCTCGGCGTTGGATGGCGTGACCGGGCTGATCCACATGAACAGGTACACCAAGGTCAACGGCAGGCTCGCCGCGCCAGACACCGCCAACGTGAAGGTCCGGGCCCTCGCCACGGCCACCGCGTAGAGCGCAAACCACAGCCCTGCGGAGACGTTGGATCCCCAGGGATTCAGCAGTGTCGCGGCCACTTCGAGGACCGCTACGGCCGCGGTGACACTGAGCGGGTAGCGGCGCCGCAGGAACAAGATTGCCGCAATGGCAACGAGCAGCGCGGCGGCCAACCACTTACCCTCCACGATGGAGCCAATGAAGCTGGGAAGTGCCAACAGCGAATAGCAGAGCACCACCACCGTGTCCATGACCCGCGGGTGTTCGAAAAGGTAGCGGCGGATCCTGCCGCGGCGTCGCAGGGTGATTTCAGCAAAGGACGCATCGGCAACGTGGGCCGATGCGTCCTGTGCTGGCAACTGTTCACTCATGGCTTGAGCCTAGTGCGGCCTCGCCTGGAGTTGCTTTTCCTGGATTTCGGATCAAGCGGTTGCGGATCAGACGTCGCGCCTCTTGAGGACTATGAGCGCCGGAA
The DNA here is from genome assembly GCF_026683955.1 of Arthrobacter sp. MMS18-M83. Classification (NCBI taxonomy): domain Bacteria; kingdom Bacillati; phylum Actinomycetota; class Actinomycetes; order Micrococcales; family Micrococcaceae; genus Arthrobacter; species Arthrobacter sp. MMS18-M83. The sequence goes on along the minus strand of NZ_CP113343.1, from coordinate 2,548,157 downwards.
CCATGAACAGGACGACGTAGCCGAGGAACACGAGTCCGCCCGCCCACGGGTCCAGGATGCCGTCCGCGTGGCCGATCGACAAGAACCGTCCGCCCGCTTCACTGGGCAGGTACTGGGGAACGTACTTCCAAAAGTCGCCCGGCGCGAACGTGAGGAACTGGCCGGCGAACGGAAGCACGAACATGATGGCCACCAGGACGGTAATGCCACCGGCCGGGTTCTTGAGCAGAGTTCCGAGCGAGAGCCCGATCAAGGCAACTCCGGAGACGTACAGCCCTCCGGTGAGGACGCTGTACAGGACTCCATCCGTGCTCCAGCCAAGGTCAACCCCGAAGTTAGCGAACATAGGAGACGCCAACAGGAAAGTCACGATGCCGGCCACGATCGACAGGACATAGGAGACGACAATCAAGACGACGGCCTTGGCGCCGAAAGTGGAGAGCCGGCCCGGTGCCGCGTTCATGGTAGAGCGGATCATGCCCGTGGCGTACTCGGAAGCAATGAAAAGTACGGCCAGGGATCCCATGATCAGGATGCCGATATTCAGGCCAGCGTTCGGAAGGTTGTAGAGATCGAAACCCTGGCCCGGAGGGAATGACTGAATGGCCTGCTTCGCCGTCATCGTGTGGCCCTGGCGGCCAACCGTGACCAACTGGTTGACGACGTTCCAGCGGACCAGGGCGGACAGGAGGCCGATGCCGACAATCGCCACAAAGGTCAAGACCAACAAAAGCTTGGTGCTCATGAGGGTCCGGAACTTGATGGATTCTGAGTTCAGCACCCGGAGGAAATTGACACCGCCGGTCCCGGCTGACGGGATCGCATGCTTCTTGCTGATGGTTATGGTGCTCATGACTGGATCCCTTCCATGGTGGCAGCGGAGGTGGAGCCGACGCCGGCGGGGCTGGCACCCAGCGGCCCGCCCGATGCTTCCGGCCCGCCTGCTGCCGGTCCGCCTGGTGCTGCCGGTCCGCCTGGTGCTGCCGGTCCACCGGTGATGTGCGAGTGGTATTCCACCTCGTCCTTGGCCAGCTGGAAGTAGGCCTCTTCCAGCGAGGACGTGAGCGGTGTGAGCTCGTAAACCAGCACCCGATTGTCCAAGGCGAGCTGTGCGATGCGGAGCGGCTCCACACCGTACACTTCCAAGGTCTCGCGCTCGTTCTGCTCAACCCGGACGCCGTCGCGGGCCAGCAACTCAGACAAGCGCGTGGTCTCCGAGGTACGCACCAAGGTGCGCTTGCGGGACTGGCTCTCGATCAGCGCATCCACCGAGGTGTCGGCGATGATCTTGCCGCGGCCAATCACGATCAGGTGATCGGCGGTCTGGGCCATCTCGGACATGAGGTGGCTGGAAATGAAGATCGTTTTGCCCTGGCTTGCCAGGTAGCGTGCAAGGTTCCTGACCCACTGGACGCCCTCGGGGTCCAGTCCGTTCACCGGTTCGTCGAGGATGAGCGTCTGGGGATCACCCAGGAGCGCGTTCGCGATGCCGAGGCGTTGGCCCATGCCGAGGGAGAATCCGCCGGCTTTCTTCTTGGCGACTGCGGTGAGGCCCGTCATTTCGATGACTTCTTCAACGCGAGAGTTCGGAATCCCGTGCGTCGCAGCCATGGCCCGCAAGTGGTTGTAGGCGCTGCGGCTCGTGTGCACCGCCTTGGCATCGAGCAAGGCCCCCACTTGGTGCAAGGGCGCTTTGTGCTGGGAGTAGTGCCGACCGTTGACGGTGACGTCGCCCGACGTCGGACGGTCGAGACCCATGATCATGCGCATGGTGGTGGATTTGCCGGCGCCGTTCGGGCCAAGGAAGCCCGTGACTTTCCCGGGCTGTACGGTAAAGCTGATTCCGTCGACGGCTGTCTTTGCGCCGTAGACCTTCCTCAAGCCTGTTGCCTCAATCATGGAAGCGTTCCCTCCGCTTGCTGCAGCTATGTGTTGACTGTAGGTACAACGCTAGCCACCTACGCAGCGGAAATCGCCGGTCTCAGGGATGATTCAGGGTCCGGCCAGGGTAGTCCCTATGGATGATGCCGGCCGGGTCGGGGGAGCCGCCGGCCCTGCGAGGGCCCCGGGAAAGCCCTAGGAGGGCGGTGAATAGACCCGCAGTGCGCGGCGGCGGACCGTGAACTTTGCCGTCCGCACACCAGGCAACGGCTCGCCGTCGACCGCTATCACGAGCGGTTCTCCGACCGCTTCGATGCTGATCTCCGAGGCCTCACTCAGATGCGTCACTTTCGACGTGGCCACGGTTCCCGTGAGGACCGCCCACAGCAGCCTCAGCCGCGCGAAGGGCTCGTCTGCCGTCACCATGCGGATGTCCAGCACGCCGTCGTCCAGCACGGGCCGCGTCAGTGGCGCCAAATCCCGGGGGTAATAGCGGCCGCGGCCTAGGTAAAGGATCCACAACTTGTGGTGCACTCCGTTGATAAGGAGGGTGGTGGGGGTTGCCGCGCCAAAGGTGCGCAGCCCGGCAACGAGCCCCGCAAGGGGCTTCCCCAAGGCAGGCTGCAGCCGCTCGCGTCGCCGCACCAAGTTGGGGTACACCCCAATGCTGGCTGTATTCAGCATGATGAGCTCGGTGACCTCATCCTTGCCGTCGACGCCGCGGCCCGCCGTCACGTGGCCCAGATCCGTCCACGCCGCGGCTCCCGTCATGGCAGCCTCAAGGGCACCTTCCAGCGACCGGGCGTCGACGTCACGCGCGAAATGGTTAAGAGTACCGCCGGGCAGCACCAGCAGCGGGAAGGAATGCTCGACGGCGGCATCCGCGGCGGTGCCGACAGTTCCGTCCCCGCCCCACACGCCCAAGGCCTTCGTCCCGGGCTTCTCCGCGGCGGCCTGGATTTCTTCCGCGATGTCCTCGCCTTCAGTAATCAAATGAATATACGCCTTAGGGAATATTTCTTGAAGCTGTGTCTCGGTGTCCGGCGAGTAGGAACCTCCGAGGGCGTTGACCGCGATACTCAGCCCCTCGCCGTCGTCGATTGCTGGAGCCTCGGCCGGCGAACGCTCGGTGTCCGGGACGGGCGGGCGCAGGGGCCACCAGTTTCGTGTCAGGAGGGCAGCTCCGGCGCCAATCGTCGAGCCGAGCAGTACGTCGGAGGGCCAATGGGCTCCCGTATGCACGCGGGAGTACGCCACTCCGGCAGCCACCGGGGCCAGCGCCGCCCCCAGCCGGCGATGCACGAGTGCAACGCCAAGGGTGAAGGCGACCGCCGACGCCGAATGGCCCGAGGGCATGGAGGAGCTGGTGGGCTGGGGGTTCACAAAGCGGAAAGCCGGAAGGTGCTCGGGCAGTGGCCGGGCCCGCGGCACGAGGGTCTTGAAGCCGAGATTGGTCACGGCCGACGAGACGCCAAGAGCCAGGAGGCCGTGGATTGCCGCATTTCGAGGCTTGCCGGGAACGGCCCCGAGAACGCCGGCAAGGGCAAACCACAACTTGCCCTTGGTAGCGGCCTCCGATAGGTTCTTCAGAATGGCGTCGTGCCGGCCTTCCGGCAAGCGCGAAACGGCGCGGACCACAGCCCGATCGAGTCGCGCAATGCTCCTGGTGCCCCAAAGGCCCTTTCGCACCATGCTACGCATCCCACCAGAATAGCGGCGGGCCGGCTAGGGGAGCAGCACGTCACATAAGGCAAACCCTCAGGCAGCACTCGGCATGTTCCAAGCGAGCAACCATAGTGTTCGGGCATGCTCTCAAAGCCTCAACTCATCAATAGCGGCATCGGGGTGGCCGTAGTCGGCATTGCCGCCGGTGCCTTCTTCGTGCTGAACGGCGTACCGCAAACAGCCGCCGACACCACAGCCCGCACGGTCGCGGTCAGCGCGGCGGACCTCGCGGCCGTGTCCACCGCGAGCGGTAACGTCTCGCCCGCTAGCACCACCGTCATCAACGCGCAGAACTGCACCGGGCCAATTGCCACGGTCTCCGCGGTGACGGGCCAACAAGTCACGGCGGGGCAAGTGTTGGTCACCATTGATCCGACCAACGCCCAGAACGCCCTGGCCGTTGCCCAGGCCCAATTGGATTCGGCCGCGGCACAGGCAAACCAACAGCAAGCTTCTGCCAGCAACCAGGTAGCTTCGGCAAACCAAAACCTGGCCAACGCCCAACAGACGGCCAATCTTGACGCGAGCCAGCAGGCCAGTGCCGTGGCCGCGGCGCAGACGGCCGTGAACAATGACACGGCAACTGTCGCGTCTGCGCAAACCGCTGCCAGTGCCTCGCCCTCAAGCCAGCCGGCCCAGACCGCGCTCAACGCTGCCCAGGCCCAGTTGGCGAAGGACAATCAAGCCCTGACCCAGGCAGTCAACCAGCAAGCCAGCTCAGCCCTCAAGGACAAAGAGCAGCTCGCATCGGCCCAGACAGCCCTCAATTCAGCTCAAAGCGGCGGCGGCGCCACGTCAAACACCACGTCTGCCCAGATCGCCGTCGACACCGCAACCAAGAACCTGGCGTCCTGCTCCCTCGCCGCTCCGGTTTCAGGCACAATCACCGCCGTCAACGCCGTGGTGGGAGGCAACGCCGGTAGCAGCTCCGGCTCCTCCGGTTCCAGCTCATCCGGTGCATCCGGCGCCTCGGGCAGCTCCTCCACGAGCGCCGCGAGCACCTCCTCGTCCGGACTCATCACGATCAGCGACACCGCGCATCTTCAGGTGATCGCCAACTTCGCCGAATCGGACATCGCCGCCATGAAGACTGGCGACTCCGCGACCTTCACCTTCCCGGCCCTCAAGGCCGACCCCTCCGCTGCACCCGTCACCGGCACCATCACGGCGATCGCGCAGAACGCCACCACAACCAACAACGTGGTCAGCTACCCGGTCACCATCTCCATCAAGAATCCCCCGGCAGCACTCCGGCTAGGCCAGAGCGCAAACATCTCCGTGACGACAGCGACCGCCAAGAACGCGCTGACGGTGCCTTCGCTGGCAATCACCACCACCGGAACCCGGCAAACTGTCAGCGTCCTCAAGAACGGAACCTCGACGGCGGTACCCATCACCACCGGGATCACGGACAACGGACGCACCCAGGTGCTGACCGGGCTCAGCGCAGGCGATCAAATTGAACTCCCGGCCGTCTCCTCCACCTTGGACACCAGCACCACCACCGGACGGACCGGGACGGGCGGCCTGGGCGGTACCGGTGGATTTGGCGGAACGGGAGGCACCGGCGGCGCCGGAGGCACCGGCGGTACCCGCGGAAATGGTGGGTAAACAGCCGTGAACGACGCTGTCATCCAACTGGACTCCGTAAGCAAGATCTATGGCAAGGGGGAGGCCGAGGTCCGCGCACTGGACTCCGTGAGCATTTCCATCGACCGCGGCGACTTCGTGGCCATCATCGGCGCCTCAGGCTCCGGAAAGTCCACCATGATGAACATCATCGGTTGCCTCGATGGAGCCACCCAGGGTACCTACCACCTGGACGGCATCGACACCGGGACCCTAGACGAATTCCAGCTAGCGCAGATCCGCAACCGGAAAATCGGCTTCGTCTTCCAGAACTTCAACCTCATACCGCGAACCCGGGCCGTGGACAACGTCTCCATGCCCCTCGCCTACGCAAAAGTGCACCGGAAAGAACGGCGGGAGCGGGCCTTGGAGGTGCTCGATTCAGTGGGCTTGGCGGAACGTGCAGACCACAAGCCTTCGCAGCTCTCGGGAGGCCAGCAACAGCGCGTCGCCATCGCGAGGGCCCTGGTGACCAACCCGGTGCTACTGCTGGCCGACGAACCGACTGGCGCCTTGGACACCAAGTCCTCCCACGAGATCCTGGACCTCTTCGAGTCCTTGCACGCCAACGGAAGGACCATCGTGATGATTACCCACGAGGCCGACGTAGCGGCGCGGGCTAACCGGGTAGTGCGATTCCAGGACGGCCACATCATTGAGGACCACCGGGTCCGCGGCGTCCACGGACATCCTCTGGCGACGGCGGTGCCACTATGATGATCGCCGAATCGGTACGCTTCGCCCTGACGGGGGTGATGGCCAACAAGATGCGCTCCATACTCACCACCCTCGGCATCCTGATCGGCATCGCGTCCGTCATCATCCTGCTGGCAGTAGGCGCCGGAACCTCCAACGCCATCAAAGCCCAGATCGGCAAACTGGGAACCAACGTACTCACGGTCAGCCGCCAGACGACGGCGGGCGGGCGCGCCGCAGGCGGCGGACAAACCGTCACCGGTCCGCGCTCCCGCGGCACCAACCTGACCCTCCAGGACATGGCCTCGCTGACTGACCCCGTCATGGCCCCCGACGTCGCCGCGACGGCGCCCGTAGTCACCGCCCAGAACGTCACGGGAACCTACAAGGACGCAACCCACGCGGTCGCAACGTTTGTGGGGACCACGCCGTCGTACTTTGGCATTTCGAACGACACGCTCGCAGCGGGCTCGTACTTCAGTGAGGGCGACGCGAGCAACGGCACTGCGGTGGCAGTCATCGGCAACACCGTGGCCCAAGATCTGGTGGGCAACTCAGTGGCCTCCGCCGTGGGGCAGACGATCGCCCTCAACGGCCAGAACTTCGTGGTCTCCGGGGTCCTGTCCCAAAAGGGCTCGTCGGGCCTGAACGACCCGGACGACATTGTTGTGATCCCCTACAGTGCCGCCCAGGACAAGTTCACCGGATACTCGCCTTCCCTTGCCTCGATCAGCGTCCAGGCGAAGTCGGCGGACGTGATGAACCAGGCCCAGAACGAGGTGCAAATGATCCTCGATGCCAGGCACAACGTCACGTCTGCCAACCGTGACTACCAAGTGCGGAACCAAGCGCAGATCCTCACCACGGCCACGACGACCACCGCCACGCTGACCATCCTCTTGGGCGCCGTGGCCGGGATTTCGCTGCTGGTAGGCGGGATCGGCGTCATGAACATCATGCTTGTCACGGTCACCGAACGCACGCGCGAAATCGGCATCCGCAAGGCAATCGGGGCCTCGCGCGGGAGCATCGTGAGCCAGTTCCTGATCGAATCGCTCATCATTTCGCTGATCGGCGGCGTGCTGGGCATTGCCGCGGGATACATCGGCAGTGCCTTCCCCGTGTTGGGAACCCAGCCCGAAGTCCAGTGGTGGACCGTGTGGCTGTCGTTCCTGGTTTCCGCGGCGATCGGCCTGATCTTCGGCATCTACCCTGCCAACAAGGCGGCGAAACTGCGGCCGATCGACGCCCTGCGGTACGAATAGCCTGACCATTTTCACCCCCACAGCTACTAAACGAAGAAACACCCAAACAGGAGATCCACGAATGTCCTATTCAGCGCCGGAGCCCGGTCCCTTGAACCAGCCGGAGCCTCAACAGCCCTACTCCCAGCAGCCCCATGCCGGCCAGCCAACCGCAGTTCTGCAGGCCACCGGACAGGAACCCACGGGGCAGCCATTCGCCCAAGCTCCGGAGCCGTTCGTTCCCAAGAAGCGCTTCCAGATGGGACGCCTGACGCAGATCCTCCTCGCCGTGCTGCTGGTCGCCGTCGGCTTCTTCGGAGGCGTCGGTGTCACCAAGCTCATAGACGCCGGACAGGCCCGTCCCGGCCGCGGCCAGTTCCAGAACTTGAATGGCGGTCAAAACGGCCAGGGCGGCCAAGGCCGGACTCGGCAAAGCGGCGCCACCAACGGGGCAACGCCGAGCGCTGTTCCGTCGGCGCCCGCAACCTCGGCGCCGTAGCCACCGCCGCGCAGTCACCCAACTAGCTCGCAGTTGTTGTCGTTATGCCGCGTTTTAACGACAACAACTGCGAGTCAGTTGTCTTTCGCCAAAGGTTTAGCGGCGCCAGCCAGCCACAGGGCAATCAAGATCGGCGCTCCGATTGCAAGCAGGGCCATGTGGATGCCGGTGTGGTCGCCCAGATATCCCAAGAGCGGCGGACCCGCGAGAAACGCAACATAGCCAATGGTCGAGACCACAGAGACGCGGGCGGCTGCGTGTTGGGGATCATCGGCAGCGGCGGACATGCCCATCGGGAAGGCCAAGGCGGCGCCGATGCCCCAGAGGGCCGCGCCCACCCCGGCAAGGATGAGGTTGTCCGCGAAGACGAACAGCGCCAGGCCCATTGCGGCGGCGGCCATGCTCGCCCGAAGCACCGCGACGCGTCCGAACCTGTCGATCGCGCGTCCGCCAAGGAACCGCATCAGGGTCATCGCCGCGACGAAGAGGGCAAACAGGAGGGCGCCCGTCGATTCCGTCGTATTCAGACCATCCACCGAAGCCTTGGCGATCCAGTCGTTTCCGGCGCCTTCCGTGAGGGTCGCTCCGAGTACCACCACACCTATCAACAGGGTGCGGGAGTCCCGCCACGCCGAGGGACCCTTGACAGCCGGTACGCCGGCGTCGGACGCCGTTCCTGTGGTTTCGTGGGGCATGAAGTAGCGCGGCGCCGTCAAGGTGAGAAGCACCACGACGCCGGCAATCACCAGCAGATGTTCCGGAAGTCCTACCCCCATCTGGGAAAGCCACGCACCAATCAGTGCCCCTGCAAAGGCACCCCCGCTAAAGGCGGCGTGGAACTGCGGCATGATGGTGCGCCCGAGCCGGTGTTCGACGTCGGCCCCTTCGATATTCTGCGAAACATCCCACAGACCGACTCCCGCACCGAAGAAAAACAGCGCCACTGCGGTGGCGGCCACGGAGCCGGCCATCAAGGAGAAGGCGATGGCCGCTCCGGCGGAGGCGGCTAGCAGCCCGGCGGCCCGGACTGTGTTGGCCGTACCGATCCTGCCGACCACCCATCCCGCGGATGGCAGCGCCACCAAGGACCCGACGGCGGTGCACAGCAACAGTGTGCCCATCTGTCCGGAGGTGAGATTCAAGGTCTGGGTGACGGCAGGTATGCGGGCCGCCCAGCTGGCAAAAACGAGCCCATTCATGCCGAAGACCAAGAAAGTGGCGATTGCCGCGGCTTTGACGTCGGGGGCGGTTCTGGTGCTGGTGGTCATACGGTCACAACTTCCACGGAGAGATTTTCACGTCGGGTTTCGGTGCTGGGGGTGCGCTAGTGGGCGGTCCGGGCAGGGTGGTGATACGGGGTGGTGATGCGGGCGACCGCCTCTATGGTGGTGGCCCGGTGGTGCGGTTCGGTGTCGAGCGCGGCGTGGATGAAAAGGCCTTCAATCAGTGCGTCCAACATCCTGCAGGTTTCCGGGTCGAAATGCAGCCCTAGGGCACGCCTGCTCCGGGCCATCCAGTCCCGGGTGATCTGGCGGAACACCGGCTTCCTGGCGGCGAGCGTGTAAAGCTCGTGCGTCAGCACGAGGTCCCGCTGTGAGTCCAGCAAATCGAGATGGATCAAGTCCACCACGGCCAGCCGCGCGCCGTCGACGTCTGTCGCTTCTCCCAACTCCTGATCAAAGCGGTCGGCGATCGAATTCCCGAAGCGCCTGAACGCCTCCGTGAGGAGTTCATCCATGTTGGCGAAGTGATAGGTCATGGACCCCAGGGGCACTCCGGCATGCTCGGCAATCTTGCGATGCGAAGCGCCGGCAACACCCTGGGCGGCGATCACATCCAAGGCGGCGTCGATGATCCGGTCCCGTCGGTCCGGATCGAAGCGGCGTACGGCCACTGTTTCAGATCTCCCGAATGACCCGGGCCGGGTTGCCGACTGCGAGCGAGTTGGCGGGAATGTCCTTGGTGACCACCGCACCCGCGCCGATCACGGAGTTGTCGCCGATGCTCACGCCGGGAAGGACGATTGCTCCGCCCCCGAGCCACCATTGTTTCCGATGGTGATCGGCTGCGCGGCCTCGAGCCGGTCGCGGCGCGGCTTCGGCTCCACGGGGTGGGTCGGCGTCAGCAGCTGGACATTGGGCCCGATCTGGCAGTCTTCGCCGATGGTGATCGGCGCGACGTCCAGGGCAGTCAGGTTGTAGTTGATGAAGGTGCGGGCTCCAACCGTAATGTACGTGCCGTAGTCCACGAAGATCGGTGGTTTGATGTGGGCGTCTTCACCCAGCCCGCCCAGGAGCTCCGCGAGGATGGGCCGTTCAGCATCCTGGTCTTCGACGTAGGCCGCCGCGTACTTGGTCTGTAGCAGGACCGCCCGCTGCGATTGACGCGGGTTCTCGGGATCGTCGGAGATGCAGAGGTCTCCAGCGAGCATCCGTTCCCGGTTGGTGCGCGGGTCATCAGCGAAGTAATCAGCCATGCGTACGATCGTACACATCGTCGAGCCGGAGGGGAAGCCGGCTCCGATCCTCGATCACCTTTAAGCCCCCAAATCCCGATCCTCACTCACCATTAAGCCCAAAATCGAGATCGCTCCTGCAATGCGGGAGCGATCCGAATTTTTCGCCCATATCTGCAGGAGCGTCGGGTTGGAGGCCGCCATATCTGCAGGAGCGTTGGGAGCTGTCGGTCCGTTGAGAGCCGTCAGGCCGTTGGGCGCCGTCAGTCCGCTGGAGTTGGCCGCGGGGAGTTGGCCGCGGGGGAACTACCTGGACGTCAGCGGGCCCGTTCTACCCGGGACTCGTCCCAGATGGGCTCGGCGGATTCGTAGACTTTGCCGTCGGATCCGAAGACGAGGAAACGGTCGAAGGACTTCGCGAACCAGCGGTCGTGCGTGACAGCCAGGACGGTGCCCTCGAACGCGTCGATCGCGCGTTCCAAGGCTTCGCCCGAGTGCAGGTCCAGGTTGTCCGTGGGCTCGTCAAGGAGCAAGAGCGTGGCGCCCGAGAGCTGGAGCAACAGGATCTGGAAGCGCGCCTGCTGCCCTCCGGAGAGAGACTCGTACTTCTGCTCGGCCGAGCCCACCAGCCCGTAGGAATCGAGCGCACCAGAAGCAGCCTCGCGGCCCAGCCCGGAGCGGTGTTCGTCGCCACGGTGGAGGATATCGAGGAGTGTCCGGCCCAGGAGGTCCGGGCGGGAATGGGTCTGCGCGAAGAATCCGGGACGGATCCTGGCACCCAGTTTCACGGTGCCCTCGTGCGGGACTTCAGCGATTTCGACGTCGGAAACCGGCAAGTGCTCGCGCTCCGGATCGGTGCCGCCGGCAGCCAGCAGCCGCAGGAAATGGCTCTTGCCGGAGCCGTTGGAGCCCAGCACGCCCACGCGGTCCCCGAACCAGATCTCGGTGGAGAACGGCTTCATTAAGCCCGTGAGTTCCAGCTTTTCAGCCACCACGGCGCGCTTGGCCGTTCTGCCTCCCTTGAGCCGCATGTGTACGTTCTGCTCCAGCGGCAGGGCTTCGGGCGGACCGGCTTCCAGGAACTTGGCGAGACGGGTCTGCGCGGCCTGGTATTTGTTGGCCATGTCCGAGCGGAACGCAGCCTTGGTCTTGTACATGATGACGAGTTCCTTGAGCTTCAGGTGCTCCTCGTCCCAGCGTTTGCGCAGTTCCTCGAAGCGCGCGTTGCGGTCAATACGCGCGTCCACGTACGTCCCGAAACCGCCGCCGTGCACCCAAGCGCCAGCCCCGTTGATGCCGGGTTCGAGGGTCACGATGCGTCCCGCGGCATTGTTTAGCAGCTCGCGATCGTGGCTGATGAAGAAAACCGTCTTCTTGGATTCGTTGAGTTTGCTTTCGAGCCAACGCTTGCCCGGAACATCGAGGTAGTTGTCCGGCTCGTCGAGGAGCAGCAGCTGATCCGGTCCCGAGAACAGTGCCTCGAGCACCAAGCGCTTTTGCTCGCCGCCGGAAAGGCTCGACGCCGGGCGGTGCTGGGCGCGGTCAAAGGGGATGCCCAGCGCGGCCATGCACACCTCGTCCCAGACGGTCTCGACGTCGTACCCACCGGCGTCTCCCCAGTCCACGATCGCTTGGGCGTATTGCATTTGGGTGGGCTCGT